>NZ_JBHXRW010000085.1:0-23538 GCF_042716635.1 Streptomyces sp. NPDC058664 | reverse complement strand
GAGCGTAGAGAACTCCATGATCACTCAGGCTCGTGCCTGCCCTGCGTTCGGGTCCGCCTGGCCAGCCCGGCCCCACCATTTGCCGGTCGGTCTTATTCGCCCCGACGATCAACTACCTCCGGGAGATCCTCTGTGACGAGGTCCGATGGCTCGGGCGCTCCGCGATGCGGGTGGTGGGGCCGATGCCGGAGGCGATGTTCTACAAAGCCCTCGCCATGATGCTGGCGAGGGCTGCCTTCGGTCTGTCGGAGTCCCATGCGATGGCTGTCGAGGGAGGTCTCCGCCGGGCCGTTGCGCACTGCAGAAGAGGCAGAAAGTGATGGCCCTGATGCACTGGTGATGTATGCGGCGGCGATGGCCGGGCCCGTGCTCCTGGTCGTCGTCGCCGTGCGGCATTTGCACGCGGCCCGAGGACGGGCCGGGGAGCGAGACGGGGGCGAGCGCGAGGCGCCGGCCCCGCGCCGGGCACCACCAGGACGAGGGCGAGGAGCAGGACCACGAGCACCGCCAGGACGTAGCCGGCGCACCACCAGACCGGACCGTGGACAGTCCCTCACAGACTCACAGCCTCCCCGCCCATCTGGGAAAACGCCCTGCGAGCCCCACAGGAACACGGCTCACCACGGAACCCCGGCCGGCTCACTCACCACGGACACGCTGATGAGCAGAGCCAGCCCCACTCGCCATGAAGAGGTTCGGACCCGCCGTCCTCAGTCCGCGGGCGCCTGGAGACCGAGCTGCACGGCGGCCAGGTCGACGGCGTCGCGGATGTTCAGGCCCGGGTCGTCCTCGTCAGCCACCGCTGCGGCGCGCAGGGTGTCCGCTCGGTGGTGAAGCCGGTCGGCGAGGCAGCGTTGCTCTGGGGTGAGGGTGCGGCGGGCGCGAGGGACGGGGGGTGGAACGAGGGGTGGGACGGGGCGGCGGTATCCGCCGCGGGAACGGTCCGGGGTGGGCTTGTCCCCGCGGGTGAGCATCCAGCGGATGGTGCCGTCCGGGGCCGGGGTCGGGCAGCGGTGGAGCCAGCCGGCTTGGGCGAGGCGGTCGTTGGACTGGGAGACACCCGCGGTTGACATGCCGAGCAGTACGGCGAGCTTGCGCAGCGAGACCGAGTGCTCCAGGTCGCCCTGCTGTTCACACAGGTTCAGGCGGGCCCGGAGGTTGAGCAGGTCGGTCTCCGGAGCGGTACCGGCCCAGTCGGCACTGGTGGCATCCAGGTGCTCGCGCAGGGCGCGGAGTGTGATGGGCGCGGGGGTGTTCGTCATTTGACTGGACTTTCTCCGGGGCGAGAGGGAACGAGGTTGCAGGATCGCCTCAGCGGGCGCCTGGGAGGCGAACCCGTCTCCCAGGCCGACCCTTTCCACGCCGGACGCCGGAAAAGCGGGGAGAAGGGCGCCCAGGCCCGTTCCCGGGCCTGTTGGGCCCGGACGGATGCGCGGGCGTTGGGCCTCGCTCCTCTGGCGCGGGTCAGGCGCCGACGGGAACGTTGACGCGAACTGGAAGGCGGCCAGGGCGGTTACGGGTTACCGGTTACAGGCCCGGGAGAGTCACTCCGGACCGCCCGGAACAGCGCGAACCGGTGTCCTCACCAGCCTGTAACCGGTAACCCGTAACCGCCCCACAGGCGGCCAGGCGGCGGCTGTTGTCGCTGATCAGGACCGACATCCGGACCGACATGGGTACCGGAATCGCACCGGCGCGTGACCGACCGGACCGGCAGGGGACCGGCTTCTTGCCGGTGCTCCGCCGGTCCCCTGCCGGTGCCCCGCCGGTGCGATTCCGGTACCCAAGCCGGTGCTGTCACATCGGGCTACAGCACGAACCGGATCTGCTCGATGTCGAGGTCGTGGGCGCGGTGGCCGCCGTCGCGGAAGTAGACCTCGTCTGAAGCGTCGGCCGTCGCTCTCTCAAGCTGGTAGTCGGTAGCACCAGCATTCTGAGCGTCAGAGAACTGGACAGCGTGTTCAGAGAGATCAGTTCCGAGGTGTGGCGCGGCAAGTGGCGCATAGTGGAGATGCTCCGGCTCCATA
Organism: Streptomyces sp. NPDC058664; assembly: GCF_042716635.1. Lineage (NCBI taxonomy): Bacteria > Bacillati > Actinomycetota > Actinomycetes > Kitasatosporales > Streptomycetaceae > Streptomyces > Streptomyces sp. NPDC058664. Next base: position 21,511 of record NZ_JBHXRW010000085.1, on the reverse strand, counting down.
GCGCGTTGTGGGCTGTCGGCATCGGGCGCATGGCCCGATCTGTGTGCCGTATGAGGGGCCTTGTCGCTGAACGGGGATGCGGATTGAGGCGGGGGCAGGACGTGATTTCCGTCTAGTGGTGGTCGGCATGGCTGTCGGGGAGGTCTGGGGTCCGGCAGGAAACCGCTGTGTGCCGAGGCTGACGGGGGAACCAAAGTCGTCGCCGGTATCGCGCTGATCGGCCGGCGGGGGAACGAAGTCTTTCCGCTCCATCCATCGGCACTTCGGGTCGATCGGCTTGGGTGTTACCTCGGTCTGCTGCTCGGTGGGGACGTCGTCTTCGTCGGGGACGACGGGTGCGCCTGAGTCGATGTACCGCTGGCGGTCTTCAGGGGTGACCCAGATGTAGGCGTTGCGGCGGCGGTTCTCTCCAAGAGCAGGCAGATGCAGGGGAACCAGTTGTTGTGCGGCGGTGAGGAGTACGAACTCGTCGAACTGGCGACCCTTGGCCTGCCAGGTGCCGTGCCATCCGTCGCAGGCGCCGCCCCATCTCTGTGGGCACAGGCGGGGGCTTTGGTAGCAGCGGTCCTGGTAGAGCTGCCGGATGCCGCCACGGATCATCAGCGGGTTGCTGGGGCGCCGGAGGTTCTCCCAGGGCTGGCGGTCGATGCGCGTCCACGGCACACGGTCGATCAGCGGGGCGGTGCTGGTGTCGACGGTCCAGGTCGGCAGTCGGCCTGCCCGGCGGGCGTCAGCAGTGCGCTGGCGCGCGGATCTGGCGGTGGAGTGGGAGAACTGGATCTCGTGGGCGATCTGAATGCCGTTGGCGCCTGTGACCAGGACGTCGGAGTAGCGCTTTTGTTCCTTCGCCTCGGCCTCGGCTCGTGCGAGGTACCCGCCGGAGTCGGCTACCAGGACGATGCGTTCCTTCATGGCCTTGTGCCGGTTGCCCTCCAGCCCTGGGTGGCGGGCGCTGGAGTTGCTGTAGTGGCAGGCCAACCGGACGCCGCGGCGTAGCTGGACGTACATCCACTGGGGGCAGCCGGGGTCTGCGTCCCTGCATTCCAGACACAGAAGGATGCCGGGCTTGCACTTACCGTGCAGCTCAGACCATAGGTTCGGCCGGTCGGGATGGCCAAGGTCGTCAAGGGACAGGTTCAGGGAGATCTGGTAACCCGTGTGGAACACGCTGTGTGCCATTCTCATGACGTTAAGTGCAAGGTCTGACAACAGGAAGACCGCGCAGGTCAAGAGCTTTGCCGTAGCAGCGACAGCTCGAACTGGATCTGCTCAATGTCGGTGAGCTCGACCTCGAGGTCGTGGGCGCGGTGGCCGCCGTCACGGAAGTAAACCTCGCCCAGCGCGTCGGCCGTTGCCCGCTGAAGCTCGCGGTCGGTGGCGCCGGCGGCCTGGGCGTCGAGGAGACGGGCGGCGTGTTCGGGTGGGAGGGCGAGGGTGAAATGGCGCGTGCGGGCGTCGTCGCTGGTGCCGGGTGCGGCGGTGAAGCCGAACCGGGCGCGGACGTCGACCATGAGGCCGGCCGTGGTAGCGGCGGACTTGCGGGCCCTGGCCCTCATCTGCGGCTGCCAGCGGCGGCGGACCTCGGCGGCCATCCGGTCCGCGAGGTCGGCCCGCGGCTTTTGATCTGGTCGCGGACGTAGCGCTCGACGGTGCGCTGGGAGACACCGAGCAGCTGCGCGACCTCCTTGGTGCTGCCGTGGTGCTGCTTGACAAGGTAGCGGACCTGCGCGCGACGGACTTCGGGATCGGCCGGGTGAACGCGCCCGCGAGCGCGCCGTGCAGGGCGGCGTCGATGGTCATGCGTGGTCCTTCGGTGGTGGTCGGCGAGGGGCGGGGTCGTGTGCACGGGGGTGTTCGTGCACGTGTGCACGCGGTGCCGCGCGAGGAGCGTCGGTTGTGACGGACGGTGTGACGGGCCCTGTGACCGGCGGCGGGTGACGGCCGGTCACAGGGCTGCCCGTACGCCTGCGCGCACCTACGCGCGCAAGACCGGGCGTGTCCGAGTGAAGCCGAGTCGCTGTACGGCGATCTGAGCCGCTTTCAGTGCCCCGGATGACCTAGGAGGCTTGGACTGGGGCGGGGGCCGGGAGACCGCCGTACAGGCGGTTTTACGGGTCAGGTGTGTGCCATGTCGACGAAGCGGGAGTAGTGGCCCTGGAAGGCGACGGTGATGGTGGCGGTGGGCCCGTTGCGGTGCTTGCCGACGATCAGCTCGGCCTCGCCGGCGCGCGGGGACTCCTTCTCGTAGACGTCCTCGCGGTGCAGCAGGATCACCATGTCGGCGTCCTGCTCGATGGAGCCGGACTCGCGCAGGTCGGAGACCATCGGCTTCTTGTCGGTGCGGTGCTCGGAGCCGCGGTTGAGCTGGGAGAGGGCGATCACGGGGACGCGCAGGCTCTTGGCGAGCATCTTCAGGCCCCGGGAGAGCTCGGAGACGTCTTCCTGGCGGGTGGCGTTGCGGCGGGAGCCGAGGGCGGTCATCAGCTGGAGGTAGTCCACGATCACGAGGCCCAGGCCGCCGTCGGCGGCGAGGCGGCGGGTGCGGGTGCGGATGTCGGCGAGGGTGAGGTTCGGGGAGTCGTCCACGAAGAGGCCGGCCTCGCTGATGGCGGAGGTCCGCTGGGCGATGCGCGTCCAGTCCTCGTCGGTGACGGCGTTGTTGCGCAGGTGGTGCAGCGCGACGCGGGCCTCGGCGGAGATCAGGCGCATGCCGATTTCGTCCTCGCCCATCTCCAGGGAGAACAGCGCCACCCGCTTGCCGTGCTTGATCGCGGCGGCGCGGGCGAAGTCGAGGGCGAGGGTGGACTTGCCGACGGCCGGGCGGGCGCCGATGACGATGAGCTGGCCGTCCTGCCAGCCGCCGGTGAGGGAGTCCAGGTCGAGGAATCCGGTGGGGACTCCGGTGACCTCGCCGTCGGAGTGGGTGCCGACGGAGTCGATGACCCGCTCGACGATCGCGGAGATCATGCTGCCGGGCTCCTTGCCGGAGCGGTCCTCGGTGACGGCGTGCAGCTCGGCCTGGGAGCGGTTGACGATCTCGTCCAAGGTGCCCTCGGCGGCGTAGCCGAGCTGGGCAATCTTGGTGCCGGCCTCGACCAGGCGGCGCAGCACGGCCCGTTCGTGGACGATCTCGGCGTAGTACGAGGCGTTCGCGGCGGTGGGCACGGCCTGGACCAGGAGGTGGAGGTAGGCGGCGCCGCCGACGCGGTTGATCTCGCCGCGCCGTGTCAGCTCCGCGCCGACCGTGATCGGGTCGGCCGCCTCGCCCTTGGCGTACAGGTCCACGATCACGACGAACACGAGGGCGTGGGCGGGCTTGTAGAAGTCGCGGGGCTTGAGGATGTCCACGACGTCGGAGATGGCGTCCTTGGACAGCAGCATGCCACCCAGCGCGCACTGCTCGGCGTCCAGGTCCTGGGGCGGGAGGCGGAACGCGCCCTCGGCGTCGTGGGCCCGTCGGGGGGCGGGCAGGTGCTCGTCGGTGGGTACGGTGGTCATCGGATCTCCAGTGGTCCGAGGCGCCCGGGGCAGGGGCTCGACATCCAGGCCCCGGGCGCCGCTGCGTGTCTGAGGACGGGTCAGCGCTCGCCGCTGGCGGCGCGGCCGGCGCGGAGCTGGGCGATCAGGGCGGCGGGGTCGACCTTCGAGGCGCCCTCACGGCGCGGCCTCGACTCCCGCAAGCAGTGCGAGCAGTCCTCGGTGAAGTACGCGCCGGAACCGTGGCCCGGCTTCCAGCACTTCGACGCGTCCCGCTCCGGCCGGGAAGCCGCCCCGGCCGGACGCGCCGCCACCTTCGCGTACAGGCGCAGGTCCTCCACCCAGCCCGGCAGACACCGCTCCCAGGACGTCGCACCGCCGGTGTTGCGCAGCACGTCGGCCTCCAGCAGGTCGCGCTGGGCCTCGTCCATCGCCGACAGCGCCGGCCAGCCCTGCTCACCCATCGCACGCAGCAGCCGCGGAGCGCACCGCTGAGCGGTCTTCCTGCCCGCCTGCCAGCGCTTCATCTCCTGGAGGAACGACGCGGCGACGAGAAGCTCCTCGGAGGAGAACTCCGCCACCTCCTCCTCCCGCTGTGACGGAAGCGACCCAGCGGACGCGTGGGGGGTAGGGGGGAGGAGTTCCTCCTCCTCCGGGGGGTGTGGGGGGGACGCGAGTGATCGGGCCGATTCGGCCTGGTCGGCCCGACCTGCGGAAACGTCTTCTTTCCGATCGGGCCGATTCGGCCCGATCGGAGCCGACCCGGCCGATTCGGCCCGATCGGCCTGACCTGCATAAACGGCCGATTCGGCCCGATCGGAAACGGGCTCCGGCTCCCGATCGGGCCGATTCGGCCCGATCGGCCTGACCTGCGACAACGCGGTGACGCCGTCCTCGGTGTACTGAGGGTTGTTCGCCGGATTCCTGAACACGCGGAACACCCACTCGGGACGCTGGGTCTCGGGGGAGTACTCGCGCTTGTGGGAAACGTGGCCGGCCTTCTTCAGGCGCCGCATGATGCGTCGCAGCGGCTTTTCCCCGATGGTCCAGCCGGTTGTCCGGAGCTCTTCCACCAAGTCCGGCACATTCGTCGGCTGGTCCGGGTCCCGCAACAGCAGCCGGATCAGGACCCCGAAGTCCTCCCAGTCAAGATCCGGCGATTCCGCCAGCGCCCGCGTGATCACCACTTCCTCCGGTGGCTCCCACGCCCGCTCGATGCGCGAGGAGCTGAAGTGCGTGCCGAACACGTCGTCACTCACCGGGCCACCTCCACGAGGTACCCGTACGCCTCCAGGTCGGCCAGCGCTTCGAGGAGTTCCGCCTGGTCGTCCTTCCCGGCCGCGAGTGATTCCGCGGTGAACTCCGCGCCGTCAGGCATCAGGCAGATCCGGGCGTAGACACCGATCGCGGTCAGCGACAGCCGCTCGGCGTCGGCCGCTGGCTGCTGCGCGGTGATGGACAAAGGCTGCGGGTCACCCGTGCGCGTCCAGACGCGGACCGGGCCCTGTGGCGTGTCGGCGGCAGATACACGTACGCTCATGTACGAGCGCACCTCCTAGAGCTAGGTGCTTTGGTCGGCAACCCGGGCTCCACCCCGGACCGGCCCCTCAGGCCCCGCTTCTGCGGGGCCTGTTGCGTTGTGTGGCCCCATGCTGGCGCAGGTCGGGCCGATGACACGCCCAGACGCCACCACGGGCAAGCCCCGGAATCCAGGGGCAAGCCGCAAGGGGAGCTGGGCAAGCCGCTCGTCAGTCCCCCATCGGAACCTGCGCCCCGGGGACGTAGACGTCCTCCCAGTACCCGAGAGGGCGCTCGTCGTCGTGGAACGTGACGGTCGTGTAGATGACGGGCACGGCCGATTGCAGCGGCACGTCGATCTCGAGCGCATTCAGTTCGTCCTGGGACGCGTGGCGAGCACGGGCCACCCTGTGCCCCCGTACAACCTGGCGGCCAGTCCGCTCGGTGTACAGCTGGTCGAACTGAGGGCGCGTCGCGCCGTCAGCCAGCTCGGGGACGACCGCCACGGTGTGGGGCGGGTACACGGAGACGCCCACGGAAGTGGGCTTGTCGTCCTGCCTGAAGACGCGGATGCGAATCACAGCCTCGCTTCCGGGTTCCAGGTCGAGCGCGGTGCAGATCTCCGGGTCGTCCACGGACCGGCGCATGACGCGATGCCCTGAGGAGGTCTCTCCCGGGGCGTACTGCCGACCGTTCTGCGCCATGCGGTCGAGCCGGTCGGTGCCGGTGAGGATCATCGAGGACTTCGCCACGACCGTGCCCAGCGCCCCCCGGGAGGCGACCAGTCCCTCCCCCTTGAGAACGCCCAACGCGCGGCTGACGGTCTTCGTCGCCACGTCGAACTGTTCCCTGATCTCCGCTACGGAAGGAAGCGTGTCGCCCGGGGCGAGCTCCCCGCTCTTGATGCGGGCGCGGAAGTAGGACGCCACATCGGCGTACCCCTTCCCCTCCGCTGCCTTATATGCCATGGCTTCTCCCTTTTTGCGGTGACAGCGTCACACCCCGAAGGTACATCATTTGCTTCTGAAGGTACAACAGTTGCCCGCTAGAGGTTCTTCATGTACTTTCATGTCGACTGCAAGGTACGTTAAGTACCTGGCGGGTGGTAAATCCGTACCTTGTGTACGGCGGCGTAGCAACAAGGGCGACCCCCGAACTCGGGAGCCGCCCTCATGCCAGCCGGTGGTTGGACACCGGCCGAGCTGTCGGACGCATCCAGGTGAGTGGAGGACCGACATGTCCAGTGTGACTGACGAGGAGCGCCAAGCGGCCGCCGCCGCGATGGAGGCGGCGCGGCAGGCGGCGCAGGCCGCGCTGGTCGCGGCGCAGGAGGCGGCGGCGCGGCTGGTGGAGACCGTGCAGCAGGCGGGTGGCCGGTGATGTACGGGCAGCTGCGCGTGCTCTTGGTCGACCGGGCCGTCGCCGTCGTGGCGGCGGCGGCCCGGGTCGCCCGGCTCGCCGTCCGGCTCGCGACGCGGACGTCGATGGGACCCACCGACCTGTACGCCGCCGTCGCCACCGCGAAGTACATGGCGGCGCACGAGCTGATCGAGAACGCGGCCGACGCGGTCGAGGAGTCCGGCGACCCGGACATCGACCTGATCCAGATCCGTACGCCGATGTGGTTCGGCGGCATCAACCTGCACGACGAGGAGACCCAGGGATGAGCACCACGAGCAGCGGCCCGTACGACTGGGCCTCCGACAACACGGCGGGGTTCGACCCGCGTACGGACCGGCCGACCAGGCCGCCGCGTTCGGTGCCGCCGCCGCGTCCCCGCCCGGCGGCGCAGCTGGCGGATGACCAGTGGTCGGACACGGCGCACCCGTCCGACCCCGGGCCGACGCGGCCGACCCGTCCGGCGGGTCCGTCGCGGGCGACGCGGGCCGCAGCAGCGACGGGGGCGGCGGCCGGCGGTTTCGTCGGCGCGGCGGCGTCCGGGTTCATGCCGCCGGTCAACGTCCACATCAACGGCGGTTCCGGCGGTGGCCGGGGCGGCGGCCGTGGCGGCGCGGCGGCTCCGGCGGGCGGGTCGGACCGGCACCAGGGCGACCGGCTCATCTACGCGATCGAGCGGATCGAGATCCGCAACAACAAGGACATCCTCGCCCTGGCCAAGGCCGTCAACCTGCTCGGCCGGGAGCTCCACCTGATCCTGGGTATGCGCGCCGAGGAGATCAACGGGGTGCTGTCCACCTACAAGGGCAAGTGGTTCCACTTCGGTGCGAGCAACCGCGTCAAGGCCCGCCTTGTCTCCGCCCACCTCAAGGTCAGCGCGGAGGCCGCGAAGGCGCTCGGCGTGGGCGCGCTGAAGATGGCGTCGGCCTTTGACAGGCACTTCGTGAGGCCCGAGCAGGAGGCCAAGCGCGCCCGTTCGGGCAAGGCCGCTCCCCGCCGCGAGTTCACGATCGAGGAGGGCTGAAGCGATGGCGCGTACGAAGACAACGACGCAGACCACGACCGCCGGCGGTGTCGGCGCCGAGCTGGTCGCGGTCACCGGGAACCTGGGCAAGTCCATCGGCGGCTACATGCTGGCCAAGGCGCTGCCGTACACGCCGCCGTGGGTTGCGGCCGGAGTGCTGCCCCCGGCCGCCGGGGCGGCGGTGAACGCCCTGTGGGGCGGCGACGCGATGTCCGCCGGCCTCGCGTCGGCCGGCCTCGCCCTGGGCGGCGCCGCGCTGTCGGCGGTCACCTGGAAGACCTCCGGCGTGAACACCAAGTTCAGGAAGTTCCGCCGGGCGCAGGCGACGGCGACGGTGGCGGCCGGGATGGGCTGGCTCACCTGCGCGGTCAGTGCCGGGCCGTTCGGCCGCCCGATGCTCGACCTGTGGCTGATGGGCGGCGCGCTCCTGGCGGCTTCCTGGAACGCCCGTCAGATTATGGCGCACGGCCAGGCCGTGGACGCGGAGGAGACCAACGAGGGCACGCTGTCCAGGCTCCAGGCCGCGATCGGCTGGGAGAAGGTGGCCGTCAAGGACGCCAAGGGCACCGGCAAGGGCACGGTCAAGGCGCAGATCGAGGTCGCCCCGGGCGGCACGATCGAGGCCGTGCAGGCGACGACCGCCCGCGTCGCGGCCGCGCTCCAGGTCCCGCCGTCCGGGGTGATCGTGACCCCGGACCCGGAGGACGCCTCGCGCGGCATGATCTCGATGCGCGTCGCCGACCTACTCAAGGGTGGGGTGGAGTTCTTCATGCCCGACGCGTTCGGGTTGCTGCCCACGCATCCGATCCCGGTCGGCACGTACGCCGACGGCGAGCTGTGGCTGCTGGACCCGTTCACCCCGGCCGTGCTCCAGCACCTGCTGGTGATGGGCGTGACCGGTGCCGGGAAGTCGGAGTTCGCCCGCACGGTGTTCGTGCACCTGGCGACCCGGGCGCAGATCGCGCTGCACGTGATCGACCTGGCCAAGGGTGACCAGACGGTGGGGCACATCCGCGACGGGATCGACTGGCTGATCCAGGACCCCAAGGAGGCCAAGCGGTACGTCCGTTCGCTGCCGGCCGCGATCCGGGCGCGGGGCAGTGTCCTGTCGTCCGAGGGCCTGGACCGCTGGACCCCGGCGTCGTCGCTGTCCGCCGTGGTGGTGTGGATCGAGGAGGCGGCCGATGTCGCGGAGTTCGACGAGCTGGAGGAGATCGCCCGCAAGGCCCGCAGCGTCGGTATCTGGCTGATCATCAGCCTCCAGCGCGCGACGTGGACCAACGTCAGCACCGACATTCGCGCGAACTTGCAGGCGGCGGCGTGCTTCGGGGTGGACGCGCCCGGCGACGCCGGGTTCTGCCTGCCGGACTCGGTCACCGACGCCGGCGCCGTGCCCGCCTGGGGCTCGTCCCGGCCCGGCTACGCGATCTCCACCGGCATGGGCATCCCCCAGGAGCGGTGGACCACGGAGGCCCGCTCCTCGCTCACCGACCGCTCGGTCCTGGCCGCCGTGGTGGCCGCCGCCGCCCCGTACCGCGACCCGCTGGACGAGACGACCGCGAACGCGCTCGGGCAGTCCTACGCCCAGCGCACCGGCCGGGGCACCAACTGCACCACGCCCGGCATCGAGCAGTCGGCCGCCGCCGCACTCGCCTGGCTGCACTCCGTCCGCATCGGGTTCGGCTCCGCCGTGACGGCCTCCCCCGACCCCGACGCTCCGGCCTTCCCGCCCTTCCCGGGCGGGGCCGCGGCCGCCGCTCCGCCCGCGCGGCGTCCGGCTCCGCCCGCCCTGGCCGCGATTCCGGCACAGCCCCCCGCCCCCTCCGCCGACGGCTTCGAGGACACCGACATGAGCGCCGCCGAGCAGGCCGCCGAGATCGAGATCCAGGACGCCTACGACGAGATCCTGGGCGCCATTCCCGCCGACCCCGAGCCGGACGCCGACTACGCCCACCTCGACCTGCACGACGACGTCCCCGACGCCGACGACGACAGCGACATGGAATTCGAACGGCCCGAGCGGATGTCGACGGAGGAGGCGCGGCACACCCTCTACGCCGAGCTCGACACCTGGGTGCAGAACGGGCGGCTGGAGTTCGCGCCGGCGGACCTGATCCCGGCGACCGTGGCGACCGGCCGTCAGCGCCCCTGGCTCCAGGGCGAGCTCAAGCGCCTGACCGAGGCGGGCCTGATCCAGCGGGACGGGCACGGCTCCTACACGATCCTCCACTCCCCGCTCCAGCCCGCCTAGCAGCTACGGAAAGTGATGGCCTGACAGTCAGGGGACGTTCTGACTCCTGACTGTCAGGCGGCCGGGGGCCTAAAGAGAAGTCACGGATTTTCCTGCTGACAGCCCTGGCATCGCCCCCTGACTGTCAAAAACACCCGCTCTGACATCCCGCCTGACTATCACTCACCGTGAGGAGTGCCATGTACACCGGACGTCCCGAGGACCTGCGTCGCAAGGAGGCCCAGGCCGCTGCCCTGGCCGCTGAGATCGCGGAGCTGATGACCCGGATCGACTCGCTCGGCCTCGGGCAGTGCCTGCCCGCGCAGGGCCGGATCGCGGGCCCGTGCTTCGACATCCGCCGTACCGAGCGCGGCTGGACCGTACGCGCCTGACCGCCGCCGACCCCGCCGTCAGGAATTCGAACAGGAAGGAGCACCCGATGGACCGCACGCCCGACCGCGAGGCCACCACCGCCCGCGCCGCCGACCTGATCGCCGCCGTCGAGAACGCCCTCGCCGAGGCCGCCGCCCCCGCCCCGGCCCCCGTGCCGACCGCCTACCGCGACACCACCCCGCTGCCCGCCGTCGGAGACGCGCTCCCGGTCGCCCAGCCCGGCCGGGCACCGATGTCCCAGCGCGCCACCGACGCCTCCGCGCTGATGCTCGCGGGCGGCGCCGGCACCCTGATGGCCGGCACCGGCGCGGGCGTAGCCCTGTGGGCGCTGGGCGGGGTCGACCCGCTCGTCCTGGCCCTCGCTGTCGGTGCCCCCGTCGCCCTGGTCGCCGCCCTGTCCCGGCTGGTCCGCCGGGCCGGGCAGGCCGCCGCCGAGACGGCCCCGGTCACGCACCACCACCACTACGCCGGCCCGGTCCGCCAGGAGCACCGCACGACGAGCACGATCACCCGGGGCGTCATCGCCCGCACCACCACGAAGAACGGCAGGTGAAGGGCCGTGACGATCCCTCCCGGCAGTGTCCTGGACGTCGTCATGGCCGCCCACGGCACGCAGTGCGGCTGTGAGGGCGCCTGCGGCACCGAGCACGCCTCCAAGCGGTGTGCGGCCGGTACGGACAAGCCCGTGGCGTTGCACGCCGCCCCCTACCCGCCCCACGCCACGGACGCCGCGAACGCCGCCGCCCCGGCCGACTAGTTGCGGCCGTGGTGCCCGCCCTGCTGGCGCCGGGCCCTGAAGCGGGAGCGGGACCGGCTCGCCGACCTGCGCGCTGGCCGAGGCGCAGCTCGCCCTGTTCGACCACGCCGGCTGACCACCGGCCCACCCGCCCCCTCAGACATGCGGACGGGGCCGGGAGTTCGCTCCTCCCGGCCCCGCCCTACGACCACGGAGGTACCCGTGACGCAGCTCGAAACCTACCCCGGTCCGGCCAACGGCCGCCCCCGGCCCGCCGCTCCGCCCGCCCCGGAGGCCGCTCCGCCCGGCGGCCCCGCCGCTCCGGCCGCCTCCGCCACGGGGCAGACTGCCCGCATGCAGGAGCCCATGACGATCACGAAGCCCCGGCCCGGAACCGACCTGTCCGGCAGCGCCGCCCCGGCCGTTCCGCCCGCGTCCGTTCCCGTTCCGCCGGAGCGCGAGACCGCTCCGGTCGAGACGAAGACCGCTCCGCCCGCCGTCACCGCCGCGCGGCCGTGGTCGGTCAAGGCGATGAAGTGGGTCGTGAGGCTGTCGGCCGTGTGCGCCGCCGTGGTCGCCGCGATCGGGTTCACCGGCTCCTACGACGCCCTCGAAGGCCTCGCCCGCGAGCACGGTTTCGGCTGGTACTCCTGGCTGTTCCCCGTCGGCATCGACGCCGGGATCGTCGCCATGTACGGCATGGACCTGGTCCTGGTCTGGCGCCGGATGCCCAAGCCGATGCTGCGCCTGATCGCCCACGCGCTGACGTGCGCGACCATCGTGTTCAACGCGGCGGCCGGCGAGAAGCCAATCGCGCAGGACCCGCTGGGCGCGGTCATGCACGGCGTGCTGCCCGTCCTGTTCGTGGCCGTGGTCGAGGGCGTGCGCCACCTCATCATCCGCACGAACAAGCTGGTCCTGGGCGTCGAGTCGGACTCGGTGCCGCTGCACCGCTGGATCCTCTCGCCCTGGGCGGCGTTCACGACCTTCCGGCGGATGAAGCTGCGCGGCATCACCTCCTACGCCCAGGTCGTGGAGATGGACAAGGCTCTGGACGTCTACGAGGCCTGGCTCCAGCACACCCACGGCCGCGGCTGGAAGAAGAAGGCCGGCGCCACCGCCCTGCTCCCCTTCAAGATGGCCGCCTACGGGCTGAGTGTGGACGAGGCACTGGACCAGCCGCGCAAGCAGCAGGAGGACGCTGACCGCCGCGCCCAGGCCGAGGCTGACCGGGTCGCCGCCGCCCGGGCCGCCGAGGACGAGCGCCGTCTGGACGAGGAGGAGCGCAAGGCTGACAACACGATTCGGCGGATGGGCATCGATACCAAGGTGACCACCGCGCAGCACGACACTGCCGCGCAGAAGGCCGCCGCCCAGGCGAAGGCGAAGGCGGCTGAGGCCGCTGCCCTCGCGGCTGCTGGCACTGCCGAGCACACCGCGGCCCTCGCGGCGGAAGCCGAGCGCAAGGCGGCGGAACGCGCGGCCGAGGCGGCGGAACGTGCCGCGCAGCGGGAGGTAGAGGCGGCCAAGACGGCGGAGGAGCGTGAGGCCGAGGCCCGCGCCGCCGCCGCGATCCGCCAGACCAAGGAGGACCAGAAGGCCGCCGCCGAGGCCGAGGCGGAGGCCGTGCGCCTCGCGCAGGAGGCCGCCGCGCGCCAGGCGGAGGCCGAGCGGCTGGAGGCGGAACGGCGCGAGAGCGTGGCCCGGCAGGCCGAGGCCGACCGGATCGCGGCGCAGGCGGCCCGCGACGCCGAGGCGCTGAAGGCGGAGACCGAGCGCCTGGCGGCGGAACGCGCCGCGAACGCGACCCTGTCCGCAGCGCAGCGCAACGCGCTCGCGGAGCGGTCGGCCGAGGAGGCCGAGGCCGACGCCCGCGCCGAGGAGGCCCGCCGCAAGGCCGCCGCTGAGCTGGCGGAGCGCCGGCGAGCCGAGGCCGAGGCCGGCCGGCAGCGCGCCGCCGCCGAGCAGGCGCAGGCGCAGACCGAGCAGGCCGAGGCCGCCCGCGCCGAAGCCGCCGCGCGCAAGGCCGCCGCCGAGCGCGACCAGACCGAAGCCCTGGCCGCCGCCGCTGCCGCCCGCGAGGCCGCCGCCCGTGCCGAGGTCGCCGCCCTGGAGGCCGAGGACACCGCCCGCCTCTCCGCCGTTGAGCGCGCGGTCCGCAAGGTCGCCCGCATGATTCTCGCCGCCCACGCGGCCCTGCCCGTCGACGAGCGACCCGAGACGCCCGACATGTACGCCGTCCCGATCAAGGACGTGGAAGACGTCCTCGGTGTCTCGCGCACCATCGCCGGACAGCGCCGCCAGGAGGCCGCCGACCTGATCGCCACCGGCTACACCGGCTGACCCCCGCACCAACGCTGAAGGGCGGCACCCCACCAGGGATGCCGCCCTTCAGCGTTTCCAGCCGTGGGGACCAGCCGGCATCTGCTTGAGGCCTCTCCAGGGCGGAGTGAAGGGCGTAGGCATTCGACTCCCTTCCTTATAGACGACATTCCAGGGAGCCGGGACTCGGGAGTGAAGATCGCTCCCGAGTCACACCCGCCCCATAACTAAGACAGGAGGGGTACTGCCCCCTGCACTGCGGTCCCAGAAGTGCCTACAGGTGCCTGGTGCACATCACCGCAGTTCAGGCAGGGGTTGTGTCGCTAGGTACCGCCTTAGTCATCCTGCCGCCATCGCTCCTCACAGCAGACCGGACGGCCTGTCATACCCATTGGCAAGGTCCGTCGTCCAGGAGGTGAGGAGCTGCACACCCTGCCCGCTGCACCGGCCGGCGCAGCGCCACCACACAGAGAGGGAACCCATGTCCACGCTCCAGCAGCCTCCCCGCACGCCGGATCAGACGACATCGCAGGACCGGCCCACCGAACCCGCCCACCGGGGAGGGCCCACCGCTCCTCAGCCTGCGATCCGCTTTCCTGCTCACTGTTGCCGTCCTCACCGGTATCGGCGCGGGTCTGCTTACCTGTGCGACCGAGTCCAACACGGCTGCCGCTGTCCTTGCCGGAGTCGCCGCATTCGGTGTGAGTGCCGTCGGGCTGAACAAGCTGGTCGGTAGCTAGCCGACGAACCGCACCCATACCGAAGGGCGGCACCCCGGGTGGGTGCCGCCCTTCGGTATGTTCGGGCAGGCCGGTGTCCTGTGAGTCCCGCATGCGGGACAGATCGTTCGAATGAAATCGAACGATCTAGACGTCCGGCAGGTTGTCGATGACTACCGTCAGATGGTCCCGCAGCAGCACCGCGAGCCGTTTCGCCTCTGCCGGATCCTCGGCAGCCGCAGCGGTGAACGCGTCCGCCATGCCAGCTGTCGTGCTCGCGAAAGCCTGCGCATTGGTCACGTACTTTGCGAACACGGCAAGAGGGCCAGTCGGCGTCGCCCTTGCTGCCGCCTCCTCGGCGGCCTGCCGCACCGCCAGCTCGCGCAGACGCTCCTGCCGTTGTTCAGCGTCCAATTCCTCTACCGCCCTGCGGGGGAACTGCCGGACGATGGCGGTCAGGGTCTTTCCGCTCACCATCTCCCGGCCGGTCGCCTCGGCCACCGTCCGGTAGGCATCGGCCGCACTCTCTGGCCCGTAATCCTCGCGGATTTTGGACAGGCTCTCGGCCGCGCGCTGGCTGATCACGAAGGGCCGCGGGTTCGAGTCCCGCATGCGGGACAGATCGTTCGATTCAAGTTCGAGGCGTGGCGGCTCGGCCAACAGTGCCGCGATCCGCGCCCCAGCGATCTGCCGATACGCGTTGGACGTCGACATGTCCGTCACATCCCGGATGAACAGTTCGGCGGTCTCGTAGTCCGCCCGCCACAGTCGGCCCCGCAGGGAGATGTCCAGCGCGGTCGCCGCGACGAACCACGCCTCCTTGTACTGGGCAAAAGAGCGCTTGCACAGCTCCCAGGAGTCCGCCTCCTCGGCCGTCAGCGGCCCCTGTGCGTCAGGCGCATCCACCGCGGTCGGCAGTTGATCCCACCGAATCATCGGCTGTGCCCGGCCCTGCGCCACGTCCTCTTCACGCAGGACCACCGCGCCGGCGCCGGCCTCTTCCTGCTCTCTGCGCCGCCGCTCCTCACGCTTCGCCCGCAGCTGCTCAGGGGTGAGGGGCTTGGACTTGCTGCTCACTTGCTGATCAGCCCCCGGTGCTCCAGCTCCGTCACCAACTCGTCGAAATGCGACCCCGGCGCATCGATCGGCTGCCCCTCGCCCGTGTTCGCGTACCGCTGGACAGCCGGAATCATCGTCGTGAAAACGTTCCAGCCGGCATCCACCAGCGTCTTACGGATGCCCTCTGGTGCCGTCCTGGTACCGGGCTGCACACGCACCAGCAGGACCCACTCCTTCGCCCGAGGGGCGTTCGGATCCTTCTTTTTGGCCCAGGCCAGATCCAGGAAACCATCCATGGGCAGCTCCTCCAGGCGCTCCACGTCGCCGTTGGTCGCCGCGCACACGACGATGACCAGGTCCGCCACGCGCACCACGGAGTACCCGATGCCCGCGTGGTTCTCCAGGTGGCCGCAGTCGACCGCGCCAATGTGCCCCTCCGGCAGCGCGTCCGGTGCCTCCTCGTGGAAACGGGTGTCCGCAAGGCGGGTCACCTCGAACTCCTGGTCCGACGCCTGCCACCACCGATAGAGCTGCTTCGACTCGTCCGAGTCAAATCCCATGACGTCGTAGCCGCGCTCGCGCAGGGCATGGAGCAGCCACCAGATGACCGTCGTTTTTCCGGTGGACCGGGGCGAAACAGCAGCGATGAACATGCCCGTCACCCTAGTCCGGCACCTTCCCCCGGTGGGAGGGACCCGGCGCATGCCCCGCTTCCCAGCCGATGCTTCAGTAGACACGGGCACGTGGACATGGGGGACACCCCCGTTCTCCCCCTCTCGGGCCAGGTCGTACAGCATCGCGTCCCCGCTCTTCGGAGCGTTCGGCGAGGAGCGCATCATGCAGGGTGCGGGCGGGTCCGGTCCCCCGTGATGGTCTCGGCGGGTAACTCGGTGATCAGACCGCGCCACCATGCGGCGCCCTCGATAGGCAGCCAGCGGGCCGGCCTGTCGGGCCGGCCCGCTTCGTGAGCTGACCTATCGGGCCAGCAGCTCGTGCAGCAAGGCCATGACTACGACCGCGACGCCGACCGCGACGCCGAGCGCGGGATTGTGAAAGGCCATGTAAGCCGTGATCCCGCCTACGAGAAGCAGCAGGAGCGCACGCACGCTGATCTGATCCATAAGAACCTCCGTCAGGCATTGATTAGCTACCTGACCAGCGTGAATCCACCTTTGGTGGCCTTTATGAGTGCAGACGAACACCCACGGATCTCTACGACATCTGACACGTGCAGACATTTCGCTGGCATCATGGCTGACGACTTCTGACAATTTCTTACACCCCGCCGGAGAGCCGAGCATGCCCCGTCCGTGGAAGACGCCTGACATCCCGCCTGGCCCCCTGCTCCGGCTCAACCGCGAACTTCACGCCCTGCACAAGCGCGCCGGCTACCCCTCGGCCCGGGCGCTTCAGGAGGCAGCCGGCGGAGGTGATGTCGTCAGCCACACCAGGATCCATCACGCCCTTACGAAGCCGGTGCTGCCGGGTTGGGGAGTGGTGGAGATGATGGTGGAAGAGTTGGCCAAGCGTGCTCGTCCGCGGGTCGATCAGGAGGCGGAAGTCGACCGGTTCAAAGTGCTCTGGGATGCAGCGGGCGACGACGCGGGAACTCCGGTCGAGATGGTCAATCCCTCCTCAACCGGTACCGGGGTACAGGCGTTGGGCCGGGATGAGGCGCTCAGAAACCTCGGTCGTTCCCTTGGAAGGATGCCGGCCGCATTGGGCGGGGACGAGGAGGCACGCGACCAGGAACAGGGGTCGTCGCAGGGACCTGGGTCAGCGAACCAAGCCCTGGTCGCGGAGCTACAGCGAATCAAGGACGAAAATGCCCTGTCGTTCGACGCTATGGCCCGCCGCAGCAAAATTTCCCGGTCAACCTGGAGTCGCGTGCTCAGCCGGCAAGTCATGCCCCCGCGCGCTGCGATCGTCAGTCTGTGCGCTGCGCTCAGATTGGACGACACAGAACTCCTCCGCCTCTACGACGCTGCTGTCGCAGAACATGAAGCTGCGGTTGCAGAGGAACCCCGTCGTAACAGCCAGCTGTCCTGGTGACGCGAGGTCCAACCCATGCGGGAGGCGTGGCCGTGCCCCCGGCAGGTATGGGCGCCCATACGGCGACTCGGCGCGAGTACTGACGCGTTACGGGCTGCCTCGCGATTGATCACGGGGTGCGTTGGCCTGGCGGTTCGGCTGGTGGGTGATTCAGCAGGCCGCCGGGTGGACGAGGACCAGTTCGGTGCTCGTCTTGCGACGGGTGGGCCTGCGGGCTGCACGGTCGGAGACCAGGGAGGCGACGGCCCGGTGGGTTTCTCCGTAGGTCTCGCGGCGTCCGGTGTATCGCTGGAGCGGGCGCCACTGGCGGTGTTCGGCGTTGGCGTGCTCGACGCAGATCCGGCGCGAAGACTGGCGGCGTTTTGCCTCGCGTCAGCCGAAGTACTCGGTCAGCGGCCCGTCGTCTTCGGCCAGGCTCTTCGGCTTCCTCGCAGGGGCCGAGACCTGGGCGGGGAACTCGTTGGCCAGGCCCCGGTAGCCGTCGTCGACCTCGGCTTTCACGCCGGGGTGTTGCCTGAACTGCTCGGCGATGCCCTTGGTTCGCATCGCGGTCTGATCGTGCATCCGGCCCGGCCGCATCGCCCCGGACCACAGAGTGCGGCCCTGGCCGTCGCTGATCGTCGTCGTCTTGACCGTGTTCTGCTTCCGCTTGCCCGACACGAACGCGCGTCGCCCCGGCCGGCCCGCCTTCGGGCGCCTGACCTGGGTCTCCATCCCGTCGATCCGCAAGGTCACGTCTTCGGCGTCCGCGTAAGCGAACACGTCCTCCAGTGTTCGCAGCCGCAGACCGGGCCGACCGGGAACGGCGAAGCCGCGCCCGGCGAGCAGTGGACGGACCTCGCCGATCGCCCGGCCGATGGTGGAGGAGCCGACCTCGTAGATCACGGCCAGGGCCTGATGGGTCAGGCCGGTCCGCAGGTGAACGAGGGTCACCAGGACCCGGTCGGTGAAGACGAGTTCGTACTTCGGCCCGGCACCGGCCTCCCGCCGGCGGTCGCCGTGACGTCGGTCATGGCGACCGGACTCGCAACGCGCCTCCCAGCGTGGCGCGAGTTCTTCGATCAACTCGCCGAGATGTTGGTACGAGAGGCCACAGAAGGCAGGATGGGCCATGGCCGCGCGGGCCTGCTTGATCTTCACACCTCAAGAACCCGCGCGGCCATCGTCATGTCACGTCATACCCAAGATCAATCGCGGGGCAGCCCGTAAGCGCGGCGCCGTATGAGGAGTGCCGACTGGCTGCTGGAGGGGGATGATCAAGCAACCTTCGTTCCCCATCGGCTGCGGGGCCAGGGGGCGCGCTTCAGAGAGCGGGAAACTGTCGTTTACCGCGCTGGGGTGTGTTTGTGTCGGGGGTCCAGCCGGTAGTCGGGGCAGTCGCGGTTCTGGCATGGGCCCGGGCCTGCTGCAGGGACGAATACACCGAGGGTTTTGTGGCGGTGCAGTACGGCCGGCACGGACCGCTTGCAGGCCGGACATTCGTACGCTTCGGCTTCAAGCTTCCTTTTGACCATATCTTTACTGTATGCCCGCATTGTTGTACGGGAAAGTGTTCCGGCTGCCCCGCATGGGCGAGAGGGGTCAAGCGTCCCGTCCTGTCGGGCCGGCGGGGGGATCGGGATCATCTGCCAGGGGCGGCGGGCCGGACTGCCCGGGGGGCGGGGGAGCGGCCGGCTGGTCGCCGGCCTGTTCCGCGGCGCTTATGGGAACGGGCTTTTTAAGGCTGAGCAGCACGGACCCGGTCAGGACGATCACGATGACCGCGAGGCTGACGGGGGAGGGGATTTCCGGGATGCCGGGGCTGATTATCTTGTGGGATGCCTGGAGGATGAGTTTGACCCCGATGAAGGCGAGGATGATCGCCAGGCCCTTGCTCAGGTAGTGGAAGCGGTCCAGGAGTCCGGCGAGCATGAAGTAGAGGGCGCGCAGGCCGAGGATGGCGAACGCGTTGCTGGTGTAGACGATGAAGGCGTCGTCGCTGACCGCGAGGACGGCCGGGACGCTGTCGACGGCGAAGATCAGGTCGGCGGCCTCGATCGCGGCGACCACCGCCAGCAGCGGCGTCGCCACCCGTCTGCCGGCCTCCTTGACGAAGAACTTCGCCCCGGCGTACTCGTCCCGCACCGGGATGATCTTGCGGAGCATCCGTACGGCGAAGCTCCTGCCGGGGTCGAAGCTGTCCTCCTCGTCCTTGAGGAGCTTGTAGGTGCTGTAGAAGAGAACCGCCGCGAAGGCGAACAGCACCGCGGTGAAACGGCTGACGACCGCCACGCCGAGGGAGAGGAAGATCCCGCGGAAGACGAGCGCGCCGATGACGCCGAAGAACAGCACCCGGTGCTGGTAGGCCCGGGGCACTTTGAAGTAGGCGAAGATCACGGCGAAGACGAAGAGGTTGTCGACCGACAGGCTCTTCTCCAGCAGCCACGCTGTGGTGTACTCGGTGCCCGCCGTCGTGCCCAGCACGAGGAAGACGACCGTACCGAAAATCAGGGCGAGGCCCACCCACAAGCCGCTCCAGGCAGCGGCCTCCTTGAAGCCGATGACGTGCGCGGTGCGGTGCGACAGCAGGTCCACCGCCAGCGACACCACCACCGTCGCGGCGAACGCCCCCCACAACCAAAACGGGACCTCAAGCACGCCGAACACCCTCACCATGGCCCGCGCGAAAATACACCGACTCCTCTAACAGGAGTGTCCGGCATCGCTCCCCCAAGGGCATGCGGAGCGGGCGGACACCTCCGCTGTGATCAAGGGTGAGCGTCCCGGCCCGGGCGAGTTCGTGCCGCTGGCCGGGGCGCCTCGGCCGGATGCGTGAAGGCGTATCCCCGTCCGGTCCTGTGCCGGTCGCGTGGATGGTGCCGTGGCGGTAGACATGGAGGTGCGGACCGAGCGGCTGTCAGGCCCGGCCGGCCCGCACCCCCTTGATCTGGGAGCCGTGGCTGATCCCCCCGAGCGTCACGGCTCCCTTTTTCATGTGGGCCGGGAGGGTGAAGGCGCGTAACGGGCGCGGGCGAGCAGATGTTGATCAGGTGGCGTGTGCCCGGTTTTCGCCGTTCACCCCCGGGGCGGAGTTAAGTACCCCGCAGGCCTCGGGTGCCCGCGCCTGGCACCCGAGGCCGCATCCCCCCATCCTCTGAGGCGCCGCCGCGCGGGCTCGCGGTGATTCCTGCGGGACGGCGTCGCGCTCCATGGCCAGGCCGCCCGCGCGGACGTGGCCAGGCGGAAGTCCCTCACGCGTGCCGGCTCACGTGACGGCGCCCCTGTGCCCCTCCTCGCACATGCCAGGCGAGAAGGAAGCACAGGGGCGTTGGGCGGGCCTGTGGTCAGCGGGTCTGCTGCTCGACCGTCGACTTGAGCTCGCGCAGGAGTTCGGTGGTCTCCTGCTTCTTGCTCCAGTCCGCGGGAGCGGACTTGACGTTGGACTCGATCTTCTTGACCTTCTCCGCGGCGTCCTGCATGCCGTGCGGCATTTCCGGCATCTGTGTCACCTTTCAGAGTGGCCGGCTGCTGACTGCAACCAGCTTCATAAAAGGTAAATATCATGTGAAAAGTTGTAGATGCCTGATTGAGTGCGCGTGTTCTGGCGGCTCGCCCCGAGGCTCTCGGCGAGGTCTGCTTCCGTGACGGCGACCGCCGTGCCCACGCCCTCCTCGCCGGGCTGGCCGGCATCGAGCAGATCCAGTTCGACCTGTAGCCCGCGCTCCGCTTCCCTCCGGTCCACGCGTTCCTGGTGCTCGTGCACTCCCGTGCACACGAAGCCGGGTCCGTCATGCGGTCCGTCAGGAGCTCGTCATGGGTCTGTCAGGGGCGAGGCTCCCGGCGGTTCCATGACGGGCCTCTGACGGACTGCGTGACGGGCCTGGCAACGGCCGCCGCCTGGCTGCCTGCCGGGCGGTTACGGGTTACCGGTTACAGGCTGGTGTGGGCGCAGGCCCCGGTGTTCCCGGGCCGGCCGCCCGTGGCCTGTGCGTGCCGAGATGCTGCAGGGCAGGTTGGTTTGCTGTGCTGTGGTGGTGAACGTGCTGGTCAAAGCCTGGATGGGCGGGTCATGATGGTTCCGTTTCGTATTGTTTTTCGTGAGAGGACCATCGTTGATGGGAGCTGTACCGCAGCTGACTGACGTCCAGCGCCGGGCCGCCCTGGACAAGGCCATAACGGCGCGCCGGGAGCGCGCTGAGGTGAAAGAGGCCCTCAAGCAGGGCAGGCTGTCGCTGGCTGAGGCGATGGCCAGTGATTCCGAGGCGATACGCAAGATGCCGGCCCGGGCGCTGCTCGAATCACTTCCCCGCATGGGCAAGGTCCGCGCCCAGCGGCTTCTTGCCGAGATGGGAATCGCGCCCAGCCGCCGTCTGGGCGGGTTAGGCCCCCGGCAACGGCAGCGTCTTGTGGAATGGTCCGCACCGCGGAGCTGACCTGCGGCCGCCCCGCCGGCTGCGCAGGCTGCTGGCGGACACCGGCTGGCGCCCGCGCCCGCCTCACCGCCTGCCGGCCCGTACCCGCGCTGGCAGGCGGTGGTACGGGGATGAATGATCACGGTGTCGGTGGGGGGTGGGAGGCTAGGGTCTATGCGTAATGAGCTTCCT
>NZ_JBHXRW010000084.1:0-23546 GCF_042716635.1 Streptomyces sp. NPDC058664 | reverse complement strand
ATGGGAACGACGTGACGACATCCACGAAGCCTTCCTCGGCCTCGCGACCTGCCTCATCACCCACCGACACGTCCAACGCCTTTGTTAGGACCTCTTACTGCTCGGTGACGAAGTAGATGGCCCGGTGCTCGTCCACCTTCTCCAGCAGGCCGCTGACCGCCAACTTCCGGTACACCTCGCGGATGTACTTCTCGGAGGGGTGGTAGCCACCGTCCCGCAGGGTCTGCATTCCGCGGCTGGGGTCCCAGGTGCCGCCGAGCGTGCGGATGGACTTCTCCAGGTACTCCCGCTGGCTGTTCTCGGCCTTCTGCACCTTGGCCATGTGGTTGCGGATGCTGTCGGGGGCGCCCTTGTACTCGCAGTGGTCGCACTTCTTCCAGGCGCCGGCTTCGACGGCTGCGTCGGTGACGGGGTTGTCGGGGCCGTAGCCCTGGCTCTTGAGGAGTTCAGCGACGGAACCGTTGTGGTGGACGGCGAGGTAGGCGGCTTCGGCAATCTTGTCGTGGCCGGCGGCGAAGGTGCGTCCGTAGCCGATGGCGGTCTGGCAGCCGCAGTGGCAGCGATTGGTGGTCGCGGTGTCTGTCATGCCGTCAGGTTAGTGACTCCGGGAACTTCTAACAAGGCTTGGAAACCCTTGGATTTCTAGGGTTGACGAGGTCCCGCAAAGCCATCTCGGCGTAAGCCTGCGCGCTTAGGATCGTCCCTGGCGAAGTCGTACAGCAAGGTAGGGGGTAGGGATGGCTACGACGGTCTGCGGTTGGTGTGGCATCAACGTGCACATGGCGATGGTGACCGATGTGATCCAGGTTCCAAGACGAGGAAACACATACACCTATAACTACATGGCGGCGTTCCGCTGCTCCAACGAGCTCTGCCAACGCCTCTCAGTTGGGCGAGTGTTCAAGGACAAGGCGTACAGCAGCCAGAATCGCGAGATGGCGGAGGACCTGAGCATCCGTTGGGAGCCCGCTCAAGTCCGTCGGCCTGCTTTTCCGGACGTACCCCCGCAGATCGGAGCAACGGCGAGCGAGGCCCACGCTTGTTTGTCCGTCGGGGCGCATCGGGGCGCTGTTGCGCTCGCTCGCGCGGTCGTCGAGGCAACGGCCAAGCATCACGGCATCACCTCCGGGAACCTTGTCAGCAAGATCGACAGGATGCACGAGGAGGGTCTGATCCGTGAGATCACCAAAGAGGTAGCCCACGAGATCCGTCACGGCGGGAACGAGATCGCGCACGGCGACCTGGCCGATGAACCCATGCCGTCGGAAGACTCTGAGGCAATCGTTGAGTTCATGGACGCCATCCTCCAGGAGGTCTTTCAGGGGCCGGCCAAGATGAAGGACCTTCAGCAGCGGCGCCGGGAACGCGAGGAGCGGAACAAAGAGTGAGGGCTCGCACGATTAGGATCGCCCCTGGAGAAGTCGTTGATTATTCAACGACTTCTCCTTTTGTGTGGACGCGCCCCGGGGATCATGGTGCCTGACTCGCGATAAGCTCACATATGTCTAGTTGGTTCGGTTACTGAGATTGAACTCGTGGTGTCGTGCCACTGAGCCTTTTCCAACCTGAAGCACCTGCCAGTCGGGAGGACCCCGCGGCAGCTCCCCGGAGGCGCCAGTCAACTGGTGAAGACCTGGCCAGGAGCCCGTGCTGGACTCGGGTAGCCGATCAACGACAGTCCGCTGACCAGTGCGGATGCCAGGTTGGAAAGGGCTCACTGTTCAGGCGGGTTTGATGGTCAGGCCGGTCTCGGCGAGGCAGCCGTCTATGAGGTGGCTGCGGTACTGGATGTGCCGGAGGCCGCGTCGGATGCGCTGGACGAGGTGTTCGGGGGTGCTGAAGGCGACGTTGGAGAGCCAGCCGCGTCGCAACAGGGACCAGATACCTTCGACGGGGTTGAGGTCGGGTGCGTAGGGCGGCAGGTAGCAGATGGTCAGCCAGTCCCTGGCTTCGGCGAACTCCCGCAGTCCGGCGGCCTTGTGGACGTTCAGGTTGTCCCAGATGAGCACGATCGGGCCGCCGAGCTGCTGGTGGGCGGCGATCAGCAGATCGCGGTAGTCGCGCCAGGAGAAGCTCTTGCGTCCGTCGCGCCGGCCGTCGTCCCTTCGCGGCCGGTAGATCAGCCGGGACCGGTGGCCGGGTTTGTAGCAGGTCAGCGCCGCGATCGATATCCGTCTGCGAGAGCGGCCGCGGACCCGCACCACCGGGGTCCGACCGCGCTGTGACCAGGTCTTGGCCTGCGGCGGCGTCATGGAGAAACCGGCCTCGTCCTCGAAGACGAGCCAGGCTCCACTCACCGCCGCGAGCCTTCCGCGCAGGGCCACACCTCCTTGACCCACCCGGCCACCGCCTCGTCGTTCCGCTCGATCGCGCGTCGGGCCGGGACCTGGCAGGACCAGCCGTTACGCACCAGCAGCTTCCGCACGCCCTGGACCGTATAGGTCAGGTGGAAGCGCCGACCGATCACCGTCTTCACACGGCTCAGGGTCCAGCGCTGGTCTTCCCAGCCGTGCGCGGCCGGCCCTTTGGCAAGCTCCGCCTCCAGCTGGGCGAACTGCTTCTCGCTCAGCCTCGGCAGCGACGCAGGTCCCTGCGATCGCAGAGCCCGCGGACCTCCCTCGTCCCACATCTGCCGCCATCGCTGCACCGAGCGGACGCTGACCCGCAGGTCCTTGGCGATCAACGAGCTCGCCTCGCCCAGGGCGAACCGCCCGGCCGCCTTCAGCCGTAACTCCTCGCGGAACTGCTGGCGTTCGGCGGTCAGCCCGCCCCCTTGTGAATACCGCATGCCCCGGTGATACCGCACAGGAGACGAGCCGTCAGCCCCTACGACTCCACGAGTTCAACCTCAGTAAATAGCCCAGCAACACCACGAGTTCAACCTCGCTCACCCTGTGAACGGTCACCATCGGTGATGGCCCGCTGCTACTTTCCCGGCCATTCGTCTGCCACCCCTGGATGTATGAGACGCGAACCAGGTAAGAGATCATCGTGCGATGGATACAGGTATGTGGCCGACGCTCCCGGACGCGGAACGGAACCAGTGGGTTTACCTCTCCGGGCAGGCCCTGGGGCCGCTGCGCATGGACATGCATCGCGAGGAGGTCATCGCGGCTCTGGCCGCGCAGGGGTTTGCTACGCACTCCGACGGGCGCATCGAGGGGTGGGATTTTGTGCATTTCGCCAAGGAAGACAACCCGGTAATCAAGGCTGCGGTGGAGTGCTACTTCCACGAGGACGGGGAACTGGCCTATGTCCTCGTCGACGGCCGGTTTGGCCCACAGGTGGCCTGCGAGGGGATTCGGCTCATCGGCCGCGTGCCGTCGCAGCTCGCGCAGGAGATGGAGGACTACGCAACCGAGCACGACACCGGCATCCAGTTCAGTTACAGCGGCGACTGCTTCTGCGACGGCTTCCAGCTCGAAATCGGCGCACAGCGTGCTGGCGACCACGCCGTGTCCTGGGCCCTGTTCTTCATCGCCGGAGAGGACCCCTCTCTCCCACGCGACGCCGCGCCCACGGCGATCTGGCACCGCTGGTAGACGGCACCACGCTCACCCTGCCACGTCGCACGCCTTCACGGAACCGACGAAGGAAGCGCATCCCGGGGCCGGCGGGGGGCCATTCAGATTTCGACGACACCACGAGTTCAACCTCAGTAGTCCACGTAGTGGACGTCGTCCGTCGGGACGTCAAACCGCAGAACCTCATCCTCACCCCCGCCCGCCCCGCGTCCCGGCCGGTGAGACGCGCGGGGGCGGTGCCCGGTAGCCCGGACACCGCCCCTTGCGCACCCGCGTTCACCGCCGTAGGTGTCAGGCCTTGACGTTCACCGCCGCCCAGGCGGCGTCCACGGCCTTGACCTCGGCGCTGCCCGCGCCGTAGAGGTCGGCGGCTGCCTTCAGGGTGCCCTCACGGGCGCCGTGGTAGTCGGTGGTGGAGGTGAAGTACGTGGTCAGCGCCTTGTACCAGATCTGCACCGCCTTGTCGCGGCCGATGCCGGTGACCGTGGAGCCGTCCACGGTCGGGCTGTCGTAGTGCACGCCGTTGATGTCCTTCGCGCCGCTGCCCTCGGACAGCAGGTAGAAGAAGTGGTTGGCTACACCGGAGGAGTGGTGCACGTCGAGGTTGCCGACGCCGGCGCTCCAGTAGTCGGCCGAGCCGCGGCCGTCCTTGCTCGGCTTGTCCTGGTAGCGCAGAGGTGTGCCGTTGCCGAAGATGTCGATCTTCTCGCCGAGCAGGTAGTCGCCCGGGTCCTGGGCGTTGTTCGCGTTCCACTCGACGGCGGTGCCGAAGATGTCCGAGGTGGCCTCGTTCAGGCCGCCGGACTCGCCGGAGTACTGCAGGTTCGCGGTGGCGGAGGTGACGCCGTGGCTGAACTCGTGGCCGGCCACGTCGAGCTGGGCCAGCGGGTGCTGGTTGTTCGCACCGTCGCCGTAGGTGATGGTGAAGGACCGGTCGTCCCAGAAGGCGTTCTCGTAGGCGTTGCCGTAGTGGACCCGGGAGACCGGGGCCCGGCCGTCGTTCTTGATGCCGTTGCGGCGCAGGACGTCCTTGTAGAAGTCCCAGGTCTTGGCGGCACCGTAGGCGGCGTCCACGGCGGCGGTCTGGTTGTGGCCGGGGGTGCCGTCGCCCCACGCGTTGTCCGCGTCGGTGAACAGGACGCCCTTGCCGCCCGTACGGTGCTGGAAGTCGACGGTGCGGGATCCGCCGCGCGCGGTGTCGACGAGTTCGAAGCCCTTCGACGACGTCGTGGTGTTGAGGCTGACGGTGCCGCTGTACTGGCCGGCGCCGGTGCCGACCGCACTGGCCTGGGGGCTGCCCGGCTTGGCGGCCGCGGAGCCGCCCTTGGCGGTGATGCCGCCGGCTATGCCGTCGATCAGCTGCTGCTCGTACAGCTTCTTGCCGGTGTCGGCGTCGGTGACGACGCGCAGCACGCTCGGAGTGACGCCGTCGTCCTGGGTGCCGGAGACGACGGTCTCGTAGGCGAGGACGGGCTTGCCGTCGGCGGCCCAGACGACCTTGCGGGGGGCCTCGCCGGTGGCCGCACCGGAGGTCTTCGCGGCCTTGGCGGCCTTGACCGCAGCGGACTTGGCGGAGGCCGGGGTCTGCTTGGGGGTGAGCGAGGCGACCGTGATGGCGGCCTTGACGGCCTTGGTGACGTCCTTGACGGCGCCGTCGGCGGCACGGTGGACAACGAGGTCACCGCCGAGGACCGGAAGTCCGGCGTAGGTGCGCTCGTAGCGGGTGTGGACCGTGCCGTCGGCGTCCTTGATGACGTCCTTGACGACCAGCTTCTCCTTGGCACCAAGGCCGAGCGACTGGGCGGTGGCCGCGACGGAGGTGCCCTCGTGGGGCTCCGGAGCGGCACCCGCTGATGCGGCGGCGGCACCGGCGGCGAGCAGGGTGCCGGTGAGGACGGCAGCGCCGGACGTGAGAACGAGACGGCGCGCCCTGCCGCCGGTGGGGGAAAGCGAGAACATGTGGTGGTTTCTCCAGAAAGTCATGGGGAGTTGGACGGGATCACCGCCCATCGGTGCAAGGTGGGTTGCCTTGCTGAGCCGGGACGCTCTCAGTCCGCCGCGCACATGTCACGTGCCACAAAGGGGGGTTCGTTCGCTTATGCCGGATTTGCCGTCTGACCCTTCACGGGAAGGACAAGGCCCCGATACGCGCCGACACGGGTGACACAGGAATCCGCAACACGCGTGAAATAAGTCCCACGGCGCAAGCGAGGACCCCGTGCCGGCCATTCCTTGGAGCGGCATCCCACAGAAGCCCCCGGCATTGACTCAGGGATACGTGCCCACCCCTGTTCTCAGGTGACCTGCGGGTTGCGGCGTTCGACGAGGGGCCGTCGCGCCGGCCTCCGTGGTGGCGGCCGATGCGCTTGCGGGTGCCAATGACACGGATGCCGGTCCACTCGTGGGCAAGAAGGGCTCGAAGCCAGGCGGCGGACGGCCTCACCCAGGAGGTCCTTCCTGCGCGCGCTCGCCGCGCTGCCCCGGTTCCAGCAGCGGTCCTCGGCCCGAACCCCGAAGGCGATGGCGTCTCCGCCGTTCTGTACCCCGCATATCCAAG
The DNA here is from genome assembly GCF_042716635.1 of Streptomyces sp. NPDC058664. Taxonomy (NCBI): domain Bacteria; kingdom Bacillati; phylum Actinomycetota; class Actinomycetes; order Kitasatosporales; family Streptomycetaceae; genus Streptomyces; species Streptomyces sp. NPDC058664. The sequence continues at coordinate 17,465 of NZ_JBHXRW010000084.1, read as the reverse complement.
GGCTGTCGGCCACCATGCGCGACTACCAGAAGCTCGGCCTCGCGTGGCTGGCGAACACCACCGGCGCCGGCTTCGGAGCCCTCCTCGCCGACGACATGGGACTCGGCAAGTCCCTAACCGCCCTCGCGCTCCACCTGCACCGCCGGAACGGCGCGCGCCGACCTGCCGGGCCCTCCCTGATCGTCTGTCCCGCTTCCATGGTGATCAACTGGGGACGCGAGGTATAGCCGAGTGGGAACGGCTGCGGCCGTTCCTGCCGGTCAGCAACGGTCGGTGCGGCAGGTGGCGGGATCACCGGCAGGTGATCGACGGGATCCTGCACCGGGTGCGGACCGGGGTGCAGTGGCGCGATCTGCCCGAACGGTTCGGCCCGTGGAAGAGTCTCAATGACTGTGTCAACCCGGTTGTGTGACTGATGAGGCGGTTGTGTACTGCCTTCCATCTCGCAGCATCGCCCATAGGACGTCGACGCGGCGGCGGGCGAGAGCGAGAAGCGCCTGGGTGTGGATCAGTCCCTCGGCACGCTTCTTGAGGTAGTAGTCACGGGACGGTCCCGGTCGCATCATGGCGGTCTGCGCGGACATGTAGAACAGCCAGCGCAGACGGCGGTGGTAACGCTTGGGCCGGTGGTAGTTGCCCGTTCTGCGACCGGAGTCGCGGGGCACAGGTGCCAGGCCCGCGTGCGAGGCAAGGCGGCCGGCGTCTTTGTAGCCGGATAGGTCGCCGACGATGGCGACGAATTCGGCGCCCAGAATCGGGCCCATGCCGGGCAGGGACTCGATGATCTCGGAGCGTTGGTCCGTGCGGAATGCCTCGCGGATCTCCCGGTCGTTCTCCTTGATGCGCTCGTCCAGGGCCAGGAGCTGGTGTGCAAGGTCGCAGACCAGTTTGGCGGCCCGTTTCTCACCTGGAAGCAGTGCCGTCTGGGACTGTGCAGCCTCCAAGGCTTTGGCAGCGACAGTGTCCGCGCCGCGAACCTTGCGGCGTTCCAGCCAGGCTGTCAGCCGCTTGACTCCGATCCGTCGCAGAGCGGCCGGTGTCTGGTACTCCGTCAGCATGACGATCGGGCCCTTGGCCGCGGAGTAGTCGAAGGCCCGTTCCAGCGCTGGGCAGATACCCACCAGCAGGTCACGGATTCGGTTGATCAGCCGGACTCGGTCGGCGATCAGGTCGGCTCGGTGGTTGGTCAGGAGCTGGAGCGTTGAGACCAGCTCCGGAGGCGTGGTCAGCGGGGCGAAGTCCCGGCGCATGCGGGCCTGATCGGCGATGACCAGCGCATCCTTGGCGTCGGTCTTGCCCTCGCCTCGGTAGGCGCCAGACATGCGGTTGACCGTCCTGCCCGGCACGTAGACCACCTGCTGGCCCTGGGCGAACAGAAGGGCCAGCAGCAGCGCGGACGCGCGGCCGGAAATGTCCACCGCCCATCTGACCTCGTCGGCCCGTTCGCGGGCGGTCTCGATGAGGGTGAGGATCTGAGCTTCGCCGTTGATCACCTTGGTCGAGAACAGCGTCTCGCCTTCCGTGTCCACGGCGACTGCCCAGTGATGGCCCTTGCCGGCGTCGATGCCGACCCATATCCGCGCTTGCCTCGTGCTCAACGTTGCTCCGCATCCCTCGTGACCAGCACTTTGTGGCCCGAAGAACACTCCGCCGACAGGTCCCTAACCAGCGATGACCGCAGCTCTCAATCAGTGGTCGGAGCGTCCCAGAGGACCGGGCGGCCACTCTTCCAGAGCCATCAACGGCAACCGTCTACCAGCCATACCCGGCCCTCCCGGACCGCTTCATATTCTTAGGGACCGTCTACGAACGCCACCGCCTGTGGTCGGCCGACGGCACCTGGGAACGCCTGCTCCAGCAGGTCCAGGCCACAGCCGACGCCGCAGGCGAGATCGACCGGGACGTCTCGGTCGACTCCACCATCGTCCGCGCGCATCAGCACGCGGCCGGCGCCCGCACCGACCCACCGCCGGCCCCGGGATCAAAGGGGGCCGAAGAGATGGAACACCAGGACGAGACGCCGTGGCAGAGTCTGGTCGCCCGCCTGGTGGAGGTGGTGCTGGAGGTGAGGGCCTGGGCCGCTCGCGGGGCGGGTTCACCAGCAAGCTCCACCTGAGCGCGGACGACCGTTGCCGTCCGCTGTCCTTGATCGTCACTCCAGGTCAGCGGGCGGACTGCGCCCAGTTCGAGCCGGTCCTGGAGAAGATCCGAGTCCCGAGGCCTGGCCTGGGACGGCCGCGCAAGAAGCCGGACAGCCTCGCAGCCGACAAGGCCTACAGCAACGGTCCCATCCGCGAGTACCTACGACGGCGGGGAATCCGCCACACCCTGTGAGGACCGCTCCCCCGGCACACGGGGAAGCGGCCCTCACTGCGTGGCCGAAGCCCGCCGACGGAAGGATTCATCGGCCGGACGTCACATACGCGGACTGCGCCGGTGCGCCCGAAGCGTCGGCAGGGGAAGGGAAAGCAGCACCGCGGAGGATGGCCTGTTCGGCGGGGGTGGCCCGGCGGGTCCATGCGGGCGCGAGCGCCGCGTAGGTGGTGACGTCGTGCCACCGGCCCTGGGTGTGGAACAGCTCCCGCAGCGTGGCCTCGGGCTGCAGCCCGGCCGCGAGCATCACCTCGCGCATCCGGGTGTGATCCGCGCGGTGCCCGGCCCAGATGCGGTGCAGCCCCAAGTGTCCGAATCCATAGGCCATCAGGAGGCGCCCCGCTTCGTGCCCGTGGCCCCGCACAGGTGCGTCGGGGAGCAGGACCAGGCTGGTGAGCATGGCGTTGCGCCCGTAATCCTCGACGAGCAGGCCCATGGTGCCGACCATGACGTCCTGGCCGGGTGGACAGACGGCCAGGGTGTGCTTGCGCCGCGGATGGGTGTAGGGCTGGGCGAGATGCTGCGCGAACACGTTCTGGGCCTGACGGGCATCCATCCGGTCGACACCGAGGTAACGGGTGAGCACGCGGTGGGTGTGGATGCGTTCGAAGGGAGCCAGGTCGGTGGCCCGCAGTTCGCGCAACCACAGGTGCTCACCGTGGAGTTCGGGAAGGTGGTTCACCGGGCTGCCCCCGCGGGGACACACTCGGCATCGATGGCGCCGATGATCTCTTCGAGGTCCGTGTAGTAGCGGCCCGAGGCCACGGGCGCGCCGAGCAGGATGCGGCGCGCGGTGTCGGTGACCAGGGCGCCGCCCAGCATCACCCCGCTGGCCAGCTGCGGCCAGCTGGACAGGGAATGCCCGATCCGGCCGAGAGCATCCTTCATGGCGGGACTGAGCCGGCTCTCGTCGCAGATGCGCAGCAGGTAGGCCAAGGCGTCCGCCGGTGCGAGACGCCGTACATCCTCGGCACTCAGGTCCCCGCCGCGGCCGTGGAACAGAGGCCGGTCCGGCTCCAGGTCGAAGCGCTCGACGTCCAGCAGCCCCCGGTCGTTGGTGTCCATCAGGACCGGGACACCGTGCCGTCGTGCATGCTCGCGAGCGGCGGTTTTCACCCAGGGGGTGTCACACTCCTCGATCACGAGGTCGAGCGGACGGTCCGCAGAGCCGAAGAAGGCGTCGATGGTGTCCTCGGTGAGCCCCTCCTGCCACAGCTCGATGTCGAGGTAGGGGTCGATCTCGTACATGTGCCGTGCGCACAGCACTGTCTTGGGCAGGCCCAACTCGTGTACGCCGGCCCGCAACCGGTTGAGGTTGCTGAGTCCGAGAGTGTCGAAGTCGGCCAGGTGAAACGATCCTGCGACGCCCTCCATGGCACAGGTGAGCGCCGCGCTGCTGCCCACCGACAGGCCGATCACCCCGATCCGCCGCGCGAGAAGACGCCGCTGCTCAGCAGCGGTGATCTTGTCCCGGTTGCGGTCGGTACGCACCCGCCGGAACTCCTCACGGGGCAGCACATGCACGAGGCGCCCGGACCACGGGTACCACGCCCATGTTCCGTAACGGCTGAGCTCGGCGCCACCGGTCACCTCTGCCACGGCCCCCGCCAGCCGACGTCCCGCGAGGGCGTCGTGAGGGCGCTCGCAGCGCACCAGTTCGGCAAGCTGCCCGTCGATGCGGTCATGCCGCTCGCGTACGCGGCCGGAGGCGAGCAGAGCGTCGAGGACGGCCCGGTCGTCCTCCTCGGCGGGTCGTAGCAGGGTGGGCCGGACGGAGACCTCCCGTCCCGGTGGCATCGGCATGGGGTACTGCGGGTTACCCGGACTTTCGGGAAACGAATTGATCACGAGGCTGGAAGCTACCAGCGTGCGATCTTGGAATCCCTCGGCGCGAGGGGGCGTACGTGGTCGAATTCGTGCGCGGGTCTTCACCACCTCACGCCCCCATGCGCCGACGCGCTCCCGAAGGCGACTTCGGCCAGGTGGTACAACGCTTTTCACCACTCCGCACCAGCGGCGGCGAAAGTCACACTGGGCGCAGCAAACGGGTGAACGTCAAGGAAAGTCATCTCTTCCGATCGCGCCGCGCCCGCGCCCTACGGGGATGGCTCACCGCCAGCCGCCCAGGCGAGCATCTCGCCGGGGTCGGCATGGGCGGCCTCGCTGCGGTACGACTCGTAGGTACCCGCACCCACCAGCCTGCGCGCAATATCCTCGCCCGCCTCGCGCAGCGGCGCCACGTCCGGAGCTCCGCGCTGCGGATGCCCCACCGCATCCCACAGCCGCTGGCCCGCGCCGGATGCGAGCGCCGCGGAATGACCGTTCCCGTTGGCGGAGAAGGCCGCGGCCAGCATGTCGAGCCCCAGCGCGATACCGAAGGTGTCGCCGATCTGCCGCTTCGCGTGCAGCATCGAACGGGCGTACTCCAGGGACAGTTCACTGTCCCGCGCACGCAGCGCAATCACACACATCTGGTAATCGGCATACGAGCGGATCCAGTGCTCGCCCATGGCGACACACTCCGCGCGCAGCACCGTGGCCGACTCCCGACTCTCCTCCAACTCCCCGAGCCCGGTGAGGGCGAACAGACGCAGCATCCGGCACATCATCACGGCCTGGCGAGCGGGCTCGTCGCCCGTGTCCGTGCTGTGTGCGTCCGCGTTCCGCAGGGCGTGCTCCAGAAGCTCCAGGCTCGGCCGGGGATTGCCCTGCAGAAGGTCGCTCATGGCCTGCAGATAGGCGGCCCGCAGCAGCGCCGTCGCGTCCTCGGTGACACGGGCGTTCTCCAGGCACTGGCGCGCCAGGTGCGTCCCCGTAGCGTGATTTCCCTGCAGGAGATAGGTCAAACCGAGGGTCCACACGGCTCGTTGCCGCACCGGTCCCTGGCTGTCGCAGGCCTTCAGCGTGCGCGAAAGATAGAGCTGTGCGGTGTGCGCATGTCCGCAGCAAGTCCAGTAGAAGCCCGTCAACGTGGCCAGCTCGAGCGCCGCATCGACGTCGTGGGCAATCAAGTGGTCCAGGGCCGCACACAGATCGGGATGCGCCTCCTTGATGGTGCGATACCAGCCGGTCTGCTCGGCACTCGTCCACGTGGCGTCCGCCTGCTGCGCCTGAGTCAGGAAGTACGAGGCGTGCCTGCTCGCCATCGCGTCCAGCTCACCGAGTTCGGCGAGCCACAGGCGCCCGTATTCACGCACCGTGTCGAGCAACAGACAGCGCCCGTGGCGCCGGGTCACGACGGACTTGTCCACCAGCCCGGCCAGAGCGTGGCCCACGTCGAGGGCGGAGAGCGGCCCACCGGAACACAAGGCCACTGCCACGGTCTCGTCGAAGTGCCCGTGGACAATGGACAACCGTGCCCACAACAGGCGCTCCGCAGGCGTGCACAGTTCATGGCTCCAGCCCAGGGCGGTCCGCAGTACGTCGTGCCGGCGGGGCGCCAGTGGACGCACCTCATCCTCCCCTCGGCTCAACTCGTGCCGCGGGCGCCGCAGGAGATCCTCGATGCTGCAGTGCCGCAGCGCCCCCGCAGCCAACTCCAGCGCCAACGGAAGCCCGTCGAGGTAGGAACACAGCTCGGTGACCTGGTTCAGATCCCCCGGCTCAGGCACGTGCCCCGATTCCGTGGCACGCTGCAGAAACAACTCGGCGGCATCCGTGGCACACGGCAGCGGCTGGACGACAGTGACGAACTCCCCTTCCAGGTGGAACAGTTCACGACTGGTGGCCACGATCCTCAGATGCGGACACTTCTCGAGCAGCACCTGCACCAGGCTCCGGCACGCGGTCAGCACATGCTCGCAGGAATCGAGCACCAGCAGCAGCTCGCGGTCGCCGATCCAATCGCAGATCACATCCACCGGCATCCTCGGGGTGTGATCGGACAGACCGCACGCGTCAGCCACGAGCGCCGCGAGCAACCCCTCATCGCGCAACTGCCACAGATCCGCCCAGCAGGAATCCTCCGCAGCGGCCACCAGGCCGAGGTCCACCACCTGCCGCGCAAGCCGCGACTTGCCGACACCCGCGACACCGGTCAGGGTCACCAGCCGGTGGAACTTCAACGCGTCCTTCAGTTGAGCCAGTTCATGCTCGCGTCCTACGAACACGGATCCATCCTCCCCATACCTGTGAACAGGCTTCCGGCCCGGCGCAACGGCCTCCTTCATGCCGACGGGCTGCACAGGGACACGTATCGCGTGCCGTGCAGCAAGGCTCCGGAGTTTGGGCCGCGCCGCGAACGAAAGCGTGCACGTATCCTGGCAGCCTCGGCCTGATCACGGAATGCGAATGGCAAAGCGCGAATCGGCCCTGACGACGGTGGCTCCAGTGGGGGGTCCTGACCGAGCTGGCGGCGGCCCATCCGAGCGTGATCAAGGTGTGGGCGGACGGCGGCTACCAGACCAGCGTCATCCAGCACGGCGCCCGCCTCGGGATCGATGGGGAGGTGGTGCAGCGACCGAAGGAGAAGGGCGGCCGAGCGGGACGCGCCCGAGATCGCCCGCTGGATCGCGCACGCGTGGCCGCAGATCAAAAAGGGCGGTGAACACACGTGCCTGGATCGTCTTCCTCGACGAACCAGACGTCTCGCTGCTGCCGCAGGTCCGCCGCACCTACGCACCCCGCGGCCGCACCCCCCTCCGGCGGCACCGGCTGAACTGGAAGCGTACCTCGATGGCCGGGGCCCTGGGATACCACGCCGCCGACCCTGACCGCGGTCCGCGGTTGTGCTTCCACTTCAAGCCCGGCAGCTACGACACCCCCGCTCTGATCGAGGCCCTGGAGCAGCTCAAGGTTGTTCTACCGCGGGGAGCGGGTGGTGCTGGTCCGGGACGGGCTGTCGGCTCACTGGAGCCGGGCGATGCGGGCCTGGGTCGCCGAGCAGGACTGGCTGACCCTGGAGCGGTCACCCGCCTACGCGCCCGAGCTCAACCCGGTGGAACTGCTGTGGTCCTCGCTCAAGAAACATGAGCTCGCCAACCTCGCCGGCGACCACCTCGCCGATGTCGCGGACGCCACCGAACAGGGCATCCACCGGATCAACGACAACCCCCGACTGCCGTGGTCCTTCCTCGCCCACACCGGCCTGACCCTCCACCCACCAACCCCACTGAACCAACGAAATGATCTGTAGATGCCCCGAACGGCGCGCCGCCTATTAAAAGCGACAATTCATTACATAAGCTCCGGGCTCGGCAGGTTTCCTCAAGAGCGACTCACGTCGAGTCCGATGAGTGGAGATATTGTGCGCAACCTTCGCAAGGCCGCTGTTGTGGCTGTCATTGTCGGAAGTGTCGGCATGCTCGGGGCGGGTGTGGCTTCCGCTGGCACCGAGTCCTCCTTCGGGAACGGCAACGGCGCCGACCCGGCGCTGTGTCACCAGGAGATCCACCAGGGGACGGTGCAGAACGGTCTCATCAACATCGATGATCTGGGGCTGGGGCTCCTCGGCAACGGGTCGACGCCTGCAAGTGCAAACCAGCAGATCTGCGCCAATGGTCCCGTTTTCGCCGGGGTCGGAGCCGACTCCGGGTCGAACGAGAACGGCCTCCTGCTCGGCCTTCTGTAAGTGCCCGCGCCCGAACCCTTCAGTCGGCGGGACCGGGCGCCTGCAAGTGGGTCTCTCGGGGCGGCCCACCCGCGAGCGGGCGGCGCCCCCCGGCCGGGACGGGGCGTGTGCCCGCCAACGGGAGCCGGGGGGTGGGGCTGGGGCGCGCGCCCCCCGCCCATACTGCGGGGGGCCCGGGGCCCCTACCTGTGGCCATCGGGGGGCGCCCCCCCGCTGCGGGGCCGCCGCCCCGAGGCATGGACGGGCCTTGTCCCCGAATCCTGAACACGGGTTGTGCGGCTGGTGCCGGCGCAACACGCCACGCAGGAACAAGAGGGACCGGGTCCGCCGGCCGCCACACATTGCCCCCTGCTCGCCCGGCGGCTCTCGCGGCCCGCGTCCGGCGGGCACGGCCCGACCGGTACGTGACGTCGACGCCACCCATCCATGCGTTCAGCGGGCCTCCGCGGCCGTGTGGGGAACCGGCTTGGTTTGCACCACCCGAACCCGGTGCGCCAGTCGGCGGGCGGCGTGCACACTGCGACGCGCCAGGCAGAGCTCGCCCGCCGGGACGTGGCAGGTCGGGCAGGGCTCGGCGAAAGCGCCGTGCCGGAAACGGCGATGCGTCTCATAGACGGCGTCCAGCATCGCGTCGAGCGCCGAAGGCGGGACAGCGGCGGAATCACGGGCGGCTGCGCGCACCGACCGGCGGGAGAGGGGCAGGACCGGGGCGGGGCTCATGGCGGGCATCTCCTCGTGCTGCGGATATACGGGGCCGTAGGTCCTCGCACTCCATATGTCGAAAGGGTGGCGGTTCCCCCCGCCTACCCGCGTTACCACAGCTCAGACGCGACGGATTCATGTTCCGGGGCCCATGGCCACGTCGGCCCCGGGTGCGCACCACGGCACGTCGCGCCCGGCCGCCCGCGGCCTGGAGCGCCGCTCCAGCGGGAACGGCTCCCCAGGCCCTGGCCGTTCACGGCGGCCCGCCCGCTGCACGGTTCGCGACCATGAGCGGCACCGTGTGCCGCTTGCGGCCGGCACCTTCTTCCCGCCGTCGTGGCCGCGTGAGGCGGCCGGCACCGTCGCGGCGGCCCGCACCGACTGCGCGTCGATGATCCCCGCAGTGGGCTCGGCCTCACGGCCCTCGCGCTCACGGACCGTCCCGCACGGCCGGTCGTGGAAATCGGCGATCAGCCCGTGCTCGCGCCAGCGGCGGAAGAATGCGCGGACCCGGGCCCATGCGGGGAAGTCCGCGGGCATCGCCCGCCACGAGACCCCTCCCGCGACCAGGTGGCGGACCGCGTCCAACAGCTGCCGGTGGCAGTAGCCCTCGGGCCGTCCACCCCGCCCCTGGAACCAGGCCGGCACCGGCAGCAACGGCCGGACGGCCGCCCACTCCGCGTCCGTCATGTCCGACGGACACCGGCGTACCCGGTCCGGAGGGTCGGCCGCGTTGCCGTACACATGTGCGAGGCAACCGCACGGCACGGCGGGCGAGTTGAAGTCAACACGCTCGGGAACGTGCAACAAAGACAACAGGGCCTGCGGGAACCACTCGGAATGGGATCGCACCCCCGAGCTACCTGGAGGCCCTGCTTTCACGCGCGGAAACCGCCGCGGTCACCCGATCGAGACTCCCGTTCGATCGACAGCCTTCGAGATCGGTACGGGCAACAACCACTTACGTGGCGGGATGCTCCGGCAGGGCGAGCCAGTCCGACCAGGAGATCTCGCGGCCGGGGAAGCGCGACTGCTCGAACGGCCAGTCGGCGGCGATCCACTGCGGCACCAGCGCGTCGAGGGCCTGCTCGACCTTGCTGCCCACCAGCTCGTCCACCACCCACCAGGAGATCTCGCCGTCCGCGCCGGCCCTCTCCGGTGGGTCGATGTAGACACAGCCGAGCAGAGCTGTCTCCGCCGCGTCGAACAGCGCGTAGTTGAAGGACTGGTGTGCGGCGATCTCCTTCTCGTGCCGCAACAGGTCGGCCTGGTCGTCCTCATAGGTCATGGTGGCCGCGGGCCAGCCCCACGCTGCTCGCCCATGGGCCCGTTGGGGTTGCCCGGTGACCGGCGCGAGCACGGACAGAGTGAACCGCTTCCGGGCCGAGGCGGCATCCCGGGGTCTGCCGTCGGAGGAGGTGGAGGAATGGATACGTGTCGCCCGTCCGGCGGTGTACTTGGTGGAGGGTGGTAACGGTCCCCTCGTGGCCCGGGTCGGCGGCGACCCCGTGCTGCCGCACGGCGTGCCGAGGCCGTCCGATCCCTTCGTGGCCTCCGCCGACCTCGCGGCTTTCCCGCCGGCCGTCACCGGCCTCCCGCTCCCCGCCGACGGCCATCTGCTCCTCTTCTCCGGCACCGATGTGCACGGCATCGGGGGACAGGTGTCCGACGCGGTGCTGTACGTCCCCGCCGGGACCCCGACAACCCCGAGCCCCCCTCGAACACAGCTGGCGCGAGCCGTACCGGCCGCGTGAGCTCCGCACGGTTTGGCACCAGCCGAGCGCGCAGATGCCGGAGAGCTTCGCCCTCGACAGATGGGGCGACTTCCCCGAGGACGAGCGGTTCGAACTCGCCGACGAACTCGGCGACGCCTGGGCACACGTGGGCGGCTATCGCCCTTCCTGGGCCTTGCAGATCGGCGGCACCCGGTCTCGCCCCAGAACGCCCCCGTCCACTACGCCCGTGGTCCCGAGGAGGCCGGTCCCTCCGAGCAGGACGGTACGGCCCACGAAGAGGGCGCCGACGACTGGGCTCTCCTGGCCACCTGGAGGTGCGGCGACGACGTCACGGAACTGGACTCCGGCGTGGCCCACTGGGTGGTCCACCGCCGGGACGTGGCGGCCCGGCGCTTCGACCGGGTCCACCGCTACGTCGAAATGGCCTGACCGCGCGGGGCGGGGACGGCCGGCTCCACGACGCTCATCAGCTGCCCTCCCGCCACGCCCACCCGGTCCGTGCCGTCACCGTGGCGATCGGTCTGCCCGGAACCCATTGCCGTCCACGGCCCCCGGCCCAGCCTGCCCGTGGCAGGGATACGGCCGTAGGCCCGCAGGGCGCTGCCCACGCCCTGGTGAGCGGCGCCGGGCTTTCCCGGGCAGCGCCCACGACCGTAGGGAGGCGGGCGGCTCACCGGCCACCGGATCGCGAGGCCGGTCCGGTGGCCGGGAACGCGGGGCTCGCCCACCGCCTCCCGTGGCCCGGGTGGAGGGCTCAGCGGAGCAGCAGGTCGCGGATCGCCTCCGTGATCTCGTCGGGCGCCTCCTCGGCCATGAAGTGCCCCGCGCCGGTCAGCCGGTGGTCCAGATCCGGCGCCCACGCGTGCCAGACCGCGGCGGCGTCGTAGCCCAGTCGCGCGCCCCAGTCCTGCTGGACGACCGTCACGGGCATGGCCAGCTGGGAGCCGGCGTCCTGGTCCGCCTGGTCGTGTGTGACGTCGATGCCCGCCGAGGCCCGGTAGTCCGCGACGATCGACGGCACGGCCGCGGCGCTCGCCCGCAGGTACGCGGACCTGACCGGTTCCGGCACGGCGGCCGGGTCACTGGCCCAGGTGTCGAGGAAGGAGCCGAAGAAGGCGTCGGCGCTGTTGGCGATCATCGTCTCCGGCAGCCCCGGCGGCTGCGCCATGAGGAACAGGTGGTAGCCGACCGCCGCCGGGACACCGTGCAGGACGTTCCACATGTCCAGGGTCGGCACGACGTCGAGGATGCCCAGGTGCGTGAGGGTCTCGGGATGGTCCAGTCCCGCCCGGAAGGCGACCAGCGCACCCCGGTCGTGGCCGACCAGGGCGAAGCGCTCATGGCCGAGCGCCGCCGCCAGGGCGACGACATCGGCGGCCATGGTGCGCTTGGAGTACACCTCAGGGCCGGTGGCCGCCGGCTTGTCGCTGGCGCCGTAGCCGCGCAGGTCGGGACAGATCACCGTGTGCTCGCCGGCGAGCCGCTCGGCGACGTGCCGCCACATCAGGTGGGTCTGGGGGAAGCCGTGCAGCAGTACGACCGGGCTGCCGCTGCCGCCGACGGCGGCGACCAGCTCCACTCCGTCGGTGCCGGGCAGACGGACGTGGTCGAAGCCGGGGATGGTGAGAGTCATGGAAGGCCCTTTCCTGGGGTCGGGGGACCGGCGAACGCCTTGGTCCGGGGAGTGACGGAATCAGCGTGGGCGACGGCGATCAGCAGCCGATCAGTACGCTTCGACACCGCGGACCCGCGCCACGGAAGATGGGGGGCATGCGAATCGACGTACTCGGTGCCGTGCGTGCCCTCCACGACGACGGCACCCCGGTCGACCTGGGCGGACCCCGCCACCGTGAGGTGCTCGCCCGGCTCGTCGCCGCCGAGGGACGGATGGTCCCCACCGACACCCTCGTGGACGACCTGTGGGCCGAGCCGCCGGTGCGCGCCGTGGGTGCGTTGCGTACGTTCGTCGCCGCGCTGCGCCGCGCCGTCGAACCCGGCCGGCCGCCCCGCACCCCGCCGCGCGTCCTTGTCACGGAAGGCCCCGGCTACGCGCTGCGCCTGCCGCGCGACACCGTGGACGTCCACCGGTTCGAGGACGCCCTGGCCCGCGCCCGGCGTACACCCGATGGGCTGACCGACCTCGACGCCGCCCTCGCGGCCTGGCGCGGCCCCGCCTACGCCGACGTGACCGGCTCCGCGTGGGCCCAGCGCGAACGGACCCGGCTGGAGGAGCTGAGGCTGGACGGAGTGGAACTGCGCGCCTGCCTCCTCCTCGACTCCGGTTCAGGAGCCGAGCTGGTCGCCGAACTGGGCGCCCACGTCACCGAACACCCCTGGCGTGAGCCGGCCTGGGGGCTGCTGGCCCGCGCACTGCACCGGGCAGGCCGTCAGGCGGACGCACTGGCCACCCTGCGCCGCGCCCGCACGATGCTCGCGGACCAGCTCGGGCTCGATCCCGGTGCCGACCTCCGGCGCCTGGAGACGGACATTCTTCACGGAGCTACGACGCTCCAGCCCCCACGTACCGTGTGGACCGCAGGCGTACGACTCGGCCCGCGCACCACCGTCGAACTGGCCCGCACCCTGGCCCTGGCGGGTGGTGACGCCCTCATCCACTCGCGGCGCGACCGCCTCGCCGCCGTCCAGGCGGCGGAGCGCACCGGAGACATCGCCCTGACCGCCCGCGTCATCGGCGCCTACGACGTGCCCGCCCTCTGGAGCCGGGCCGACGACCCCGAGCAGGCCCGCGCGGTCGTCGCGGCGGCCGAGCGTACACTCACCGCGCTCGACACCGACGGCCCCGCCGAACTGCGCGCCCGCCTGCTGGCCGCCGTCGCGGTCGAGAGCCGCAGCGCTGATCTGTCCGCCATCGAACGGAGGCGCGCCGGGCAGGCGGCGCGCGAGGCCGAGGCGCTGGCCCGGGAGCTGGACGATCCCGCCCTGCTGGTGTTCGCCCTCAACGGCGTGTTCCTCCAGTCCTTCACCCGGCCCGGGCTCGCGGCGGCACGGGACGCGATTGGCGCCGAGATCCTCGACCTGGCCACCCGGCACGAGCTGCCGAGCTTCGCCGTGCTCGGCCGGCTCATCCGCCTGCAATCCGCCTCCGCTCTCGGCGACCTCGACGCCGCGACTGCACACGCCGAGGCCGCCGAGCGGCTCGCCGTCAGCACCGAGGCCTCTCTCGTCCCCGTACTCACCGGCTGGTTCCGGGCCCGGGTCACGGCCGCACGCAGCACCGCACTGGGCGGACCGGCCGCCGCCACGGCCGCGGCGCACTACCGCGCCGCCGAAGACGCCCTCGCCGGGACAGCGGGCATGCCGGGGCTGCACCGGGGCCTGTTCGCCCTCGCCCTCCTGGGCCTACGTCTCCTGCACGGCCGTTCGGCGCCCACCGATCCCGCTCTCGACTGGGGCCCGTACCACCCCTGGACACATCCCTTGGTGCTGCTCGCCCGCAACCGGGACGAAGAGGCCCGTACCGCCCTGACCACGACGCCCGAACCACCCCCTGATCACATGCAGGAGGCACTCTGGTGCCTGACCGCCCACGCCGCCGCCCGCCTCGGCGAACGCCCGGTCGCCGCCCGCGCGGCAACGGCCCTGCGCGCCGCCCGCACCGAAGACGCGGGCGGGGCGAGCGGGATGCTGACGCTGGGGCCGGTGGCACGGTATCTGGCGGAGGCGGAGGCATGCGCCGACAAGAGATGACCCGACATCGTCGCGGGTGTATCGCGAGCACCGGGAGGCGGGCACGCTGACGCCGGTCCCCGAGGCGGTGGCCGGACGCAGCTTCGACGAGCCGTTCAGCGCCGAAGAGATCGCGCGGCAGGCGGGCCCGGCCCGGCGACCGGACGTTCCAGTGCGACGCGACGGCCGTGTGCGCGATGCCGGACGGTACCCGCGCCCATGCCCTCCTCGACGGCGTCGGCGACACCCGGGCGGTTCGCGACTGGACCCGCAATGCCGCCCGACGCTTGGCCCGCGCTGCTGCCGGACAGGGCAACGCGGCAGCAGGCCTGCGCACCGAGTACGACCGCTACGCCATCGACCCCGCCCGCACCGCCGATCACGACCCGCCCACCGCGGCGAGCCTCCTCTCCCCTACCTCCTCGCCCGGCTCCCACACCATGCCGGCCCACGCCTTCGAGCTGATCACCTGCTGAGCAGCCCGCCACGTTCGCCGCCCACAACATCGGCGACCCGGTGCTCCAGCGTGCACCTGGCTGCCTCCTCAGCCCGCCCGTGCCTCCGATCCGCGCTCTGGACGGGGCACCGACGTGCCCGCCCCACGTGCCTCCCGACCCCCGGGCTACTGCTCACGAGCCGGTCGACGCCCAGCTAGGAGCCGGTCGTGGGCAGACCCGAGTGATCGGCCCCGCCTGGCGGACCGGCGGTCGGCGTCATGGACCTGAGGGATGCTGACGCTTCCGGTCGAACCGATGCCGGCCCAGGCCCGCGAGAGGGTCCCCGCCCCGGGTTCGCTGCCTGACGGGTTGCCTGATGCAGAACTGGCTTGCTCCTTGCGGTCATCCCGCAGGGCGCCGAGGCGGGCCTCAGATGGAGAGCCTGCCGGGGAACGCGCCGTGGCCGACTCCCGGCGCCGTGACGGCCAGCCAGCCGTGGCCGCGGACCTCGGTGTCCGGCCCGACCGCGTCGGGGTCGACGGAGAGGTACGCGCAGGCCGTCCGGGCTCCCATAGTGCCCGCATTGGACGGGCTCTCGTCGGGGTCGATGTACGGGCCGTCCGCCTCGAGGGTCTCCCACGGCAGCGGGTCGCCCTCCCATTCGGGCTCGCCTTCGGCTGCGTACTGACGGATCACCCGGCCGTTCTCGGCGACGATCCACACGTCGGAGCCGCCGGCGTCGTCCAGGAAGGAGAACTGGGCGTGGCCGCAGTGGACGCTGAGGCGTTCGCCCGTCTCGATCATGCCCTCCCAGGGGTCGCCGACGAGGAGGTCGAAGGGACCGAAGATCAGTCGCCAGCCGTTCAGTTCGGGGGTGACGAAGGTCCGCCCCACGGTGAGGTCGGCGCCGTCAGGGCCGGGTACGTCGATCTCCCGCTGCTCGGACGCTTGGACGCCGGCGGCGACCGTGACGGGCCGCCGGTCGTACAGACCGAGAGCCTCGAAGACCCCCTTCTTCATGCAGCAGCACAGTAGCCACAGGTTCACTCACGCCGTGCACCTGACCGGACCCGGCCCTCCGCGGTGACCTCCGCGGACTCGAGTGATCGATCTTCGTCCGGGCGCCGTCCGGGATGAGGAGGACGGCCTTGAACGGCCATGGCCCCTCCATATGGACCGCATGCTCCTCCGTGTCGTCGGTCACGACGGCCATGCGCCCGCCGTTCAGGGTGACGACCCAGAAGACGCCGTCGTCCTCCTGGCCGTGGAACACGTCTACCCGGGCCGCGTCCGCTCCCGCTTCGACCAGCGCGTCAACGATCCCGTACCGGCGGTGCAGTGCCAGCACGACCGCAGTGCCTTCGCCTCCAGTCCGTAGCGGCTTGCGATGCGGCAGATCAGTGGCGAGGCCGTTTCTCCCTGCAGGGAGCGGTCCGCAGGATGCCGGGATGATGGATCACTCCACCACAGTGCCGTGTTGGCCTGCTCGGGCGGGCCCTTTCGCAGCGAATACCCAAGGGGTCGAACAGACCGGGCGAGGAAGGCTGACCGAGGGCCGGGAATCCACGAGCCAGTCAGCCAGGCCATCCAGCCGCCGACGGTGCCGCCCGCGCCGTCGTCCAGCTGATTGCCCGGGACGCCCCGTACGCGGAGCGGATCGCGCTGGCGCCGGCCATGCTCGACCTGGGAGACGGGCGGCCGGGGCCGGTGCTCCGGCTCCCTGGCCACCGCCCTCACCACCGGCTGCGTAGCCGTTCCCCACACCCCCGCCGCCTCCGTCGACGACCAAGCCCGCCCGGATCGCTCTCGCCGACGACCGTCTACGCTCCCAGCGAGCCCGCCCGGATCGCTCTCGCCGACGACCGTCTACGCTCCCAGCGAGCCCGCCCTCACCCAGGCCCCCGCCCACCAGGAACTCGCCGCCGACGACAACGACGCGACGGCCGTCTCGTACCGCTTAGTACTCCAGTGTGACTTCGTAGTTCCACGTCATGTCGCACGTGTGGTGGCTATTGGGCGGTGTCCTGTCCGATCGCGCGGAGGACATCGGCGAGCCAGACCAGGTGGTGGCCCACGGCCCGGTTCGGGTCGGCGAGGAGGTCCTCAAGGTGCTGCCATGACTCGGAGAGCTGCCCGATTGTGATCGTTTTCGGTTCGTTGGGGACGTCGTAGAGTTCGTCACCCGGAACAGACCAGAAGTAATCGTGTTCGAGTGCCACTGCGCTGCCGGCTGACACTTCGATGTGTCGCAGTGCCAGCTCGAAGGCCGTCCGAAGCTGATCAAGCGGAATCCGCAGAGGTTCGCTGTCCATGTGCTCATTGTGTCGATCAGGGGCCGCCGTCGGCTCGCAGCAAGGAGTTCGGGACTGCCCAGGACCCGGCCCGGAGCGAGAGCAGCCACCGCGTGATCATCGGGGGGTGTGTGGACTCCTGAAGATCGTGCGGTGGCCGCGAGTCAGAGCGTAGACCCGATCCGGTGGCGGGCATTGTTCGACCAGGCCATGGCCCGGATCGCGGGCCGGTTCCGACGGGTGGAACCGCGGGCGACCGCCCGCGCGTACCTGCTCGGGCTGCTGTCCGGCGTCGAGCGCAAGAACTGCTGGCGGCTGGCCGAACAAGCTGGTCACGCACGTCCCGGACCGATGCAGCGTCTGCTGCGAAGCGCCCGCTGGGACGCTGACTCCGTCCGCGACGAAGTCCGCGCTTACGCCGTCGACCACCTCGGCGGCGATGGTGGCGTGCTGATCGTCGACGAGACCGGCTTCATGAAGAAGGGCCGGGCCTCGGCGGGCGTGCAGCGGCAGTACACCGGCACCGCCGGACGCATCGAGAACAGCCAGGTCGGTGTCTTTCTCGCCTACGCCACGGGCCTTCACCCGTGATGGTGGACACGCGGGTATTGGTCACGCGGCGAGCGTGAGCTTAGCGGTGTGGTGTCGTCGTTCGTATTCGTTGGGGCTG
>NZ_JBHXRW010000083.1:0-25079 GCF_042716635.1 Streptomyces sp. NPDC058664 | reverse complement strand
TCCGCACTCACCCACCCGAACGGGATCTTCTCCTCGATCGCCCGGCGAACCATCGCCCTGGCCATCGCGACCTTGGTCTCGAAAGCGACCGCGTCATCGATGCCGGCCCGCCGGCACCGTTCACGATCGTCGGTCCAGGAGGTGGGCAGGTAGAGGCGGCGGTCGATCAGCGTGCGGCCGCGGCCGGCGGCATAGGCGAGGAAGACCCCGACCTGGCAATTCTCCGTCCGCCCTGCCGTTCCCGAGTATTGCCGCTGAACCCCGGCCGACCTCACACCCTTCTTCAGGAAACCGGTGTCGTCGACGATCAGCACCGCCTCCCGGTCGCCGAGATGCTCCACGACGTACTCGCGAACATCGTCCAGGACCTCCTCCGCGTCCCAGTCGATCCGGTTCAACAGCCGGTGGATCCGGTCCGGACCCGCATGACCGGCCTCCTCGGCCAGCGTCCACCCGTTCTTGCGCTCGAGCGGAGCTACCAGCCCTCGCATATACGCCAGCGCCGACTCACGCGGCTCCGACCTGGCGAAACGGTGCACGAACCGCTCATGCAGAGCCTTCAACTCATCCGCCCACGACCGGGCATCAACCAGAACCCCACCCATGACCAGACCAACGACCAAGCAGTCAAACCGTCACGACAAGAACCGTTGCAGTACTAGGCCACCCTGGTGGCGCTGCCGAGGATCCTGGTCGGCGTGATGCGGGCGACCACGCGGACCTCCTCCGCCGGAGCCTCCGCGTACTCCTTGCCGCCGCCCGGACCGAGGTACTCCTCGGCGATGCGGACGGCCACCGCCCGGCCGGTGTCCTCGGTGACGGTGGCCGTGCCGCGTATCTCGACGTACAGGTCGGGGTCGGCGGGGTCGAAGACCGTCAGGCCGACGCGCGGGTCCCGGAGCATGTTCAGGGCCTTACGGCGGCCCTGTGTGGTGGAGATCAGCAACTCTCCGCCGTCGCGGCTGACCCACACCACCGAACTCTGCGGGGCCCCGTCGGGGTTGAGCGTGGCGAGCACGGCCATGTGCGGGGCGTCGAGCAGGCCGCGTACGGCGTCGTTCATCTCAAGGGACATGTCGGGGAGGCTATGCGGGCGCCCGGGGAGGCGCACCGGAATTCCCGGTGCGCCTCGGCGGCCTCGCGCCGCACGCGGGCTACGCGTCGCAGAGGGACCGGTCGTACAGCGCCTTCAGGGCCGTGTCGATGGGGTGGGGCTGCGGGGTTCCCTCCGCGCTCCGGGGGTTCCAGCGCTGGAGGTTGACCGCCATCGACATCTGGCGGCCGCCGTCCGCCCGGGTCAGGGAGATCGTGCCGGCTCCCCACACCGTGCCGTCGTGGCCCCAGAAGGTGCCGCAGTCGGAGATGACGACCTTGTGCAGCCCGAGGCCGTACTCGATCATCGTCCCGTCGAGTGCGCGGACCGGGACCGTGCGCTGCATCTGGGCCAGGGACGACCGGCTGACGATCCTGCCGTCGAGCAGCCGCGCGTAGAAGCGGTTGAGGTCGTCCATCGTGGAGATGAGGGCGGCCCCCGTGCCCGTCCACGACATGTTGTAGACGCTGTAGTCGCGCGGCGGTTCGAGCAGGCCCCACAGGGACTCGTACATGCGCGCGTGCGGCCCGTCGATCGTCGGCCCGTCCGGGAACCGGGTGTGCCGCAGCCCCGCGCGGTCGATGACGTGTCGGGTGATGTAGCGCTCGGCGGTGGTTCCTGTGACCCGTTCCAGGAGTTGGCCGAGCAGCAGCCAGTTGGTGTTGGAGTAGACGCCCGTGGGGCCGCCGGGCTCGCCTGCGGGCGGCGCCGCGAGTCCCAGCGCGATCAGCTCGGCCGGCCGGAACTCACGGAAGCGGTTGTCGTCCAGGCTGGTGGGTGAGTTCCGCTGGAGGGAGGGGAAGGCGTACGGGATGTAGTCGGGGATGCCGCTCGTGTTGTTGAGGAGCATCCGGACGGTGATCCTCCTGCCCCGCTCCCCCGGCACGAGGTCGGGCAGGTAGTCGCCGACGGGCGCGTCGAGCCGGATCCGGCCCCGCTCGACCTGCTGCATGACGGCCGCGGCGGTGAAGGTCTTGGTGATGCTGCCGACGCGTTGGCGCATGTCGGGGCTCACGGGCCGTCCGGTGGCGAGGTCGGCGACCCCGGAGGCCCCGCGCCAGGTCCGGCCGGCGTCCCGCACCTCGCCGAAGACCCCGGGGACGCCCGCCCGGTGGACGGCGTCCAGGGCGGTGCGCAGCCGTGCGGGCTCGACGCGGTTCGGCGTCGCCGCCGCCCCGGACGCCGTCCCGGCCGTCGTCGGTTGCGGGGTGGGGGCGGCCGCGACCGTGCCCACGCAGGCGGTGAGCGCGGCCACGCCGGCGATCAGGGAGAGGCGGATCTTCGATCGGAGTTTCACGGCGTACGTACTCCTTCGGTCGGGTGCGACGGGAGGGTGCGGGTGGTGCGACGGCACGCGAGGGGGTGCGCGCTCGGAGCTCGTCCGGCCGGCCTCATCCGGCCAGGGCCCGGCGCAGGACGGCGCCGAGTTCGGCGTTCTGCCGCTGCGAGACCTCGGCGGAGAGGATCGCCTGCGAACCGTGGAAGGTGCCGGGCCACTGGTGGATCTCGACCGACACCCCTGCCTGGAGCAGGCGCAGCGCGTACGCGATGCCCTCGTCGCGGTTCGGGTCGAACTCGGCGGTGGCGAGGTACGCCGGAGGCAGGCCGGTCAGGTCCTCGGCGCGGGCCGGGGCGGCGTACGGGGTCGCCGGGCCGCCGCCCAGGTAGTACCGCCACGAGGCCGTGAGCTTCTCCCGGTAGAACCACGGCGTGTCCGTGAAGTTCACCGCCGACCACGAGTCCTGCCGATCGTCGAGACCCGGTTGGTTGAGCAGCTGGAAACGAATCGGCGGCCCCTGCCGGTCGCGGGCCCACAGGGTCACCGCGGCAGCGAGGTTGGCGCCCGCGCTGTGGCCGCCGATCGCGATGCGGTCGGGCTCGACGCCCAGTTCGGCCGCGTGCGCGACGGCCCACTCCAGCACGGCGTACGCGTCGTCCAGGGCGGCCGGGTAGGGGTGTTCGGGGGCGAGCCGGTAGCCCACCGAGATCACCACAGCGCCGGAGGAGGCCGCGATGCGGGCGGCCCAAGGGTGTTCGGTGTCCAGGTCGCCCATGAGGAATCCGCCGCCGTGCAGCCAGACGACGGCGCCTTGGGCCTGGTGCGGGCGGTAGACCCGTACCGGCACGGGCGAATCGGCGGGAACCATGTGGTCCTCGACCTCCATGTCCGTGGTGTCGGGGACCGGTACGGCGGCGGCCAGTTGGCCGAAGTTCTTCCGCGCGGTGACCGGGTCGGTGAGGTCGGTACGGGGGAAGAACGGTACGAAGGCTTCGAGTTCGGGGTCCATGACGATCATCCTCGGGGAACCGCTCGCGGCGGGTCGTCCGCCGTCCGTCGGGCATCCGAGGCCGATCGCGCGCCGATCGGCGCGCGCCCTCCGCCTGCCCGTCCTCCTATCCTGCTGCCATGGAGGCTTTGGCCGTACGGCTGTCCGGACTCGATCCGCACGTCGAAGGCGCGCTCCGCATCGTCGCGTTCTACGACACCCTGATGCGCAGGCGCGTGGACCTTCCCGCGCTCGCCCGGGCCTCGGCCGGTCTCGCCGAGTGCGTCACCGGCGTGGGACTTCACGGCACCGGGCGGACGATCCGCGTCGCGCCGGACGGCCGCGAGGCCGCCGGCCCGGCGGGGCCCGCGTCCGGCACTGCCCCGGTGGTCCTCGACGAGGAGGAGATCGGCAGGGTGTGGCTGGAGCGGTCCGGCCCGGCCGGACTGCTCGACGAGGTGCTGCTCGACCGGCTGGCCCTCGCCGTGGCGGGCGCCGTCGAACGGTACGGTCCGGCCCGTACGACGATGGCGGACCCCGCGCTCGTCGAGCTGGTCATCAGCGCCGAGACCGACGAGGCGGCCCGTGCGCGGGCGCTGCGGCTCCTCGGGTTCGCCGCCGGGCCGCCGGTCCGGGTGGCCGCCGTACGGTCGCCACGACTGCCGCTCGACCAAGTGGGCGGAGTCGTCTGCCCCGGCCGGCCCGTGAAGGCGGCGCGGATCGGCAGGGTCGGCGTGATCCTGGCCTCGGCCGTGGACCGAACCCTGTTCCCCGCGGGCGTGCGGGCGGGCATCGGCGCGGCGGACAAGCCGGACCTGGCGTGGCGGGAGGCCCGCACCGCCCTGCGTCTCACCACCGCGCGCGAACCGGTGCTCGAGCACGCGGAGTTGGGCGCGCTGGCGCTGCTCGCGGAGGTGCCGAGGGAGGTGCTGCGCGGCAACCCCGACGTCGCGGCGCTCGTCCGGGTGGCCGGAGACCCGGGGAACCCCGAGGAAGAGACCCAGGAGGTCCGGGAAGCCCTGGAGAGCCGGGAGACCCTGGACACGCTGGAGGCGTACTGCGCGGCGGGGTCGCTGCGCCGGGCCGCCGGCGTCCTGCACCTGCACCACAGCAGCGTGGCCCGCCGCATCGATCTGATCGGCAGAGCCCTGTCCGTGGACCTCACCACCCCGACGGGCCTGGCCAGGGCGCGCGTGGCCCTGACGGCGTGGCGGTTGCTGGGCGACTAGGGCCTGTTGTGAAAGTGCAGTTCGCCGCTGCGGCGTAGGCCCATGCCGGTTCCAGACGTCCTGCCCTACCTTCCGAAGGAAAACTTGAACGCGTTCAATTGACGTGCCAGGGTGTACCCGTCGCGGTTCGTCGATACCGGTGACCCGACCGCGACGTCACGAGGAGGAATGCCGGTGAGTGGTGCGGCGAAGATCGAGGCGTTGATCGGGCGGGATGTCTACAGGTACCTGGTGGTCTTCTGTGGGGTGTGGGCCGTCTTCCTCGGTGCGTTCATGGTCCTGGAAGGGGGTCCCGTCGAGGATTACGTCACCTTCCTTGCAGGTCTCCTCGTAATCGTGGCCCTCCCCTCGCTGTCGCTGATGGTCATCGCCCACCTCCTGGCACGGAATAGAGCTGTCGGGGTGTTCCCTGCAGCGTGCGGAACGCTGCTGCTTCTCCCTGCGCTGTTTCTCCTCTTGACGGTAGTTTGGACCGCGTGCCTTGTTCAGGTGGTTGTCCTGATCGGCTTTCTGGCATGGAGCGCGTGGCGTACGCGAAGCTCGTGAGGCTTCAGGCTCGGCACATCGCGACGGGCGCGCCAGCGCCAACGGGCCATCGAGGCTTATTCAGCGCGGTTATGTTGCAAGGGTGCTGGTCAAAGCCACTCGTTGATCGCTGCGACCAGCACTGTCGCTTCGTAGCGGACGGCGAGTTTGTCGTACCGGGTGGCCACCGCCCGGTGGGGTTTGAGGCGGTTGATCCCGCACTCGACCGCATGACGCTCGCGGTAGTCGACCGGATCGAAGCACGGCGGCCGGCCTCCGCGGGAGCCGCGCTTCCGGCGGTTGCGCGCCTGGTCGGCCTTGTCCGGGATGGTGCAGAGGATTCCGCGGCGGCGCAGGTAAGCGCGGTTCCTGCGGGAGGCGTACGCCTTGTCGGCGCGGACCCGATGGGGACGGACACGTGGCCGGCCCGGCCCGATGCGGGGCACGCGGACCTTTGCCGGCACGGGTTCGAACTGCGGCGAGTCCCCGCGCTGCCCGGCCGTGACCACGATCGACAGGGGCTTCTGGCCCTGCTCGACGGCCAGGTGCGGCTTGGTGGTGAACCCGCCGCGCGACCTTCCCAGTCCGTGATCACAGGGCTCGGTGAAGACACCGCCCGGCGGTTCCTTCTGCGGGTCACTCTGCTTCCGCGCCCCGGCCGCATGCTGATGAGCGCGGCACACCGTGGAATCGACGCGCAGGTCCCACGTGATCGCACCCCTCGCGTCGGCAAGGGACTGGAGCCGGGTGAGGACCCGGTGCCAGGTGCCGTCCCGCTGCCATCGGCGGAACAGGTCGTAGATCCGGCCCCACGGCCCGTACTCGGCAGGAACGCGTCCCGCCACGGAACCCCTGTCCGGACCCGGAACCGTATGCCGTCGATCAACCGCCGCCGGGGCCGGACGGGCGGCCGACCCGCCCTGGCACCTTTTGGCAACAACGGCTCCAGCGCCGCCCACTGTTCGTCCGTGAGATCTCCCCGCCCCATGAACTGTGATCATTCACAGCTCAAGATCCACTTTCGATACACGGCCTAGACGCCGACCAGCTCGCCGCCCTCGCGCAGCAGGGCATGGACTGGGCAAGACCGGTGACGGTCCCCCAAGCCACCCCTGACAGCCTCTGATCGCCTACCTGAACCGCGAAACCGGCGGCGGAGGCCGCGAAGCCGTCCACGGCACCGGTGAGCGCCTTCGAGCGAAACATGGGGCCCCCTGGACGGGCTCTGTGACTGTCCCCAGGGACCACGTGGAACGGCTGGAGGACGGCACGGAGGTCAAGCTCGGCGTGTTCCTGTCGAACAGCAAGAGTCGCCGGGCCAAGCTTCACCGCGGCCATCGGTATTCGTGCACTGGCACCGCGACCGGCTCAGCCGACGGCCCAGGCGGACACCTACGCTGGCAACATGGCCCGCCCGAAGAACCCCCTTCCCCTTCCTGGCTCCCTCACGAGGCTCGTGCCGCCGCCGGCTGAACCCGTTGACGCCCACGGGGACTGGACCGCAGTCGAGCAGGATCTCGGCGTACAACTACCCGAGGACTACAAGGCCCTCGTCGAGGCATACGGCTGGGGCGAGTTCTGCGACTTCCTCTACCTGCACACACCCTTCGGCGACAGCCCGCACAACGGCCTGGAGCGGCAGAACGGAAGCCCTTTCGCATCTCTTCGATGGGACGGACAGAAGCGCTACCCCTACCCACTGCACCCGGCGTCAGGCGGTCTCCTCATCTGGGGCACCACCACGGACGCGGACCGGCTGTGCTGGCCGACCACCGGCGACCCAGACCACTGGCCTGTCGTGATCTGGAGCCGGGACGGCGAGTACGAGTCCTTTCCCAACGGCACAGCGGAGTTCCTGGAAGGCTGGAGCAGCCGACACCTCAGCTCCCGTCTCCTGGGCGACATGGAGCCGGACCTCGCGCCGTGGTTCAACACCTTCCGCCCTCGCACCCACCGGTGCCTCCGCCTGTCCGAAGGCCTCCTCCCCTCTGCCGAACGCCTGCGCATACTCCGCGACGCCCTGGCCCCCACCTCAGACCGGGGAACCTGGCGAACGGAAGACGGCCAGTCAGGACAAGACCACTTCGCAACCACCCACACCAACTGGCAGCTGACCTACGACATGGCCAGCCCTCACCAAGTCCGCGTCAGCTACCCACCACACGACCACGAAGCGGTCCGCCAACACCTGACCACCGCCGTCCACCTCATGGGCTGCGACATCCTCACGATCACCACCGCAGCCGGAACACCCCTGCCCACCTGGAACACCCAAACAGACGAAGACGAACCCCAGTAACGCCCGCCTTCCCGGCCACCAAAAATGGGAGACGGGGCCACCGGCAGGTGAACACGCAGCGGAACAGGAGCGTCGCGGAGCACTCAGAACACCACGCCCACAACGGGACCGCTGCAGCCCACCCCTCGAACGCCTACAGACTCAGCACCACCCACACGCCCGCATCGGCGGCACTCCTCAGTACCAAAACAGCGCCACGCCTTCACCAAGACCACGACATCCCGTCACATCACCAGGTCATAGCACACAGCACCCGCTGAAAACTAAACACCGAACCACTGAAGAACCGCCGCCGAGCATCAAGAGGAACAACAGAGGAAGGTTGGAAAGACACCGCATCAGGATCCCATCAACGACCCCAGTACACCCACTGAACTAACGAAAAGATCAGTAAAAATGGGGCACATCACACAAGACGTTCCCTCGAAAACGCCATGATCGGGCGGTCGAGGTGCGTCAGCGTAGCTGAGCTTTCGATGACATCCGACGTCTAACACGAAATCCCGTTCCACGCTAGCTGCTCGTTAGCGAACCGATAGCGACGTATGCGATCTTCCCTTGAGGGGTCTTTATGTCGTCGGTTCGATGAAGCCGACGATCTATCGGGCCACCTTACGGAGTCTGGATCCCCGGCGGATTTGTCGGCTCGCGCGAGCACGCACGACACCAGGTTTCCACTGCCCGTCCGGGCGGTGAACAAAAACCGACCGGAGTCCAGGGCATTCCTCCCTCACCTATCCAGAAAACATACGGAAGACCATATGAGTAAAAAACGGGCGAGACGGCCGAGAGCTTCGCTCCTCGCCCTCGTTCTCGCGTTGTTCGGCGGGCTTTTCGTGGGGATCGGCGGCAAGCCGGCAGCCGCCGCCGAGATCGGCGTATGGAGCGTCAGTCACTTCGATTCCGCAACCTACAACATCCGGAACTCGAACCAACCCCACCGCTGGGGAGAAATAGCCGGGCTGGTCGCGCGCAACGACGTCGTGGCGCTCCAGGAGGTGCGGGACGTCGCATATCCTGGGGATCCGGCCAACGGGATCAGCGGTTTCGAGAACGAGCAAGTGCTCCATTCGTGGACGTACGGACCGGGGCCGACAGATGTGCTGCGCCTGCTCTCGTACACCTGGATTCCACCCGGTGGGCAGCAGGTCTACGTCTACAAATTGACGAACATGAGGCAGCAGCGTGCAGTGGCCCTGATAGTCCACGCACCGATACCGCCGCAAGACTTCTTCCCGGTGCCGCCGGTCGCGGACGACGTGGCGTCCAAGGCCATGCTGGGCGCGGTCGTCCCCGATGCCGCCGGCCACGAGGGAATCTTCTTCAGCGCTCACGCCCTCAACGGCGGTGGCGACGTGGGCCGCCTGGTCGACGCCGCGTCGGCCCTCGCGTTTGCCGAGGGCCTGCCGTGGGCGGTCATGGGCGACTTCAACATCAACCCGACGTGGGGCAACCAACTCCCGCAGGGCGCCCGCTTCGTGACCAGCGGGAACCCCACCTATCACTGTGGCGTGGGGGGCCAACGGCGTAACGAGTACGACTACATGGTCACCAACGACCCGGCCCCGCTGACGGCGACGGCGAACCCGGGCACCTCGAACTCCCCTTCCGATCACTGCACGGTGGAATTCGAGCCAGTGACCGCGTGTGCGGGGTTCGGTGTGATGGGAGCGAACGCCCCGTGCGTGCCGCCGTCCACCGGGGCCGCACGCAGCACCGGGGTGAGTTTCGTCAACCTCACCGGTTGCGACCTGACGTTGGAGCGGCACGCCCTGTCGCACGGCATCTGGACCGCCGCACCGCCCGGTCTCATCTCCAGGGAACAGGGCGCGGCGTGGGGGTCGGAGAGTTCGGGGCTCGCGACGGGGACGGAAGGAAACGTCCGGTACGTCACCCAGAACTGCTTGGAGACGAGCGACAACAACCGCCAGATGCAGTTGCACTGGAATAACCCGTTCATCGGCTCCAACAGCTACGACGAGAACGGCAGCGACTTCTCCACCTTCAGGATCGACCGGCAGGGCGGCGTCGGGAACAACACCACCGTGATCTGGACCGTGCGGCAGAAGCCGACGGCCGTGGTGGCGATGGGTGACAGCTACATCTCGGGCGAGGCCGGGCGGTGGGCCGGGAACGCGAACACCGGCAACGCCGGTTCCGCCTGGGGCACGGACCGGGCCGCGTCCGCCTGCAACGCCGACGAGAGCAGTTGCCAGCACGACCTGCAAGGGGTCTACGGGGACACCTCCTACGATGGGGGCAGCGGCTGCGACCGCTCCGACATGTCGGAGATCGCCGGCGCCGAGATCGACGGCATCCCGCCCGCGCGACGGTTCAACCTGGCCTGTTCGGGGGCGACCACGGACCACGTGGTCCGCAGCGAGTTCAAGGGAGAACGGCCGCAGGTCGAGCAGTTGAAGGATCTGGCGAGGTACTACCGGGTCAAGACGATCGTGCTTTCGGTCGGCGGCAACGACCTGGACTTCTCCGGGATCGTGTCGGGCTGCGCACAGCGCTTCATGTCCGGTTTCGGAGCCTGCAAGGGCGGGCAGGACAGCGCCTTCCGGGGCAAGCTCACCGGGGTCGAGGACAAGGCGGTGGAGACGATGAACAGCATCCACGCCGCCATGCGCTCCCAGGGGTACGACAGCAGGTACTACCGCCTGGTGGCCCAGTCCTACGCGGGCCCGATCGCCGACAGCGCCCACATCCGGTACCCGACGGAGAGCTACGAGCGCTACACGTCGGGCGGCTGCCCGTTCTACAACGAGGACGCCTCCTGGGCCCGCAACGAGGTCATCCCGGCGATCAGCACGATGATCAGGAGCGCCGCACGGCGAGGGGACGCCTTCTTCCTCGACGTGCAGGACGCGCTCGCCGGGCACGAACTGTGCCACAGCGGTGCCGAGCAGGCCACTGTGGCCAACACCCTGGCCGTCCCGCTGCCTGCGGCGAAGGCCGAATGGGTGCGCTGGGTTCCTTACCTGCTGCTGCCGTGGGGGTCCCAGGGCGACAAGCAGGAAGCCGTCCACCCGAACGCCTACGGGCAGAAGGCGCTCAGCAGCTGCCTGACCCAGGCGAGCGGCCAGATCGACAACGGCGGCCGGGAGTTCCGCTGCACGTCCACGGCCGGCTCCGCGCAGCCCTCCGTGCAGACGGTGGAGTACGACACCCAGGAGACCGCGGACCGGATCCTCGCCGGGAACAACCGTCGCAGCGGTCCGGGCGGCGGTCTGCCGGACTGGAGCAAGGCCGGGTACCGAGGCGGCGAACCGCTGCCGGACGCCTCGTCCCTCTCCGGCGATCCACGCTGCGCGATCACCCCTGAAGAACTAGCCGAACATTACGTCGTGAAGCCCGACGACGGTCAGGACGACACCGCCGGCATCCAGAAGGCCATCGACGACATCCGCACCACCTGCACCCCCGACGCCTCGCCCGACAGGCTCTCCTCGATCGAACTGCCCAGGGGCACCGTCGAGGTCAGCAAGCAGCTGTCCGTCGACGCCTCCTACCTGGTCATCCGTGGCCAGGGTACGAAGCCCGGCAGCGGTACCAAGATCGTTTTCCGGCCGGACGCCGCGACCAAGTACGACACCCTCTACCAGGGCAGTCGCTGGGACCAGGACGCGATGCGCTACGAATGCCCCGGCAAGCTGGGCGGCTCGATCACCGGCACCGGCGGGTGGATCTGGCCCGGACGCGGCCTGTTCCGCGTGCAGACCCGCGAGGTGTCGGCCAAGCACCAGCGCATGTGCGGTGACATCTCCGCGATCCCGGAGAACCGCCGGGACCTGTTCGAGGGATCGGTCAACCAGCACTGGGAATCGGGCGTCACCCTCGCCGAGAACACCGCCACCCCCGGCTACGCCGCACGTGAGGGCGCCACCACGATCCCGCTCAACGGCTCCGCCGACATGTCCGTCTTCAAGCCGGGCGGCTACCTGTGGGTCGGGGCGGCGAACACCATCGGCTTCTACGACAGCCAAGGGGTGGACACCGTCGGCCAGGTGGGGAAGCTGGAAAACCTCCACATGCGCCAGCAGGTCTTCGTCATCTCGTCGGTGGACAGTGCCCGACGCACCATCACCATCGACAAGCCGTTGGAGTTCGACGTCCCCGTCACCTCCGTTTCCGATGGCTCCCCCGCGATCGGCGGCACCGTCTACCCCAGCAAGGTCACTCCGCTCAAGATGATCACGGACGTCGGGTTCGAGGACTTCACCTTCACCCAGCAGAGCGACGGTCTGAGCGCCGAGTGCACCGATCCCGCCCCGAACTGCGCCACCCACAACTACGGCAACCTCGCCCCCGAGGCCGCCATGCACGGCATCGTCTTCAAGTGGGCGGCCAACTCCTGGGTCAGAGGGGTCAGAGGTGAGATGGTCGGCTCCCATCCCATCGTCACCGAGGTCGCCAAGAACCTCCAGGTCCAGAACAACCACTTCGACGGCGCTTGGAACAAGGGCAAGGGCGGCAACGGATATCTGCGCGGCTCCCGCGTCTGGGACTCCCTCTACGCCTTCAACACCACTCGCAACCTGCGCCACTTCACCTTCCAGTGGTCCTCCTCCGGAAACGTCGCCTTCGCCAACGACTTCGACTCCGACCTCAACCTCCACGGGGGCTGGGAACGCCGCAACCTCTTCGACAACAACACCGTCCACGTCCCCTACAACCACTCCTCCGGCAGCTGCACCGCCAACTGCGGCGGAGAAGGAGGCGTGGGCGACAAGGGCACCTGGTGGCCGATCTACTGGAGCGCCGGTTTCAAGGCCGTCAACTGGTCCGGTTCCAGCGGCCCCCAGAACATCTTCTTCAACAATGACCTGGCAAAACAGACCGTCAAGAACGGCCCCTACCAGCCCTATCAGCCCTACTCCACCCGCGGCCGTGTCTACCAGTTCGGCTCCGCCGAGGACTCCCCGCAGTCCTTCAAACACCTCGACTACGGCAGCGGCGACAACCCCATCGTGGACTGGGCCGGCGAGGAGAACAGGAGCTACGCCTCGGGAATGGGCGTCAACAACAGCCACCAGGACAGCAGTGACTCCCTCTTCGTGAAGTCCTACCGGCACTGACGACCACCGCCCCTACGACACCAGGGCCGTACCCGCTGTCCGGCGGGTACGGCCCTTCGGCGCACACGTGAACGCCCCCGCCTGCGCGCGGGGCGTTCGAGCGGGGCAACCAGGCCGTTCATCGATGCGGGAGCCGCCGGTGTCCACGGCCGAAGCCGGGGCACCTGCGCTAATCACTTACGGGGCGGTGAGGCGGGCCAGGTGCGTGCAGCGGACGCCGTCGGCGGGAATGTCACTCCATCGCCAAGACGTCGGCCCTGGAGTGCTCGGCGCAGTGGGCAGTGGGACCAGGCCGCCGCAGGCCGGCCGTGCGCACCGGCACATCGGGCTGGGGGCGTCCTGGGGGACGACGTGGCGGACCTGGCCGCCCGCCGCTCCTCGTGCGGCGGTGCCGCGCAGGCCGGCGGGCCAGGCGAGGGTGACGCGCAGGCCGCCCGAGCCGGACCGGTAGCGCTCGACCACCCGCCCCGGCCCGGTACCGCGAGCGGGGGCGTGGCGGGCGCGGTGAGCCGGCGGACGGACGCGCCGTCCTGGGCGGTGGTGAGCGCGGCGAGGGCGTCGGCCGTGTCGTCGTCCATCCAGCCGGACAGGTGGTCGTCCTTGGCTTCGTCGTCGGCCAGCTCCAGGACCGGGTCATCGAGCCGGAAATGGCGCTCCCCCGCCGCGTCGGACCACAGGGTGAGGGTGGCCGACGGGACGCCTGTAGGTAGGGCGATCTTGTCGTGGGCCAGGAGCCAGGCGACCACCGCGGCTCGCTCGAAGCGTGGGTGGATGTCGGTTCCGGCGATGGGGGTGGGGAAGTCGGCGTGGCGGCGGCGCCAGTGCTGCACGGCCGCCCGGCCCACCCCGGTCATCCGCGCGACCTCCGCCAAGAACGCTGTGTCGCCCTCCTGCGGGTCGATCGGGTCGAGGGCGGCGAGTGGGGAACGGCGGCCTGGGGCGAGGGTGCGCAGGGCGTGCCAGTCCACGGACGGGCGGGTGACGGGCAGGAGGGCGATGTCCTGGCCGGAGTACAGCGGGACGTCGGTCCCCCCCCCGTTACCTTCTTCGTGGCTCCGCAATGGGGCCTCTGGCCTTCGGGTCCGGCATGACTTCCCCCCCCTTGTTGTTGATGATCCGGGGGGTGGTGTCACCGGGTCCGGAGGCATCGACGGACCGCTGATGAGGGGCTTGAGCACCGGCTTCACCCGAGCCGGAAGAGCTCTCCGTAACGTGGATGTGGCAGCTCGGTGCCGAGGCAAGGCCGGACGAAAGCGTGATGAAGGGGCCTGCACGTGATCGACACCGGCGGCATCGACGTCTTCCTCGGCCTGGACGTCGGCAAGGGCGAACACCACGCCACCGCCGTCACCCCAGCCGGGAAGAAGGCGTTCGACAAGCGCCTGCCCAACACCGAGCCCAAGCTCCGCGAGCTCTTCGCGAAGCTGAAGGCCAAGCACGGAACGGTGCTGGTCGTGGTCGACCAGCCGGCCTCGATCGGCGCCCTGCCGCTGGCCGTTGCCCGCGACATGGGCTGTCCGGTCGCCTACCTGCCTGGATTGACGATGCGGCGGATCGCCGACCTCTACCCAGGTGAGGCCAAGACCGACGCGCGGGACGCGTTCATCATCGCGGACGCCGCCCGCGCCATGCCGCACACGCTGCGGGCAATCGACGGCGAGGACGAGACGATCGCCGAGCTGGAGATGATCGTGGGCTTCGACGACGACCTGGCCGGCGAGGCGACCCGGGTCGCGAACCGGCTGCACGGCCTGCTCACCCAGATCCATCCGTCGCTGGAACGGGTGCTGGGGCCGCGGTTGCAGCACCCGGCCGTCCTCACGCTGCTGGAACGGTTCGGATCACCGGCACAGATACGCAAGGCCGGCCGTCGGCGGCTGATCACCCTACTGCGGCCGAAGGCGCCGAGGATGGCCGAGCGTCTGGTCGAGGAGATCTTCGCCGCGTTGGACGAGCAGACCGTGACGGTCCCTGGGACCGAGGCGGCCGCACTGATCGTCCCGAGCCTCGCCGGCTCGCTGAGGGCCGTGCTTGACCAGCGGAAACTCTTGGCCCGGCGGATCGAGGAACTCCTGGAGGGCCACCCTCTTTCCAAAGTCCTGACTTCGATGCCAGGCATCGGCGTCAGGACCGGAGCCCGCATCCTGATCGAGGTCGGCGACGGCAGCACCTTCCCGACCGCCGGCCACCTCGCCGCCTACGCCGGCCTCGCCCCGGCCACCCGGAGCTCGGGCTCCTCGATCCGCGGCGAACAGCCATCCAGAAGAGGAAACAAGCAACTCAAACGGGCCTTCTTCCTCTCCGCGTTCGCGGCCCTTGGCGACCCGACCTCG
Organism: Streptomyces sp. NPDC058664; assembly: GCF_042716635.1. Lineage (NCBI taxonomy): Bacteria > Bacillati > Actinomycetota > Actinomycetes > Kitasatosporales > Streptomycetaceae > Streptomyces > Streptomyces sp. NPDC058664. Next base: position 10,252 of record NZ_JBHXRW010000083.1, on the reverse strand, counting down.
CGGGCCTACTACGACAAGAAGATCAGCCAGGGCAAGCACCACACTCAGGCCCTGCTCTGCCTCGCCAGACGACGAGCCGACGTCCTCTTCGCGATGCTCCGCGACGGAACCTTCTACGAACCCCAACCCGCAGGGACCAGGTGACGGTTCAGACTCACCGGTCAGTCCTCCTCCGGCCGAAGCCGCTGCCGAGCGGCCTCAAGTCGCTGGTCATAGTCAGGCGCGAACAGCCCAGGAAGTGACTTGTCCAGCGTCCCGGCGATGCGATGGATCGGCGCCCAGACCGCCGGATCGTCGACAACCCGGCTCAGGTCCGTCATCTGCAACTTCTCCAGCCAGTCCGACAACACCAGCGCCTCGTCACTCGTGAGCTTGATCGTGACCTGGCTATCACCCATGCACACCCCTACGGCTCGACCCCACCCTCGACCACACGAACCTACTGGTCCTCGACCTTGACCAAACACATAGGGGCACCCCCCCGCCCCGGGCGCGCTTGTAGTCGATCGTCACCGTGCTGACGGGGGCGATCCAACCGAGACGCACCACCTGGTCCCACTCGGCACGGCGGACGCCGAGGCGTCGGGCGGCCTGGTCGGGGCCGAGGGGGACGTGGCGGTCCAGGAGCGCGGGCAGGTCCCGGCGGCGGGCCAGGGTGGCGGCCTGGTCGGGGTGGACGCCGGGGGTGGCGGGGTCGCCGCCGAGGTAGGCGAGGAGGCCGGCGCGGACGAGGTGTCCGATCGCCGTGGCGGTCACGCGCGGGCGGCCGAACGGCAGTGAGCCTTTTCCAACCTGAAGCACCTGCCAGTCGAAGGACCCCGCAGCAGCTCCCCGGAGGCGCCAGTCACCTGGTGAAGACCTGGTCAGGAGCCCATGCTGGACTCGGGTAGCCGATCAACGACAGTGCGCTGACCAGTGCGGATGCCAGGTTGGAAAAGGCTCACTGTTGCCACGCCTGCACCTGGGCGGGGAGTCGAAGCAGCGAGGCGAAACCGGGTTGTGCCTGGAGCGATGATCGGCTTGGGTTCGTGCTCGTGACTGCCTTGAATGACCTCGTACGTCCGGACCGCTATCCGCGCTCCTCCCGCTATGACCCTGGCTGGTTGCTCAGCCTCTCCATGGGGCCGAACCCGTTGTGGATGTTGGAGGACCTCGCCCAGGACCTTGATCTGCGCCCGGGGATGCGGATTCTCGACCTCGGTTCCGGCAAGGGCGCCACGTCGGTGTTCCTGGCCCGCGAGTACGGCGCCCGGGTCGTCGCGGCCGACTTGTGGATCGCCCCCGAGGACGCGGCAGCCGTCTTCGCCGACGCGGGTGTCGGCGATCAAGTGGAGGCTGTGCGAGCGGAGGCACACGCCTTGCCCTTCGAGGAGGAGAGCTTTGACGCCATCGTGAGCGTCGACGCGTTCGAGTACTTCGGTACGGCAGACAACTACCTGCCCTACCTGGTCCGGTTTCTCCGCCCCGGTGGACAACTCGCCATGGCGACTCCCGCCATGACACGGGACGCCCGTGAGCTCGGGGCCATCCCGTCCCACATCAAGGACGTGGTGGGCTGGGAAGCGATCGCCTGGCACACGGCGGAGTGGTGGCGCTTCCAGTGGGCGATCACTGAACTGGTGGAGGTCACGTCCGCGCGGCTACAGCAAGATGCCTGGCAGGACTGGCTGCTGTGGACCCAGGCATGCGCCGAGCATCAGCCAGACGGCCAGAGCGCCAACCAGCCGGTCATCGACATGCTCACCGCAGACGGCGGAGAGTTTCTCTCCTTTGCCCTGGTAACCGCACGCAAGAACTAGATGGTCAACTCCGAAAGTGTTCGGGGCTTGACGCGCTTGGTATGGCTGTGTGGGGCACGGCAGGCTGGGCATCGGCCAAGGGCCGCTGCCCAGCGCTGATGAGGGTCATACGCGAGTTACTCCCGCGTCCGAGGTGATCACTTCCGTCCTGGCGGGGTTCACCGCGGGAGCCACTTCGTGGCCGGTGCTTTCTGCGTGTTGTCAGGCGACGCGGAGGATGCTCTTGCCATGGGTTGCGCCCTCGGCGAGGCGTTGCACGGCCATGGCCAGGTCCTTGAGGTCGTACTCGGCAGTGATGTCCACGCGGACCTGGCCATCGGCGACGAGGTCGAGTGCACGGCGGGCACTGTCGGCGAGCCGCTCGGGGTAGGTCTGGCTGAGCAGGTTGCTGTTGTAGGTCAGGAGCGATGTGCCCTGCATGAGCAGGTCGTTGGCGTCGGCGAGGACAGGTTCGTACGTGGCGAGGTTGCCGTATGCCACCAGTCGGCCGTGCGCGGCGAGCTGCGCAAGCCCTGCGTGACGGGTCGAGCCGCCGACCGGGTCGAGGATCACGTCGAACGTGTCGTCGCCGAGCGTAGTCGGGAATTCCTTGCGCAACAGGAGCTGGTCGTACCCGAACCGCGCGGCATAGTCGGCCCTGTCGGCGGTGCCGACCACGCCGACGATCCGGTCGGCTCCGGCCCGTCGGGCGAACTGGGTGGCGAGGGTGCCGACCGAGCCGGCGGCGGCGTGGATCAGCACGCGTTCGCCGGGCCGCACACGTGCGACGGTGTTGATCAGGTCGTAGGCGGTCGGTGTACCCCAGCCGAGACCTGCGGCCGTCCGCAGCGGCATGTCGCCGATGCCGAACGTGAGCACGGCAGGCGCCAGGACTACCTCGGCGTAGGCGCCCGAGCCGGTCAGCGCGGTGACGGGTTCTCCGATCCGGCGTGATTCGACGCCCTCGCCGACCGCGGCGATGTGCCCGGACGCCTCGAAGCCGGGGACGAAGGGGCGGGGCACGGGGAAGTGGCCGTCTCTGACCATGGTGTCGCCCCACTGGATCCCGGCGTAGGCCACCCGGATCGCCACCTGGCCGGGGCCGGGGGCGGGTTCTTGGACTTCGGTGACCCGGTAGCGGTCGTCGGTGTCGAGCACAACAGCCTTCATGAGGACTTCCCCCTGTGTTGACTCAGTATCCTTACACTTAAGGACGTTAGGCGTATCAGGATCCTTAGTCAACACATGAACCTGCTAATTAAGGGAGAGTCGTGGTGGAAGTCCCGATCGAGAACGACCTCTGCACCCGGATCAGGCGCTCAGAACAGGCGTTGATGGCGCACCACGAGGCAGTACTGCGTGCCTACGGGCTGACCATGACGCAGTACACCGTGCTGTTGATCCTCTCGCGCGAAGGCGGCCTGTCCGGGGCCCAGCTGGCCCGGTCCTGCGGCGTCACGCAGCAGAGCATGAGCAGCGTGCTGACCAACATGGAGACCAAGAAACTGATCCGCCGCGAGACGTCCCCCGTGCACGCCAAGGTGCAGATCGCCACCCTCACAGATGCGGGCCAGGCGCTGCTGGACCGCGCCTACCAGGAGGTGGTCATCCTTGAGCGCGCGCTCACCGACGCGTTCACACCCACCGAACACGCCGCACTCTGCGAACTCCTGGAACGCGCCACCAGCGTCCTGACCCAGCAAACGCGCCACGCGACAGCCCCGCCCGCCACCTGAGCCCGCAGCCGCTACGCGCAGAATCCCCCCATCGCCCCGGCCATGTCGGCCTCCACGGTGCGCCGCTGGCTCGAGGCCGACGCGATCAAGCCACGGCAGTACCGGTCCTTGACGACCCGAACGTCCAGGCCGAGGCCGCCCGCGTGCTGGACCTGTACGCCTGTGTCTTCGACGGCGAACCCCTGGGCGACGACGAGTGCCTCGTCTCCAGCAATGAAAGACTTCCGTCCAGGCCCTCTGCCGCTGCCATCCGACCCTGGCGTCAGGGCGAACCAGGGCGATGCGCGTCAACCACGAGTACCAGCGCGGCGGCGCGCTGGTCTACCTGGCCGAATACGACGTCCAGCACGCGAAGGGTCTTCGGCCGTTGCCTGAACCACATCAGGTTCGCCGACGGAACAGGTCGCGCTCCTTCCTCACTCTCTCCTCCATCTCTGCCGCCTCCCGTACGGCGCCCTGCTCCGTCCGCCGCCACGTGACACGCTCGGCTTCGACCCGGGCAAAGTGCTCGTCCAGGCACGGCTCGCACAGCTCGTCGGTACGGTCGCCCCAGGCCCTTGCCCGCCGACGGCGCGCCTCCCGATCCGGCGGCGCCCCAGTCTCCGGCCGGTCAGCCGGCCGTCATCACTATCTGGGCGGTGTTCGGCTCACCGGTGTCGAGCGGAGTCCGGCGCGGCTGCGTCGTCCGGCCAAGTACTCGGTGCCCGGGGCAGGCCGCCGCTCACCTTCGAGTGAGACGGGTAGAGTTCGGCTGGATGGTCAAGCTCAAGTGGATCCGGGCCGCGGAATGGATCGAGGTCCGGTTCGGCGTCGGGACGCCCTGACCGACGCGACGTATACGGCCCTCTGTCAGTGGTGCCTGATACCTGGTGTCCTGTCAGGTACGCCGTACGTACGCCGGATCGCCAGGAGATGCGATTCACGCCTTTCACCGCGCTGCACCCCGACCTTGGCCGCCTCGACGCCACCCTTCCCGACCTCGGACATGGCCTGGAGTGGGCCCGGATCCACAAGGCCCGGCCCCGCTTCCCGCTCACCTGCCCCGCGTGCGCCTGGACTTTGCACCCCAAGCTTTCTGGGCCCAGGAAGCGGCGGTTCTTCTGCCACGATCCCGGGCGGCCGCCGTCGTGCGAGCTGTCGAACGAGTCGTGGGAGCACCACATGCTCAAGCTGGAGATGGCGGGTGCGATCCGGGCGGCCGGGTGGTTCGCGGCCCTGGAGGTGTCGGCCGAGGACGGGTCCTGGCGGGCGGACGTGATGGCCTGGTCCGCAGACGGGAGCCGGCGGATGGCCTGGGAGGCGCAGTTGTCGCCGATCACCGTGGACGACATCGCCGCCCGCACCGACCGGTACGCCGCCGAGGGGATTCGGGTGTGCTGGGTGTCGCCGGATGTCCGGCCGCCGCAGTGGATCAGCGCGGTGCCGGCCGTCCGGGTCCGCGCTCCCCAGGAGCGCGAGCAGCAATGGGTGGTGGACGACGGGCTCGCCGGGTTCATCTAGCGCAGTGGGCGGTGGGAATTTCGTGAGGAGCCGCTGGAGCGGTTCGTGCGCTGGGCGCTGGAGGAGCAGGTCATGCCAGCCGAGGTGCTGCCCCGGTACCGACGGGTGTACCGGGTGGTGAAGGGCGAGCAGCGACGGTTCAAGCGGGATCAGTGGTGGACCTCGCGGAAGTCGATCGTCGATCAGGACAAGCACGAAGTAATGCGGCAGCGGCAGGAAGCCGAGCGGGAGGCCCGGCAGCAGGAGCGGGAGGAGGCCGCGGAGCGGCGCCGGAAGGAGCTGGAGGAGCAGGAACGGGTACGGAAGGCCGAGGAGGCTGAAACGGGAGGAGGAGCACCGCCTCTACATGGAACAGATGCGGCGCCGGTGGGCGCAGGAGGGCGCGCCGGGAGCAGGAGCGGGTGGAACGCGACGCGTGTCTGGCGCGTGAGCAGACCGAGCGAGAGGAGAAGGAGCGCCAGGATCTGGCCACGGCGAGGGCGTGGTGGGGCCGGCTGTCGCCGGAACAGGTCGCCGAGCTGTTCGCCGCCGTCGCCGGGTACGCGTGGCGGACCTCGGGTCTGCGGGTGGAGAAGCCGGTGACGTGGACGCCGTACGCCCGCGGCGTCCCCTTCTACGTGCCGGGCAGGCGACGGGCACTGTACTGCGTCGTGCGACCCTGCCCCGACCTGATCGCTTCCTGCCCGGACGTCGCGAAGGAGCTGGTCCTGGCCCGCAGCGCCCAGGAAGCACGCGAACTCGCCGACGTCCTTCCCGCTGGCCGGATCGTGCATCTCGACCTGCCCGAACACGAATAGCTGACCATGTGCTGAGCACTGCTCTGGGCGGGGATCATCGAGCGGCAAATTTCATGGTCACTATCCGATTGTGCCGCTGCCGGTCCCGGCGGCACGGCGCGTGATCAACAGCTGGTGCTCCGTGGCAACCTGGCGCACGAAGTGGTTTGGAGCCGGGGGTAGACCGCCCGTGACGGCGAACAACGACCCCACCGTCAGGGGTGGGGTAGCCTCCGGCTCGCCCGTCCACTGGCGGCCTACCTACGTCGGCCCTGGGAGAAGCCAAACCCCGCGGGCAGGCTTACCCCCGCGCGAGTCCGCCGCGGTTTTCGGCACCTTCGCCCGAAAGCCGCCTGCCCGACCGGAGCACCGAAATTCTCCCGGCCCGGCCCAGGACGGCCACCCGGCAGCAGGAACAACCAGCCCACCACACGCTACGACGTGCACACCGTCGGCAGACCGAAGCCAACAAAACGCCGGACGAAGAACCCAGCGCCCCGCGTCCACGCCGCACAGGTTAAAGATCAAGCTAGTGGGGCGGGGGTTGCCAGAGGCTTCTGTCCCGCCGGGGTCGGATTTCGGATCGGGTGCGTGGTCGCGTCCGACGCCCTGCCGCCCGTTGCGGGGTGCAGGCGATCAAGGCATGAGATCGCTCGGGTATCTGCTCGGGTCGGACCGTGGTGCGAAGGTGCGGACTCATGTGATGGGGCGGCGGTGCACGCTGACGGCGTAGCCGCAGTCTTGGTGGTAGGGGTCGCCGCTCCAGGTGGCGTAGCGCTGTCGCAGGGTCAGTCCGGCCTGGGCGCACCAGTGGTCGAATTCTGTCAGGGTCACCGTCGGTTCCGGCAGCGGCAGGTGTGCTGCGTCCAGTCCCATGCCCGTGATCAGCAGACCGCCGGGGCGCAGTGTGGCGGCCAGCTGCCGGACGACCATGGGTTCGGTGCCGGGGGCCAGGAGGGGGATGACGTTTCCGGCGGCGAGCGCCAGGTCGAAGCCCTGGTCCAGGCCGAGAGTGTCCAGGCGGGTCAGGTCTCCGAGGAGCCATTCCTGTGTGGGGGCGTCTCGGCGGGCCACGGCGAGCATCGAGGGGTCGATGTCCACGCCGGTGCAGTGGTGGCCCAGTTCCGCGAGTCGGATGGCGATCCGGCCGGTGCCGCAGCCGGCGTCGAGGACTCGGGCGGCGGGTTTCAGCAATGCGGTGCAGAAGGTGGCTTCGCCGTGGATGTCGTGGCCTGATTCGGCAAGCTGCGCGAAACGCTGAGCGTAGTCCTCTCCGGATTGTCCGCCGGTCAGTTCTGCCCAACGGTCGCGTTGCCCAGTCATGTTCTCAGTGCCTTCCGGTCAGCCTCGCCCAGCAGGCAGGGGCGAAGAGGGTGGCATCACATTACGTGCGGCTGCAGGTGGGCGCCTCGTGGGTGCCCGGGCCGTCACCCTGGAACAGTGCGCCGGCTCGATGGCTCGATGGTGGGAAGGGGTGTTTTTGGTGTGGATGTGCGGGCTGGTGGCAGCCGATTCGCTGGCATGCGGTCGCTCCCTGGCAGCCGGCTGGTCACCCTGTGACACAGCGGCCGATCCGGTGCGGTCTTTCTCCCATCAGGCATGCCGCACACATCAACGCTGGCGCCCGCCCGCTGCCACCAGTGTGCGTATTCCCGGCTGCGGGGGGGCGGGTGGAGCAGTTCCACCACGATCATTCGTGTCTTCGCCCGAGCCTGTGCCGTTCGAGGAGGGGCTGCGGGGAGGGGGTGTCAGCGTGCCGTGTTCTCTCGCCACTCCCGGCCGATCGATCGCATCAGGGCCGGGTAGACCCCTAGGTAACGGAAGGGTTTGATGCCGAGCATGTACAGCGAGCCGAGGCGGCCGTTGGGCTTCACCAGGACGGCCATCTGGCCGCGGTAACCGCCGTTTCCGTCGGAGACCCAGCCGATGTGCATCACTCCGTGCATGGTCTTGTTGGCGTATTCGGCGGCCCACTCGTTGTGTGTCTGGAAGACCGATATGAAGGGTGCCGTGCTGAGGTCGGGCCCCTGCGGCCCCTTACGCAGGTCGTCCGGCAGCCGGTCGCGCAGCGTCGTCACCCGGCCGCCGACGCCTGAGTTCGGCTTGTCCCATCCGAGTAGCGCGCCGAGTTTCCAGCGCACCGAGAAAAGGAATCGGCCCACGGGGTTGCCACCGTCCGGACCGTCCTTGCCGTCTGCCATCTGCTGGACCAGGAGGTGCAGGTCGTCGGGGCCGCCGGGCGTCGGCAGTGCCCACAGATCCTCGAGTCGGAAGTCGCCGGCGATCTCGTGGATCCGCCAGGGGCGGGACGTGTGGTCGGTTGCGGGAAGGCGCAGATCGCTCATGGCAGATCCCTGTCTATACGGTGGCGTATAGATCAAGCATAGACCCATCCATACGGCTCCGTATACTTGGCCGGGACATGCGAGGGAGACACGGATGGGCACGATCCGCACACCGCGGGACAAGTGGATCGAGGAAGGGCTGCGTGCGCTTGCCGTCGGCGGCCCCGAAGCCGTCCGGGTCGAGGTCCTCGCCCAGTCGCTCGGTGTCAGCAAGGGCGGTTTCTACGGTTACTTCCGCAACCGTGCCAGCCTGCTGGAGGAGATGCTCGACGCCTGGGAACGCGGGGTCACCGAGGATCTCATCGAGCGGATCGAACGCGACGGGGGCGACGCTCGCGAGCGGCTCGGGCGTCTCTTCGACTTCGTAGGGTCGGGCGAAACGCCCGTGACCAGCGCCGGGGTCGAACTCGCGATCCGCGATTGGGCCCGGCGCGACGAAGCCGTCGCGCGCCGCCTCCGGCGGGCCGACAACCGGCGCATGGATTATCTGCGCGAGCTCTACGGGGCCTTCTGCCCCGACGAGGGCGATGTCGAGGCCCGCTGCCTGATCACCTTCTCACTGCGCATCGGCGACCACCTCATCGCAGCCGACAACGGCCCGCGCAGCCGCACGGAGGTCCTCGCCACGGTCAGGAACCGGCTGTTGGCCAAGAGGCCCTAGGTGTATTGACCCGCAGCGTTGTTGACGCGGGTGATGGGCGGATGTCCGCCGAGTGCGGTGTGGCAGCGGTGGTGGTTGTAGGTGTGGAGGAAGTCCGCCAGGGCCGCTGTCCGCTCGATGTTCGAGGTGTAGGGCCGCAGTGAGGCTGATCCTGCTCCACCAAATGAAACGGCGTCAATTGGCGCTGGGCGCAGTCAATGAGCCCTTTCCAACCTGGCATCCGCACTGGTCAGCGGACTGTCGTTGATCGGCTACCCGAGTCCAGCACGGGCTCCTGGCCAGGTCTTCACCAGTTGACTGGCGCCTCCGGGGAGCTGCCGCGGGGTCCTCCGACTGGCAGGTGCTTCAGGTTGGAAAAGGCTCCTTGCACCGGTATTCCGTCGACGGGCCTCCTTCATGCGCTGTCGCCGTTGCCAGACGACCATGATCGTTCTCGCCGGGATTTCCTGTACCCCAACTACTCACATCCGTCGAGTCCCGTAAGTTCACGCGATCTGAAGGGTTCTCGGTGGGAACTCAAGGGTCCGTCGTCGTGCTCTGCGGAGTTGCTCCATGGGTTCGGGGCCAACTCGCGACCTTGCCGTTCCTGGTCCCCTGGACCGGCAAGACGCCGAGCGGCCCCCTGCTCGAACGCAGCGAAGCGGAGTTGAGAGCTTGGGGGCGGGGCAGCCTCGGGTCGCTGCTGTACCGGCGGGCGCTGGGCGAGGCCGTAGCCACGGCGCTGGCGGTACGCGACGGCGCGCCGTCGACCGGCCCCGCACCCACGTACGCGCAGGTGCAGGCCCTCGTTGACGGGCTCGGCGTCACGTGCCGGTGAGCTTGTCGAGGTCGGGGGCGTAGACGGTCATCCAGTGCGGGTTCAGCCGGTAGTAGACGACCTCGCGGTTCCAGTCGAAGGCGTCGTCGTCGTCGTAGAAGTCCTTCAAGTAGGCGAGGAGTTCCTGCCAGTCGGCCGTGGTCTCGGCGTCCTTCGGGTTCAGCTCCTCCACCGTGCCGTGGGTGAACACGCCGAGGTCCTCGCCGCGCATGTGCGCGACGCTGGCGGCCGGACGGGCCGCGAGATGACGGGCCTTGGCGGCGTTGCGCGCCGTGCCGAAGTGCCACCGGCCGTGCAGGAAGTGCCCGTCGGCGCCGCTGATCCGCGGTTCGCCCTTTGCGGTCACCGTGGAGAGGGCGAGCGTGCACATGCCGGTGAGGACCCCGGTGAGCTGCGCCGCCGTGATGGTGCGGCCCTCGACGATCGAGCGGAGGTGTGCGGTCGAGCCGGAGAGGGAGGAGTCGAGGAGGAACTGGAGCTTGTTGAGTTCTTCTGGGGTTTCGCGCATACGTCCATCGTCGGCCGTAAACCCGACACCCTCTGTCGTCATTGAGCCTTTTCCAACCTCACGATGGGGTGTGGTGAAGGGCGACGACGGCCTTGATGATGTCGGTGATCCGGTTGGTGCCGCAGCGGAGC
>NZ_JBHXRW010000082.1:3141-25225 GCF_042716635.1 Streptomyces sp. NPDC058664 | reverse complement strand
GGTGCCCCCCCACGCGGGGGGAACGCCGTTCCCTTTCCCTGGAAGAGCCCTCGCTGGTCGAAGAGCCCTGAGCGGCGTCGGCCCGCGGCGGTCGGGCCGCGGGCCGACGAAGGCCGTTCGCCGGTCAGCCGGCGGCGGCGAGCCGGTCGGTGCCCGTCCGGGTGTGGCTGTTCTTGCAGGGCGAGCCGCCGAGGTCGAACGCCCCGGGCGTCACGCGGCGGACGATGATGCCGGCGAAGCCGACGTCGTCGCCGGCGATGGTGAGGGTGGCCAGCTCCGTGTCGGTGCTCAGCGCGTCGAGCCGGGGCGGCGCGGATACGTTCTGTGCGGAGGCCGTGTGTAGCGGATACGTTCTGCGCGGAGGCCGTGTGCACCGTGGTGGCCCCTCCGCAGGTGACGTCCTTGTGGGCGGCGGGGGTGAGCGCGGCGTTCATCAGGGCGGGGTGCTCGCGGCCGCGGTGCGGGTCCGACGACGAGGAAGGCGGCTGTCCCGCTCTCGCCGGGACAGCCGCCTTCGCTCGATGGGCCGTGTGACGTACGGGACGTCAGGCGGCGGCTCTGTCCGCCCCTCTCCGCGGTTTCCAGCCCGGCTTCGGGATGGAGGCGATGAGCCTCTGGGTGTAGGAGTCCTGAGGATCGCCGAGGACCGTTGCGACGGGGCCGCGTTCGACGACTCCGCCTCTCCGCATCACCAGGACGTCGTCGCTGATGTGCCGGACGGCGCCGAGGTCGTGCGTGATGAACAGCAGCGCGGTCCCCGTGTCCGTGCGGACGCGGGTGAGCAGGGCCAGGATCTGCGCCTGGATGGACACGTCCAGAGCCGCGATGGCCTCGTCCAGGATCAGTACCCGTGGTTCGGCGGCCAGTGCGCGGGCGATGGCGACGCGCTGGCGCTGGCCGCCGGAGAGGGCCTTCGGCAGGGAGCGTGCCTGCCGGTCGTCCAGGCCCACCATGTCGAGCAGTTCGGCGACGCGGGCGCGCAGCCGGTCCGCCGGCAGGTCCTTGTGGAGCCCGACCGCCTCGGCGACGGCGTCGCCGACGCGCTGGCGCCGGTCGAGGGACGAGTAGGGGTCCTGGAAGACCATCTGGATCCGCCGGCCGCGGGCGCGGCGTTCGCGTGATCGCGGCCGGTCGTCCCCGCGCTCGTCGCCGGCGACGACGATGTGTCCGCCGCTGGGCGTCTCGAGACCGGCGATCATGCGGGCGGTGGTCGTCTTACCCGATCCCGACTCGCCGACGATGGCCAGAGACCCCTGCTCCGGGAGCGAGAACGTCACGTCGTCCACGGCGACGAAGTCACCGAACTCCTTACGGAGGTTGCGTACCTCAAGCATGGCGGGCCGACTCCTCGGGAGTGAACGTGTGGGGGAAGTGGCAGGTGGCCGAGGCGTCACCGTCGGAGCTCGGTCGCGGCCGGTCGCTCCGGCACAGGTCCTGGACGTGGGGACACCGGTCGCCGAAGGCGCATCCGTCGGGTGCCTCGAAGCCGGACAGGGGCCTTCCGGGGATCGAGCGGAGCTCCGCGCCGGCGTCGGAGACCGAGGGGCGGGAGGCGAGCAGGGCACGTGTGTAGGGGTGGGCGGCCCGCCCGCGCAGGCGGTCGGCGGGGAGTTCTTCCACGGTCGTGCCCGCGTACATCACCACGACCCGGTCGCACACGGCTGCCGCGAGTTCCAGGTCGTGGGTGATGAAGAGCATGGCGAGACCACGGGCCTCGCGGGCCTCTCCGATGATGGCCATCACCTCCTCCTGGGTGGTCACGTCGAGGGCGGTGGTCGGCTCGTCCGCGAGGAGCAGACGTGGTTCGGCGGCCAGCGCCGCGGCGATCATGACGCGTTGGAGCAGGCCACCCGACAGTTCGTGGGGCCGCTGGCGCATGCGCCGGCCGGCGTCGGCGATCCCGACCTCCCGCAGGATTCCCGTGACCTTCCTGACCGCCTCGGCGGCCGGGACACGGCGGGTGGCGGTCAGTCCTTCGATCAGGAAGTCGCCGACGCTGCGGGCGGGGTTGATGTGGGCGCGGGGATCCTGGAACACCATGGCGACCTCGGCCGCGCGGAAGGCCCGCAGACGCTCGGGCTTCATCCGCGGGACCGACTCCCCGGCGAACAGCACGTCTCCGTGGATCCGGGCGCCCTTGGGCAGCAGCCCCATGACGGAGCGGGCCGTCAGGGACTTGCCGGATCCGGATTCGCCGACCAGGGCGACAGCAGTGCCTTCCGGAATGGTGACGTCGGCGCGGTGGACGACGGTGCGCGGCGCTCCGTCGAGGGGCAGGTCGATGCCGAGCGCGTCGATCCGGAGCAGGGGTGGTGTGCTCATGCGTTCTCTCCGAGCAGACGTCGGGACAGTCCCGTCCCCAGCAGGTTGAACGCGACGACGACGATCAGGATGGCGATGCCCGCGTACAGCGACTGCTGCGGCTGGCCGGCGAGGATCGAGGGGGCTCCGTTGGCCACCATCAGTCCCCACTCCGGATCCGGCGGCTGGCTGCCGAGTCCGAGGAAGGAGAGGGCGGCCACGTCGAGCAGCGCGTAGCCGAAGCCGATGGTGGCCTGGACGAGGACGAGCGGCAGCAGGTTCGGCAGCAGGTGCCGTAGCCAGATGCGGGCGGTGGGCGCGCCGAGGAGCTGGAGCGCCGACACGTAGGGAAGGTTTCGTTCCTTGACCGCGGCGGATCGTACGACGCGGGTGATCAGGGGGAGATAGGCGATCGACAGGGCGATGATCGGTGCGGTGAGGCCGGCGCCGAAGACCGCGGCGACGAGGACGGCCATGATGAGCCCCGGAAAGCCGAAGACGATGTCGAGGGCGCCGGAGACGAACCGGTCCGGCCGGCCTCCGAACCAGGCTGCCGCAAGGGCGAGGAGGGTACCGAGCGTGGTGGACACGGCGATCACGACGGCGGGGGCGGCGAGGCTGGCGCGGGTTCCGGCGATCAGCCGGGAGAGCAGGTCGCGTCCGGTGTCGTCGGTACCCAGGAGGTGGGTGGCGGACGGTCCGGCGTTGACGTTCAGGGGGTCGACGGCGTTCGGGTCGTGTGGGGCGAGCAGCGGCCCGAGTACGGCCAGCAGGACGAACAGGGCGACGACACATCCCGCGCCGAGCGTCAGGTGGTCGCGTGGGCGACCGGTCCGCCGCTCGGGCGAGGTACGGGTGAACAGGGCGGTCGTCATCGGGCAGCCCCCTTCTGCGCGGTTCGGGGGTCGAAGACGGCACTGACGAGGTCGACGGTGGTGTTGATGACGACGAAGACGATCACGAAGATCAGTGAGACGGCCTGCACGACCGCCATGTCCTGCTTGGACGCGGCCTCGATCATGAGGGCTCCGAGCCCTCCGGTGCCGAACGCCTGCTCGGCGACGGCCGCGGTGGCGATGAGTCCGGCGATTCCGACGCCGGAGACGGCGAAGACAGGGCCGGAGGCGTTGTGCAGCACGTGCCGCCTGATCACCGTGCGCTCGGGGACGCCGCGGCTGCGGGCGGTCTCCACGTGCTCGGAGCGCATCTCCGCGCGGACGGCGGTCCGGGTCACCTGGGCCACGTAACCGATCCAGCTCAGCGCCAACGCGACGGCCGGAAGCGTCAGGTGCGCCAGGGTGCCGGTGAAGCCCTCGCCGGAGCCGTAGACCGGGAACCACGGGAGCTGCACGGCGAAGAGCCAGATGAGCAGGACCGCCATGACGAAGGTCGGCACCGCCATCGCACCCGCCGTCAGAGTCGTGGCCAGCGTCTCCGTGCGTCCGCCGCGCAGGGCGGCGGCCGTGCCGATGACGGTGCCGCCGACGAGGACGAGGACGGAGGCGTAGGCGACGAGTGTCAGGGTGTCGCCTACGCGGGCGCCGATGAGGCCGGAGACGGAGTCGCGGTAGACGAGAGACTTGCCGAAGTCCCCCTGGAGGAAGTTGCTCAGCCAGTGCCAGTAGCCCTGGACGAACGGATCATCCAGGTGGTACTCGCGGTGGATCTGCGCCAGTACGGCGGGGTCGGGATTCCGGCTGCCCCCGACGAGCAGCGTGGCGGGGTCCCCGGGAGTGAGGAACATCGCGCCGTAGATGGCCAGGCTGGAGGCGAGCACGGTCAGGACGAGCATGCCCAGCCTGACCGCGACGAATCGGAGACTCACTTCGGACCGCCTCCTTCACGGCACCGTCCGACGGCCGTGTGGTGCACTCCTGCGCCGCTTGCCGGAGTCGTGCGGGGGAGATGTCGCAGAGGGAGCATGGGCCCTCCTGGGTGCAGGGGCTATTCGCCGCTTTCGGGCAGGACGGTCAGACACAGGCGGGAGGGGTGAGCGGCGCCGGTCCGGAGCTTCTGCAGACTCGCCTTGGGGGCGGTCGTCAGCCACGGACTCTCCAGGGAGCCGGAGTTGGGCAGGTGGTTCGGGAAGTCGCTGCCGGCGATCATCAGTGCGAGGCGGTGGCCCGGGCGCACCCGGTAGCCGGTGTGTCCCAGGGCGATCTCGACCTCGCCCGGCCTGTCGGCCTGGGCACAGCCACGCACGATCAGGCGCGCCGTGCCGTCCGGGGCCAGGTCGAGGAGTCGTACGAATATGTCGAACGTGGGCGCCGTGCTCTCCACGTGCAGCACCGCGTGGACGGGACCGGCGAGGTCGAGTGGCCGGTCGGAGGCGGGGCCGGCGAACACGAGCACGTCGTCCCGGTCGAGCATGCGGCGCTCGTCGACGTGGTCGCGCAGCTGCAGGAAGGTGTCAGTCGCGGCCGACGGTACGAGATCGTCGGGGTCGTACCTCCACTCCGCCGATTCCGACGTGCCGTCCGGACGCGGGGCCAGCTTTCCACCGGGAACCGTACCGGTCGCCGCGGCCGGCTCCGTCAGGTACAACTCCGCGGCCCTGGCTTCCGGCAGCGGCCAGGTGGCCG
Source organism: Streptomyces sp. NPDC058664 (assembly GCF_042716635.1). Classification (NCBI taxonomy): domain Bacteria; kingdom Bacillati; phylum Actinomycetota; class Actinomycetes; order Kitasatosporales; family Streptomycetaceae; genus Streptomyces; species Streptomyces sp. NPDC058664. Next base: position 20,342 of record NZ_JBHXRW010000082.1, on the reverse strand, counting down.
CGGTGCGCCAGCCCTCGTGGCCGAGCTTCCAGCGCACCCGGGGAAGCGAGTCGGGATGCGCGACGCCCTTGAGGAAGACGTCGAAGAACTCGATCGCGGGACCGGTGCAGGAGTCCAGCATGCGTGCGAGGGCGGCGTCGCCGGCCAAGTGGTCGGTCTCCGGGGTCGCCGGAGCGTCCTCGAGGAAGTAGTTCTCGTGGTCGGTGGTGTCGGCGATCAGGTACTGGACGGCCGCCCAGCCGGGGCGCTCGGCCAGCTCCGTGTAGTCGCGCATATGGGCGATGCCGAGGTTGTCGAACCAGCCCACGCAGTGCAGCACAGGTACGGGGCGGGCGTCGTAGGGGTGCGGACCGTTGTACGGATCGAGGGGGATGTCGCCGACGATGAGGTCGAAACCGGCGGAGCGCTTCCCGATCGCGGTGAACGCCTCCTCGTAGGCGGCGATGACCGGGCGCCTGCTGAGATCGACATCGAACTCGTGGATGTCGTTGTCCGTCCACACCTGCGCCTGATAGGTGGCCCCCTCCAGCCACAGGGGCTGTCGCCCGGAGCCCGAGTCGTAGGTGGCGATGCCGGGGGCGTTCGTGGTGCTGGTCACCCGGGGGACGATGGCGCGCAGGGCGGGGTGCTGGCTGGAGACGGCGGACCACTGGGTGAAGCCGTAGTACGAGTCGCCGAACATGCCCACGATCCCGTCGGACCAGGGCTGGCGGGTGATCCACTCGATGGTGTCGTAGCCGTCGTCGACCTCTCCGGTCCAGCCCAGCGTCCGGCCCTGTGAACGGAACTTGCCCCGGACGTCCTGGACCACCACGACGTAGCCGCGCGCCGTGAACCTGTCCGCGATCTTGTCGAAGAAGGCATACCGGCTGTTCTTGTCATAGGGCAGGCGGGCCAGGACCGTCGGCGCCGGCACCACCCTCCGGTCGGCGCCGTACACGTCGGTGGCCAGCCGCACTCCGTCACGCATACGCACCATGTGCTGCTGGGCGCACGGGGGGACGGGTTCCGGTGTGACGCGTCGGACGACAAGGCCCATGAAGCCCCTCCTGGGAAGCGATCTGTTGGATAACAACGTGATATAACAGCGTTGCATCTAGGTGCGTTCAACGTCAACCCCCCTCTGAGCTAGGTTGATTCCATGCCGATCGACGTCGACGAAGCCCAGCGCCGCAAGGCAATCGCCCAGGCGACCCTCGCTGTCGCCGCCCGGGACGGCGCGCGCGCCATCACGATCCGCGCCGTGGCCAAGGAACTCGGCGGATCCACGGCCATGGTCACCAACTACGTGCCGACCCGCACCGCGCTGATCACCAACGCCGTACGCGCCGCCGAATCCCGGTGGCGGGCCGACCTGGAGGCCCACCTGGGCGACCTGTCCGGCGCGGACCGACTGCGAGCCACGGTGGAGTGGCACCTGAGCACGGATCCCGAGGACCTGCTGCTCCGTACGCTCTGGGTCGAGATGCTCTCGTCGGCCCACTCCGACCCCAACGGCGTCGACCGCCAGGAACCACGCGAAGCGCGCGAGGAGTTCCTCGACGCGTCCACCGCCGCGGGAGTCCCGGACGCCGGCCTCGCCGCCGACGTCCTGTCGCTGCTGACCCGCGGCTACTACGTCTCCACCCTGGAAGAGCCGGGCTACTGGACACCGGAACGGGCGAGCCGCGCCGCCAAGGCCGTGGTGGACGCACTCATGAGCGCCTGAAGGGCATGGACTCTGCCCCGACGGCCAGGTAGCGCCTGCAGGAGACGGCATCGGGTACGCACCGCGAACCTGCCTCACCGATGCGGCGCATCCGGCTTACGCGCCGGCCGGGCGGCGAGATCGCGGAGCATGGTCTTCGACATGTGGAGGGGTGCACGAGGCGGGTCCCGGCGATCGCCCGGAGCGGATGCCCCCGGCCTGCTCCGCAGGGGTGGCGACGAGCCGGATGCCCACGAGAACGGGTTCGAGGACGGACGTCCTCCCGGAGACGGACCCCTGATCTCGGATGTCCGTCGAAGCGGATCGAGCCCACCGATGCGAGTGTCCCGCCCACCCGGCTCGGCGGTGATTGCTTAACCGGATCCGTTAGTCTCTGGACAACGTTGTCATCGACGGGGCACAGTGTGCCTCGCTGATCGGTCGGTTCGGAGAGGTTGGGCGTGATGGTGTACGGAGCGCTGGATATCGGGGGCACGAAGATCGCCGGGGCCCTCGTCGATGCCGAGGGGCGCGTCGTGGTGCGTTCGCAGCGGCCGACGCCCGCTCACGAGTCCGCCGACGCGCTGATGGCCGCGGTGACCTCGGTCGTGGACGACCTGGCGGCACACCCTGAGTGGGCCTCACTGTCGTGCGTCGGGATCGGGAGCGCGGGGCCGGTGGACACCGTCGCGGGCACGGTGAGCCCGGTGAACATCCCGGCCTGGCGCGCCTTTCCCGTGGTGGAGCGGGTGCGCCGCCACCCCGCGGTCCCCCGGGACATCACGCCGACGCTCATCGGTGACGCGGTCGCGATGACGGCGGCGGAACACTGGATCGGCGCGGCGAAGGGCGTGGCGAACGCCCTGTGCATGGTCGTTTCGACCGGGGTGGGTGGCGGGCTGGTCCTCGGTGGCTCCGTTCACGCGGGGACGACCGGGAACGCCGGTCACATCGGGCACATCACCGTGGACCAGAACGGTCCCGTGTGCCCTTGCGGCGCCCGGGGGTGCGTCGAGCGGTACGCCAGCGGTACGGCGATCGCCGCCCACGCGCTGGAATCCGGCTGGGCGCCCCCGGACGGCCGCCCGGCCACCGCGCGGGAGGTCGAGATCTCGGCCCGTGCGGGCGACCCGAGGGCCCTCGCCGCGTTCGACCGGGCCGGTCGCGCTCTGGCGGCCGCCGTCGCGGCGACCGCGGCCCTCGTGGAGCTCGACCTGGTCGTCGTCGGAGGCGGTGTGTCCCAGGCGGGCGAGGTGCTGTTCGCGCCGTTGCGGCACCACCTGAAGTCGTATGCCGTCCTCGACTTCACGCGTGACGTCCCGGTCGTGCCCGCCGGCCTGGCCCTCGACGCCGGGCTGGTCGGTGCGGCCGCCGCCGGTGCCGCGGCGGCCGGGCTCTCCCGCGCCGGGGCAGGAATGCCGGGCCGCCGGTCGCCCGTCTGACGGTCGCCGGCCGTCGACGTCCAGACTCGCATTGCCGGATGCCGAGGCCCAGGCCCGCATCGCCGGATGCCGACGTCCAGGCCCGCATCGCCGGACGGCTGTGCCGGGCGGCCGTCGCGCCCCGGGGCGCCGTACGCGTCCGGTCGCACAGGGACCCTCACCACGGCGCGGCGGCGTCGCGTCCCTCCGTCTCCTTCGTACACATCCCAGGGAAGAACGTGGATCTCCTTCAGAACACCGTCCAGCCCTATGACTGGGGCTCCACCACTCTGCTGCCGGAACTCATGGGCGTGCCCCCCACCGGCGCGCCCCAGGCCGAACTCTGGATGGGCGCCCATCCGGCGGCGCCGTCCCGTGTCCGCAAGGGTGATGCCGTGGTCCCCCTGGATCGCGTCGTCTCCGAGGATCCGGAGGGCGAGCTCGGGCCGGCCGTGGTGCGCCGGTTCGGGCCCCGCCTCCCCTTCCTGGTCAAGCTGCTGGCCGCCGGCGCGCCGCTCTCCGTACAGGTGCACCCCGACCTCGCCCAGGCCCGGTCCGGGTATCTGCGGGAGAACTCCCTCGGGGTGCCGCTGGACGCGCCGCACCGGAACTACCGGGACGCCCAGCACAAGCCCGAGATGATCGTCGCCCTCACCCCGTTCCGTGGGCTGTGCGGGTTCCGGGCTCCTCGGGACTGCGCCGATCTGCTCGACTCCCTGGAGGTTCCGGCTCTGCGGCCGTACGCCAGGACGTTGCGCGTCGTCCCCGAGGAGCGGGCGCTCGCCGAGGTGTTCCGTGCCTTTCTCCGTCCGCCGGAGGGGCTGCTCGACGCCGTCGCGCGGGCGCTGGCGACGGCCACCGGCCCGGGGGAGGCCGGCATCGACGCGTACGCCGGCATCGCGCGTGCCTACCCGGGCGACCCCGGCCTGCTGTCCGCGCTCATGCTGCGGTACGTCGAACTGGCCCCTGGCGAAGCGCTGTTCCTCGGGGACGGCGTTCCCCACGCGTACCTCTCCGGGCTCGGTGTGGAGATCATGGCGAGTTCCGACAACGTCCTGCGGTGCGGGCTCACCTCCAAGCACGTCGACGCGGACGAACTCGTCAGGGTCGTCCGCTTCGGTGCCCTGCCGCCGCGCGTCCTGACCCCTCGCGAGAACGGGGGTGAGGAGGTGTATCCGGCCCCGGTCGACGACTTCCGCCTGTCGCGGTACGTCCTCCGGGGAGGAGAGCCGCCGCGGCCCCTGGCCCTCGACGCCCCGCAGATCGTTCTCTGTACGGAAGGCACCGCCGCCGTTTCCTCGGCGGGCGAGGTGATCGGTATCGGCGCGGGGCGATCCGTATACCTGCCCGCGGGGGCCGAGGCCGCTCTCCAGGGTGTCGGCACCGTATTCCGTGCCACGACGGGGATCGCCGCCGGACTCGGGTGATCAGGTCGTCGGCAACGAAACTCCCCACTAAACTTAACCGGTTATGCCAGGGCTATTGTTATCAGCCATTCAGGCATCTAGCCTCAACTCGGCCGCCAGGGGCCGGCAGGAATAACCGCCTATCGAACAAAGGCGGTGACCCGGTCGGTGTCGGCGGTGACCCCCACTGCTCGGTACGAGCCGCAGCGATACGCCGAGCAGTGGGGCCCGGCGGCGGTCCGCCCACCCTCCCGCGGGCCCGCCAGGGGTGACCGACCCCGACGAGCCGCGATCTCACTCCATGTCAGGCACGGCCGCGCCGACCCCTTCGGGTCCGTGACGCGGCACCGAGTTGGGAGCACCACATGAACAGGACACGGGTCTTCTCGGCAGCGGCGACGCTCGCTCTCGCCGCCACGATCACCTCGGTCCCCGCGGCCGCCCACGCCGCGGACCGCTCCGACGGATTCCGCGTCGTGGACGGGCGGCTCGTCGACGCCACCGGCAAGGACTTCGTCCTCCGGGGCGTCAACCACGCCCACACCTGGTACACCGGCCGGACGGAGCGGTCGCTTTCCGACATCAAGGCGCTCGGCGCCAACTCCGTGCGCGTGGTGCTCAGCACCGGCACCCGCTGGACGAAGAACGACGCCGCGGACGTGGCGGACGTCGTCGCCCGGTGCAAGGCCAACCGGCTGGTCTGCGTCCTGGAGGCCCACGACACCACCGGTTTCGGCGAGCAGGACGGCGCGGCCTCCCTCTCCGAGGCCGTCGACTACTGGCTGGAGGTGGCGAGCGCCCTCAAGGGCCAGGAGAAGTACGTCATCGTCAATCTCGGCAACGAGCCGCACGGCAACGTCGGCCACACCGCCTGGACACAGGACACCAAGGACGCCGTCGGGCGTCTTCGCGAGGCCGGATTCGACCACACGCTGATGGTCGACGCGCCCAACTGGGGCCAGGACTGGTCGAACACGATGCGGGAGAACGCGCCGGCCGTCTTCGCCGCCGACCCCGACCGCAACACCGTCTTCTCCATCCACATGTACGGCGTCTACGACACCGCCGCCGAGGTCGAGGACTACCTCGGCAGCTTCGTCGACCGCGGACTGCCCGTCGTCGTCGGCGAGTTCGGCCACGACCACTCCGACGGCAACCCCGACGAGGACGCCATCATGTCCACCGCCCGCCGGCTGGACGTCGGCTACCTGGGCTGGTCCTGGAGCGGCAACGGCGGCGGCGTCGAGTACCTCGACCTCGCGACCGGATTCGACGCGTCGCGGCTCACGGCCTGGGGCGAGCGGCTGTTCAACGGTCCGGACGGCATCCGTCAGACCTCGCACGAGGCCGGTGTCTACCGGCGCGGCTGCTCCGTCGCCTACCGACTCGACGACTGGGGCACCGGCTTCAACGCCGACGTCGCCGTCCGCAACACCGGCGAACGGCCCCTCAAGGGCTGGAAGCTCGACTTCGCCCTCCCGGACGGCCGCGTGATCAACTCCGCCTGGAACGCCGCCGTCACCCAGGACGGCGGTCGGGTCCGTGCCGCCGACGAGTCCTGGACCGCGTCCATCCCGGTCGGCGGAGCCGTGAGCTTCGGCGTCAACGTCGCGGGCCCCGGCGCCGTGCCCGCCTCCTTCAGCCTCGACGGCGTTCCCTGCGCCAAGGGCTGACCCCCGTACCGCACCCGCCGCACCGGGTGCGCGAGGAGCGGGTTCCGCGGGCACGTCCCGGCCCCGGAACCCGCTCCTCGTTCCTTTTCCCGATGCCCCCTTCCCGACCGGTTTCGGGGCGGGAACCCATGACGACGAGGGGCCGCCTCCTGGGAGGCGGCCCCTCGTCGTCATCGCGAACCCGCTACGAACGTCGCGGTGGCCCGGTGGACCCCCGCGGCGTCAGGGAGGGCGTGGGCACCTGGAACGCCCCCTCGTGCGTGCCCTCGATGACACCGAACAGGGTCCGGGCGACCGCCTCGCCGAACCGGTGCACGTCGTGGCTCATGGCCGACAGCGGCGGATGGGTGAGCCGGCACAGCTGTGAGTCGTCCCAGGCGAGCAACGACACGTCGTCGGGTACTCCGAGCCCCATCTCGGCGGCCACTGCGGCCCCGGCGACGGCCATGATGTCGTTGTCGTACACGATCGCCGTCGGGCGGTCCGGGGACATCAGGAGACTGCGGGTCGCCCGTGCCCCCTCCTCTCCCACGAACCCCGTCGACACCTGCCGGTGCCCGTCCAGACCCAGCTCCGCCATGGTGGCCTCGAAGGCCGCGGCCCGTATCCCGCTGTGCCCGAGGCCGGAGGGGCCGCCGACACGGGCGATCCTCCGGTGGCCGAGCGCGGCCAGGTACCGCACCGCCTCGGCCGCCGCCGAGGCGTCGTCCGTCCAGACCGAGGGGAATCCGCCGGTCAGCGACGGGTGCCCGACGGCGACGGCCGGCATGCCCAACGCCCGCAGGGGAGGGATCCGGGGGTCGTCCTCGTGGAAGTCCACCAGGATCGCCCCGCCGATCGTCCGGCCGCGCCACCAGCCCTCGAGCAGCCCGGTCTCCTCCTTCAGGTCCCGGACCAGGCGGAGCAGCAGCGAGCAGGAGCGTTCGGCGAGGACGTCCTGGATGCCGGAGATGAACTCCATGTAGAAGGGTTCGAGTCCGAGGAGCCGTGCCGGGCGGCAGATCGCCAGGCCCACGATGCCCGCCCGCCGTCCGGAGAGGTTGCGCGCGGTCTGGTTGGGGCTCCAGCCCAGTTCCTTCGCGGCCTCGAAGATGCGTTCCCGGGTCGCCCGGGACACTCCCGGCCGGTTGTTGAAGGCGATGGAGACGGCTCCTTTGGACACCCCGGCCCGTGCGGCGACCTCGTTGATCGTGACGCGCGGGCCGGGGACGTGAGGGGCCGCGGAACTCATACGGCTCCCACGCTGAACAGGGCGCGGCGGACGGCCGTCACGTCGTCGCCGGACCAGCCCGTGACGGTGATGCGGGCCTCCTCGCCGGGGAGCAGGGTGATCAGGCCGCGGTCGGCGCTCGCCGAAGGGGCCAGCCGGTCGGCCTGGAGGAGGAGGTCCCGCAGCAGCGTCCGCGCGGTGACGACCACGTCCACGCCGGCGCCGGCGCGCGGTTCGACCCGTACGTCGTACGCGGGCTCCGGGTACGCGAACTCCTTGTCGTACACCGGGAGATGGACGGCCCGCAGGCCGTCGGCGTCGGCGACGAGCAACTCGTTCGACGAGCCGGGCTCGGGCAGCAGGGAGGCCGGGACGACCAGCCGTACGACCGTCCGGGCGGCCGCCTCGAGGTCGAACGTGGCCTCCTTCAGCACCGTGCCGTCCGCGTCGAGGCGGCGCAGCGTGACGGTGGTGTGCCAGGCGGTGCCGGACTGGTTGTCGAGGGCGAGCACCGGGCCGTCCTCGGCGGGGACGAGACCGAGGAGGCGGTCGGCGTAGACCCGGCGCAGCTCGTGGTAAAGCGGCTTGAGGCGGCCGTCGCCGTCGATGGCGGCCCAGGAGCTGACCGGCCAGCAGTCGTTGAGCTGCCAGACGACGGTGCCCGCGCACACCGGCCAGTGGGAGCGCCAGTGCTCGATGCCGGCGGCGACGGCGCGGGCCTGGACGACCTGGGCGAGATAGTGCCAGCGGTCGAAGTCCCCGGGCCGGTCGAAGCTCCCGGGGAGGCCGAAGTGGCGCTCGATGCCCCGGTTCAGCTTGCCGTTGCCGTCCTCGGCCTTCTGGTGGTGGAGCATGCCGGGGGAGTCGGGGGCGAGTTCCTCGCCGGGCAGGGCGCGCCGCAGCGTCGCGAGCGCCGGCGGGGCCTGCCAGCCGAACTCGGCGCAGAAACGGGGCACGTCGGCCCGGTACTCGGCGTAGTCCTGGCGGTTCCACACCTCCCACGAGTGGTGGGTGCCGTGGGCGGGGTCGTTGGGGTGGTGGTCCCAGGAGCCGGACCACGGGCTGCCCGCCGCGTACGGGCGGGTCGGGTCGAGCTCCGCCACGATCCGGGGCAGGACGCCGAGGTAGTACCCCTCTCCCCAGGAGTCACCGGCCAGCGGCTCCTCCCACTCCCAGTCGCGGAACCCCCAGAGGTTCTCGTTGTTGCCGTTCCAGAGGACCAGGGCGGCGTGCGACATGAGGCGGACAACGTTGTCACGGGCCTCGGCCTCCACCTCTCCGCGCAGGGGCTGCTCCTCGGGGTAGGCGGCGCAGGCGAAGAGGAAGTCCTGCCAGACCATCAGGCCCAGTTCGTCGCAGGCGTCGTAGAAGGCGTCGTCCTCGTAGATGCCGCCGCCCCAGACGCGGACCAGGTCGATGTTGGCCTCGGCGGCCTGGGTGAGGCGGGTCCGGTAGCGCTCGGGCGTGACGCGGGAGGGCAGGACGTCGTCCGGGATCCAGTTGACCCCGCGCGCGAAGATCCGCACACCGTTGACGACGAGGGTGAAGCCCGTCCCGTGCTCGTCCGCGGAGCGGTCGACCTCGACGGTGCGGAAGCCGACGCGACGGCTCCAGGAGTCGAGTGCCTCACCGCTCTCGTCCAGGAGTTCCACGTCGAGCCCGTACAGCGGCTGTTCGCCGTACCCGCGCGGCCACCACAGCTCGGGCTCGGTGACCTCCAGGCGCAGCACCGCCTCCTCGCCCTCGAAGGACGTCTCCGCGACCGCGCCCGCCACGGTGGCGCGCAGGGTCAGCCGGCGGCCGGTCCCGGCCTCGGTGCGCGCGGTGCGGACGCGGAGCTCGACGCGGCCGGTCGCGCCGTCGACCGTGACCAGCGGGCGGACCTCGGCGAGCCGGGCGGTCGACCAGTGCTCCAGGCGCACCGGGCGCCACATGCCGGCGGTGACCACGGTGGGGCCCCAGTCCCAGCCGAAGGAGCAGGCCATCTTGCGGATGTACTGGAAGGGCTCGGGGTAGACGTTCGGCCGCTCCCCGGTCAGGGCGCGGACCCGGTCGGCCTCGTCGTACGCGGAGGTGAAGCGCACCTCCAGCGGGCCGGTCCGCCCGGTCACGTCGAAGCGGTGGACGCGGTGCATGTTGCGCGTCGACCCGAGACGGGCCCCGTCGAGGAGGATCTCGGCGGCGGTGTCGAGCCCCTCGAAGACGAGCTCGGTCCGCTCGTGGCCGCTGCCGTGGCCCAGTTCCGTGACGTACGACCACGCCCGCCGGCCCACCCACGCGATCTCGGATTCGTTGAGCCCGAGGAAGGGGTCGGGTATGACCCCGGCGGCGAGCAGATCGGTGTGGACGCAGCCGGGCACCCGGGCCGGGAGCAGCGCCTCCTCGTGGCGCAGGCTCCACCCCTCGTGCAGCTGAGTGACGTCCTTCATGGTGTGCGGCTCCAATCGCCTGGCGGTGGGCGGGATGCGTACGGGATGCGTATCGGGATGCGTATACGGGCCGACAAGCTAGCCGGACAGTTACTCAACTGTCCATGAACCGGTGAAGTACCGGCACGCGCGCAGTATGTGGCCGACCGTGTGCGCGGCTTCGTCGGACCTTGGCAATTGGCGGCCCATGGTAACGATTGGGCATCACGCTGGAAATCAGCACTTTACCGGTTCACGACGGGCTGACATAGTGCCGACATCCCACCGAAAGCCTGAGCCGTGACTTGAAGGAGTTGGGCCATGGGGAACAAGAAGACGACAGCGCTCTCGGGAGCGCTTCTGGCCGCAGTGATGCTGGCCCTCTCGGCGTGCGGCGGCGGAGGCGGTGGCGTGACCGGCGAAGCGGCCACTCCTCCCGCCGACGCGAAGGAGGTCTCGGGCAAGATCAAGGTCCTCACGCAGCGCACCGACCTCGTCCAGAAGGGGGTCATGAAGAAGTACGCCGACGAGTTCAACAAGATCTACCCCAAGGTCAAGGTGAGCTTCGACGGCATCACCGACTACGAGGGCGAGGTGAAGATCCGCATCAATGGCAAGGCCTACGGCGATGTGCTCTTCATCCCCGGGGCGGTGGCCAAGAACGACTACCCGAAGTTCTTCGCGCCGCTCGGGACGACCGCCGAGCTGTCGTCGAAGTACCGCTTCAGCGACAAGGCCGAAGTGGACGGCAAGGTCTACGGCATCGCCCAGTTCGGCACCGCCAACGGCTTCGTCTACAACAAGGCCCTGTGGAAGAAGGCCGGGATCACCACGTGGCCGAAGACCCCTCAGGAGTTCCTCGCGGGCCTGAAGGCGATCAAGGCCAAGACGGGGGCGACCCCGTACTACACGAACTTCAAGGACGGCTGGCCGCTCGTCCAGTGGACCGCCAACAACGGATCGGTCGGCTGTGACGCGGACGCGAGCAACAAGCTGGCCGGCCCGGTCTCCCCGTGGAAGGAGGGCGGCGAGCTCCGCACGATCGACGGCCTCCTGTACGACATCGCCAAGCAGGGGCTCTCGGAGAAGGACCCCACCACCACCAACTGGGAGGTCTCCAAGGCGCTGCTCGCCGAGGGCAAGATCGCCACGATGATGCTGGGTTCCTGGTCGATCACGCAGATGCAGGGCGCGGCGGTCGAGGCGGGCCTCAAGGCCGAGGACATCGGTTTCATGCCCTTCCCGGTCCAGAAGGACGGGAAGTTCTGCTCGGCCCTGGTCTCCGACTACCAGCAGGCCGTCAGCATCTACTCCGAGAACAAGCCCGCAGCGCGCGCCTGGATCGACTGGTTCACCGAGAAGTCCGGGTTCTCCGAGAAGGAGGGCGTCGTCTCCGCGGTCAAGGCCGCTTCCATGCCCGCGACCCTCAAGGACTTTGTTGACAACGATGTCACGTTCTTCGACCGCTCCGAGGCCGAGACGGCCGCGGTCAACGACATCGACGACGCGGCGGAGATCGGCCTGAACAAGCCCGACTACCGGCAGAAGCTGATCGACACCGCGCGGGGCGCGGCGAAGGGCAGCGCCGAGGACTTCTTCGCCGACCTGAACAAGAGGTGGGACGAGGCGGCGAAGACCGCCGGTTCCTGACCGACCGGCGGAGTGGGTCCCGGCCGTACGACACCGGCCGGGGCCCCCTGGACCTCCCGCAGTCGCGGACACGAAAGGCCGATATGACCGAGACAACCGACACCGCTCCCGGAGGCGCCGCGATGACGAGGCGATCCGCCATGACGAGGCGATCCGCCACGGACAAGCGATCCGCCGCGGACGAGAAAGACACGGGGGGCGGGTCGCGCGGCGGAGACCGGCCGGCCGGCCGTCGCCGGCCCCCGGGGGCGGGACAGCCCCGTTCCTGGCGGCACTCACCGCTCCGCCGGATCACGCCCTGGCTCTTCCTCGCGGCACCGCTGGCGCTGTTGATCACGTTCACCTACGTCCCCGTGGCGAGCATGATCTCGTACAGCTTCACGGACTGGGACGGGGTGAGCCCGGACCGGGAGAACGTCGGTCTCGACAACTACATACAGATCTTCACCCGCCCCGAACTCTTCCGGGTGTTCTTCGTCAGCGGCTACTACCTGGCCGCGTCCGTGGTCCAGATCGCCGTCGCGCTCTACTTCGCGGTGATGCTCAGCTTCAACCTGAAGTTCCGGAACTTCTTCAAGGGGATCCTCTTCTTCCCCTACCTCATCAACGGCGTCGCGATCGGTTTCGTCTTCCTGTACTTCTTCCAGGACGGCGGCACCCTCGACTCGGTGCTGTCCTGGTTCGGCGTGGCCACCGACCATCCCTGGCTCGGCGACCCCACCTCGGCCAACATCTCCCTGGCGGGCGTGTCCGTCTGGCGCTTCACCGGCCTGAACTTCGTCCTCTTCCTCGGGGCCATCCAGTCCGTCCCCGGCGAGCTGTACGAGGCCGCCGAACTGGACGGCGCCGGCCGGTGGAAGCAGTTCCGGCACATCATCGCCCCGAGCATCAAGCCCGTCATCAGCCTCAGCGTCATCCTGGCGATCTCCGGCTCCCTCTCGGTGTTCGAGATCCCCTACATCATGACCGGCGGCGCGACCGGCACCCAGACCTTCGTCATCCAGACGATCAAGCTCGCCTTCCAGTTCAACAAGACCGGCCTGGCCTCGGCCGCGGCCGTGGTGCTGCTCCTGATCATCCTGCTGATCACCTGGATCCAGCGCCGGCTCGTGCCCGACGACAAGGTGGACCTCGTATGACCCCCGACCTCACCGCGACTCCGGCCTCCTCCCGGACCGCCCGGCGGCGCCTCCCCGTCGGGACCGCGCTGACGTACCTGTCGCTGATCGCCGCCGCGGTGGTGGTCCTGCTGCCGCTGACCGTCGTCTTCCTGACCTCGCTCAAGACGTCGCAGGAGGTCGGTGACGGAGGAGCGCTGTCCCTGCCGGGGAACTGGCTGAACTTCGACAATTACGTCACGGCGTTCACCGACGGCAACATGCTCATGGCCTTCGGCAACACCGCGTTCATCCTGTTCTTCTCCATCGGCGGCACCGTGATCATCGGCTCGATGACGGCCTACGCGGTCGACCGCTTCGACTTCCAGGCGAAGAAGCTCGTCATGGCGCTCTTCCTGATCGCCACCCTGGTCCCGAGCGTCACCACCCAGGTCGCGACCTTCCAGGTCATCAGCAGTTTCGGTCTCATTGACACCCGATGGGCGCCCATCCTGCTCTACATGGGCACGGACATCGTCTCCGTGTACATCTTCCTGCAGTTCATCCGGGGCATCCCCGTCTCCCTGGACGAGGCCGCCCGGCTCGACGGCGCCAATGCCTTCACGATCTACCGGAAGATCATCTTCCCGCTGCTCAAGCCCGCCATCGCGACCGTCGTCATCATCAAGGGGATCACCACCTACAACGACTTCTACATCCCCTTCCTCTACATGCACTCCGAGGACCTCGGCACGATCTCCACCGCGCTGTTCCGCTTCAAGGGGCCCTTCGGCGCGCACTGGGAAGCCATCTCGGCCGGCGCGATCCTCGTCATCCTGCCGACGCTGGTCATCTTCCTGCTGCTCCAGCGCTGGATCTACAACGGCTTCTCCCAGGGAGCCACCAAGTAACGCCGGATCCGTGGCGCGGGACCGGACCGGACCGTACGAAGGAACGGGTCCGGCCCCGCCCCGCGCGCGGCTGTTACGAGGGGACGGTTCGGTCCCGTCCGGGTGCGCGCGGCCGTGTCAGTGGGCCGTCGGCTCCGGCGATGACGGCGGGCAGGTGCTGCCCCGAGGGACGAAGCGGGCGTAGCCCTCGCGGACGTCGCCGACCTCCTCCCCGTCGATGAGGGCGAGCAGCGCGTCCGCGGACCGGGCGCCGTACGCGGGGATGTCACGCGTCACCGCCGACAGCATGGGGCGGACCACCTGCGTCAGCGGAGACTCGTCCCACGCCACGATCGACACGTCGGCGGGGACGGAGAGGCTCAGTTCCTGCGCCACGGAGAGCGCGGCCACGGCCATGATGTCGTTGTCGAAGACGATCGCCGTCGGCCGTTCCGGCGCGATCAGCAGCGCCCGTGCGGCGCGCGCGCCCTCGTCCCCGGTGTAGTCGGTGTGGACCACCGCGGCCTCGGGGATACCGGCCTCCCGGCAGGCGTCGCGGAGCGCGGCGTCACGGACGGCCGTGTGCGCGAGGCCGGCGGGGCCGGCGACCCGCGCGATCCGCCGGTGCCCGAGCGTCGCCAGGTACCGCACGATCTCGTGCACGCTCGCACCGTCGTCCGACCAGATGGCAGGCAGAGCCCCGGAGACGTCCGGTGGTCCGATGGCCACCGCGGGAAGGCCGATGTCCTCCACGGCCCGGGTCCGGCCGTCGTCGGTCTGGAGGTCCATGAGGAAGACGCCGTCGACGCGCCGCTCGCCCCACCAGCGCCGGTACACCTCGGTCTCGCTGTCCTGCGTGGCGACCATCTGCAGCATCAGCGCGTACGAGTGCTCGGAGAGGACGCTCTCCACGCCGCTGATGAACTCCATGAAGAACGGCTCCACGCCGAGCGTCCGGGCCGGCCGCCGTACGACGAGCCCGACCGCCCGGGCCCGCCCGCCGGTCAGTGCCCTGGCGGCGCTGTTGGGGCGCCAGCCCAGCTCGTCCGCGATGCTCCTGATCGAGGCGCGCGTGGACTCCGAGACTCCGGGCTGGCCGTTGAGCGCGTAGGAGACAGCGACCTTCGACACGCCCGCCCGACGTGCGATGTCCGCCATCGTCGGCCGCTTCACCGTCACTCCAGCTCCATCCTGAACCCTCGACACTCCGACCTTACCGTCACGCGAGGCGTCGCCCGGATGGATCCGGACCGGGCCGCCAGGCCGCCCGCACCGAGGTCCGGGGTACGGACGCGGAGGCCGGTGCCGAGGCTCGGGCCGCTCGGAGGAGGCGGCTCGGGACCGGTCGCCGGCCCGGAGGCGCCGACCCGGAGACCACCGGGCGCACGTCCAGAACGCCTCGACCACCGCCGACGCCCCGTGGTTTACCCAGGGTTTCGCAAAACCGCCGGACGGGGCTCGTCAGATCTGGAATCCGGTGGGTCCTCGGACGCATGCTGCTCCGAGAGCACGCCGTCGTCCTCGTCCCCAGGGAGCTCCCGGTCATCGTCGACCGGGCGATCGGGCCCGACCGCACGCGCGGCGGCCCGTCGCCGTCGCCCCTGCCCCACGTACCGCCATCGCACCCGCGCCGGGGCGACAACCGCGGCCGGTCCGACGAATGGAGCTCTCAGGAGCCATGAACCACAGCCCCCTCGACCACCGTTACCGCGGTGAACACCCGATCCGTACCGTCCACTACCTCTTCCGGCCCGACCGCTCGCGGCTCATGGGCGCGGTGGCGGTCTTCTTCGTCAAGCACGCTCCCGTCTGGCTGCTTCCGCCCGTGACGGCGAACGTCATCGACGTCGTCGTGGAGCACCGCCCGATCGCCGAGCTGTGGTGGAACTGCGCCCTGATGCTCACGGTCCTCCTCCTGAACCCGCCGCTGCACCTGCTCTACGTGCGCTGGATGCACGGGGCGATCCGGCGGCTGGGCCGTGACCTGCGGTCAGCGCTCGTCACGCGCATGCAGCAGCTCTCCATCGGCTTCCACAGCCGCACCAGCTCCTCCGTCCTGCACGCCAAGGTCGTCCGTGACGTCGAGACCCTGGAGACGGGACTCCAGCAGACCGCGGACAACGGCCTCACCGCCGTCGCGACGCTCGCGGGCGGCCTCGCGGTCATCGCGGTGGTCACCCCCGTCTTCCTCCCGGTCTTCCTGGTCCTCGTCCCGGTCGCCGTGCTGCTGATCGGGGCGTTGCGGGCCCGGCTCGGCGAGGGCAACTCCTCCTACCGGCGCTCGGTGGAACGCATGTCCGCCTCCGTCAGCGACATGACGACCCTCATACCGATCACCCGGGCCCACGCCCTGGAACGCACGGCACTCGGACGGGTCGGACGCGAACTCGACGAGGTGCAGCGGGAGGGGACACGGCTCGACCTGCTCAACGCCCGGTTCGGGTCCCTCTCCTGGGTCGTCTTCAACGGGCTCGGTACGGCCTGCCTCGCCGGTGCCGCGCTCGTCGCCTACTACGGCTGGACCTCGGTGACCCCCGGTGAGGTCGTCATGCTCAGCGCCTACTTCTCCACCCTCACGGGTGCCGTCACCAGCATGCTCGCGCTGGCGCCCGTGGTGGGCAAGGCCGTGGAGTCCCTCAAGTCCGTCGGCGAGGTGCTCCAGGACCCGGACCTGGAGACCAACGACGGCAAGGAGCGCCTGAAGTCGGTCGTGGGGGAGTTCCGTTTCGAGGACGTGAGCCTCACGCACGGCGGTGGTGACGGGCCGGCCCTGAGCCGGGTGGACCTCCACGTGCCGGTGGGCACGACCCTCGCGATCGTCGGTGGTTCCGGTGCGGGAAAATCCACCCTGCTGAATCTGGTGCTCGGATTCCACCGTCCCACGGCAGGACGCCTGCTGCTCGACGGAAAGGACATGAGCGGTCTCGACCTGAGGAGTTTCCGTAAATTCGTCTCCGTCGTCCCCCAGGAATCCGTTCTCTTCGAGGGGAGCATCAGGGAGAACGTGACCTACGGAATGGACCGGGTGGACGAGGAGACACTGCTGCGCGCCCTTCGTGACGCCAATGCCGCGGAATTCGTCGCCGCCCTTCCGGACGGCCTCGACACCGTCGTCGGGGAACGGGGCACCCGGCTGTCCGGAGGCCAGCGGCAGCGGCTCGCCATCGCCAGGGCCCTCATCCGCGATCCCCGCGTCCTCGTTCTCGACGAGGCCACGTCCGCCCTCGACGCCCGTTCCGAGGCCCAGGTCCAGGAGGCGCTGGCCCGTCTCGTCGCCGGACGCACGGTGTTCGTGGTGGCCCACAGGCTCTCCACGATCAGACAGGCGGACCGCATCGTGGTGCTGGAGCGGGGCCGGCTGGTGGAGTCCGGCACCCACACGCAGCTGCTCGAACGAGGGTCGGTCTATGCCCGCCTGCAGGCCACCCAGCTGGCCTGAGCCACCCGGCCGGCCCGCTCCCGCGCGACAGCCGGGTGCCCTCCCGTCCGTCCGGACGGGAGGGCGCCCTTCTCTCAGTGGTCGGCGGCGCTGCCGCGGACGACGCAGGAGCGGCTGTTCTCCCAGCCCCAGCCGTCGCCGTCGGGGTCGGAAGCGCTGCCGTTGACGCAGTACGGGTAGCCGTTGGGGGCCGTACCGCCGGTGTTGCCACCACCGGAGCCGGTGTCGGCGGCGCTGCCGCGGACGACGCAGGAGCGGCTGTTCTCCCAGCCCCAGCCGTCGCCGTCGGGGTCGGAAGCGCTGCCGTTGACGCAGTACGG
>NZ_JBHXRW010000082.1:0-3046 GCF_042716635.1 Streptomyces sp. NPDC058664 | reverse complement strand
GTACGGTAGCCGTTGGGGGCCGTACCGCCGGTGTTGCCGCCGCCGCCACCGCCACCGCCGCCGCCGCCGTAGATCGTGGCCCGCGTGGAGGTGGAGGAGATCCCGTCGGGTCCGTTGAAGAACCGGTTGCCCCAGGCGGTGAGGGAGTTCGCGTCGAAGCCGTTGGCCATGTCGAGGTACTCGACACCGCTGCCGTTGCCGCTCCACGACCAGCCGAGGTAGCCGACGCGCAGCGAGCGCGCCGTGGCCATGATGGCGTTCTCGTCGGGGTTGCCGTCGCTGTGGTTGTCGCCGAACTCGCCCACCACGATCGGCAGTCCGCTGCTCACGAAGTGGTTCAGGTAGCTCTGGACCTCGGCGGCCGTGTCGTACACGCCGTACATGTGGATGGAGAAGATGGTGTTCCGCTGCGGGTCGGCGGCGAAGACCGAGGCCGCGTTGTTCCGCATGGTGTTCGACCAGTCCTGGCCCCAGTTGGGGCCGTCCACCATGAGCGCGTTCGAGATGCCGGCGCCGCGCAGCTTTTTGACGGCGTTCTTGGTGGCGTCGGTCCAGGCCGTGTAACCGCTGTTGCCGAAGGGCTCGTTGCCGATGTTGACGACGACGTAGTCCTCCTGGCCCTGGAGGGCGCTCTTGACGCCGACCCAGTAGTCGGCGGCCTTGTCGAGGGAGGTGGCGGCGCCGTCCTCGCCGTAACCGGTGGTGTCGTGCACCTCCAGCACGCAGATGACCTTGTTGGTCTTGCAGTCGTCGATGATCGACGTCACCTCGGCCGTGCCGGTCCTGGTCCACCGGTCGCCGCTGCCGAGGACGACCCGGACGGTGTTGGCGCCCCTGGCCGCGATGTCGGCGATGGCGCCGGTCTCGCCGGGGTACCAGACGTGCGCGTGGTTGACCCCGCGCATCACGAACTCGCTGCCGTTGGCCTCGTAGACGCGGCCGTTGCTGACGTGGATGCCCGTGTCGGCGGCCTGGGCGGCTCCGGTGGGGCCGAAGACGGGCAGCAGCAGACCGGCGACACCCGCGAGGGCGCTGCCCGCGGCCGTGACCCACCTGCTTCTCGGCTTGTTCATGCCTCTCCTTCAAGGAATGGGAAGGGATTTACCCCTGTGCCGAGGTCCTGACCAACATCATGGACAACGTTGTCAGAATTCTGTGACCGAGCCGCTGGTCCGCACATCGGGATTGCCCACCATGAGGCACTGCCCGCCGGTTTCGTGTCAAGGCTGCGAATGCTTTGAGTTTCGAATGGATGTAGTGACGGGTTCTGTTCAGTAAAACAGTGCTGAACAATTCAGTGGAATGGCTGTGTCGTTCATGCGGGCGGAGCGCTCGTTCAGTGAACCCGTGCGTCGTTCAGCTCGACAGGCCGGAGGTGTGGGCCCTGGTGCCGTCGCTCACGCTCTCTCCTCGCCGCGTGCCCGCCCGCTCCGTGCGCGGGGCGGGCATCGGTGCCGCGACGGTTCAGGAAGGGAACGGGACGGCGTCGGCGGGGTTGGTGTGCCAGTTGGTGGTGAGGGGCTTGTCGACGACGACGCTGCCGATGTTCAGGGACACGGGCTCGGGGTCGTCCGCACTGACGGAGGCGATGACCGTGCTGTACTCCGTGCCGGTGTCACCGCTGGTGCTCTTCGGCGTGACGCCCGCGTACACCGTCCTGCCGCCGCCGAGGGTGATCTCCTCGCCCGCGACCTGCTCGGCG
The DNA here is from genome assembly GCF_042716635.1 of Streptomyces sp. NPDC058664. NCBI lineage: Bacteria > Bacillati > Actinomycetota > Actinomycetes > Kitasatosporales > Streptomycetaceae > Streptomyces > Streptomyces sp. NPDC058664. The sequence continues at coordinate 1,344 of NZ_JBHXRW010000082.1, read as the reverse complement.
GGGCCGGCCTGGGTGCCGCCGGAGCCGAAGGCGAAGACGGGCAGACCGGCGGGCAGTACGCAGGTGATGCCGGGCCTGGCCTTGACGCCGACCTGGTAGTAGCCGCCGGCCTGCGTCATGGCCTTGGCGGACCACTGAAGGTCATGGGTGCCGCAGCTCCGGCCGTAGCCGCTCTTGTCGGCGGGGCCGGAGCCGCCCGCTGCAGACGGGGACGGGCCGTCCGCCTCGCCGCCGTCGGCCGTCGACGGGGTGGCCTTCGCGGCGCCGCTGTCCTGTGCGGCGCTCGGTGTGGTGGTCGCCGCGGCCGTGGCTGTGGTCGCCGTGCCCGCGGGGGTGCCGGAGGAGGCCGTCCCGTTCCTGTCGGCGGCATCGGTCGAGCCGCCTCCGCAGGCGGTCACGAGCAGCCCGGCGCTCAGGGCGGCGGAGACGACGAGGGCGGTGCGCGAGCGGCGGTTCATGACAGGTGGTCCTTCCGGTCGGTGAGCGGGCCGCGGCGTTTTCCGCGGCTCCGCGTTCTCAACCGGCACGACGGCCCGCTCCGCCGACGGGTTCGGCCAGAGGACGGATCAAGACACCCTCGTCGCGGCGCTGTGACAAACGGGGCCCGGACCCTTCGAACGGCTCGGCACGTCGCGCCCCGCGACCGGACCCGCCCGCCGTCTACGCGGGCGCGGGTAGGCGCGGGGCAGGTACGCGCGGTTGCGGGACGTCCGCCCGGTCACCCGTTTGGCCCTCCGCTCGTTCGCCCGAGCATCCGTCCCTGCCGGATGTGGATTTCCGGTACGGCGCGGACAGGGGTTTTCCCGGTGCGATGGACTCGGTGAAGATATTCATCGGACGCGGGGCGACGGGACGTGCTACTGTCGATCCCAGTTGCCATCATGGCTCCCACAACTTCAAGCGCCTTCTCGGCCCTTTCGGTCAGAGGAGCACCTTTTCAGATGTGCTTCTCTTCGCGGCGTTTCACGCCTTTCGCAGCTGGGGCCCGCATCCCTCGGGGTGCGGGCCCCAGCTGCAGACATTATTCGCAGTAGTTCAGCCTGTGGGGCAGTCGCCACCAGGCGCCCCCGTCCAGGCTTGCGGACTCTTCGGGGCCGCGCCGATGCCCTGGATTCCACGTCCGCACGACGTCACCGATTCCATCGCCTGCACTCGTGACGAATTCACCGCAGGCAGTCTTATCCCCGTATTCCATCGGCCGTTCTTGTGATTCCGCGCGATGCACTTCCGCTGCGGAAATTCCTTGATAGCGCCGTATCAAGGAAGGTTCTGTATGAACCCCACGCGCACGAACAGCCGCTCTTCTCGCACCCGCCGCAGCGGCGGCCACGCGTACGACTCCTC
>NZ_JBHXRW010000081.1:0-27092 GCF_042716635.1 Streptomyces sp. NPDC058664 | reverse complement strand
CTTTTGGTGGCTTGTTTTTTTTTTTTATTCTCCCCTGCTTTTTTGTTTTCCCCCGGCCCCTCCCTGTTGGCCGGGCGGGCGGGCCCCCCCCCCCGGGGGGCCCGCCCGACCGTGGTCGCTCAGTCCGGGGTGTCCGGCCGACCGCGGTCGCTCAGTCCAGGAACTCGCCGTCGCGGGCCACGACGACACCGCCGTGCACCACCATGTCGCGGCGCGGCATGTCCACGACGACCTGAGGCAGGCACTCGCCCCGGACGAGCACGAAGTCGGCCGGTGCGCCCGCCGTGAAGTCGGCGTGGGCGATCCCCATCACGTCCGCACCTCCGTGCGCCGCGACGTCGTGACAGGCCGTCAGCTCCTCGTCGAGGCGCACGTCCGTCACCCATCCGAGCAGATGCGCGCGGTGCATCATGTCGGCGTTGCCGAACGGGCTCCAGGAGTCCCGCACCCCGTCCGACCCGAGCCCGACCCGTACCCCGTGCTCACGCAGCCGGGCGATCGGCAGCACCAGGGAGGCGGACGGCGCCACCGTCGTGAGGGCGATGTCCTGGTCACCCAAGTCCGCCGCCATCGAGCCGAGTTGACTGTCGGTCAGTTCCGGAAGGCAGAACACGTGGCTGACGGTGACCTGCCCGGCGAGGGAGAGGGCGCGCGTCCGGTCGACGATGCCGCGCATGGCCCGCATGCCCTTCTCGCCGCGGTCGTGCAGGTGGATGTCCACGCCGATGCCGTGACGGTCCGCGATGCCGAAGACGATGTCGAGCTGCTCGTCGAGGGCCTGGTCGAAACCGATCGGGTCGATGCCGCCGATCATGTCGACGACCCCCTCGCGCGCCGCCTCCTCGAGCAGCGCCGCCGTGCCCGGGGTGCGGATGACGCCGTGCTGGGGGAAGCCGACGATCTGGACGTCGAGCGCGTGACGCAGCCGCTCACGGGCCTCCGCCAGGCCCTCGACCCCGGCCAGGCCGTAGGCCGGGGCCACGTCGGCGTGGGCGCGCATCGCCCGGGTGCCGCGGGCGACGGCGTGGGACATCAGCCCGTACGCCCGCTCCGCGACGGGGCGGCGCTGGCCGCGGAACAGCTCCACGTCCTGGGCGACGTAGTCCGCGATGCCGCTCGCCGGCCGGCGCGACACCCAGGAGCCGCCCCAGGTCGTCTTGTCGGGGTGGATGTGGGCGTCCACGAGGGACGGCAGGGCGATCCGGCCGCCACCGTCCACGACCTTCGCGCCGCGCGGCGCGGGGCCGTCCGAGATCCGGCCGTCGACGACCACGAGGTCCGTGGCCTTCGCGGCGCCGAACGGGCGCACGTCACGGAAGACCACGGCCCGCGCGTGGCGCCCCGAGGCGGAGGCGGACGCCGCCCGGGAGGGGGCGGCCGTGGCGACGGAGACGGACGCCGCCCGGGCCGTGGCGGCCGTGACGGCCGTGGTCGCCGTCGCACCGGCAAGGGCGGCGGCGCCGGCGAGCATCGTGCGGCGGGAGAGCGCGCCGGGGGACGTCGAGGACGGCTGCATGGGGACTCCTTCGAGGGGACGGTGTGGCGAGGCGGTGGGGGCGGGCGGTGCGCGGCGACGCGTACGGGACGGGCCACGGCTCGGACCGGGACGTCCGCTCGCACCACGGCCGGCGGTCGCGTGGGCTTCTGGGGGAGTGGGCCGACGACTCCCTGTTTTGTATACCAAGCCTGTGGCGGCGGACAAGGGTGATGATCGGGAGATGCGGAAATGCCCCTTCCTTGCCGTCTTGGCTCGTCGAAGGGTGCGCGGATGCCGGTCTTGGTATACGAATAGGGTCAGGCGTCACCGAAGAGGGAGCGCAGGGCGACGGTCCTGCTGTCCCGCACGTGCAGCAGGGTGCTGGCCGCCGCGGCCTCCGCGTCCCCGGCGGCGATGTGCCGGTACATCTCGGCGTGCTGGGCCCGCATGTGCGCGGGCTCCTCGCGCAGGCCGAACACGAGCCGCAGCTGCCAGCTCAGCTGCTCCATGGTCCGGGCGAGCAACGGGTTCCCCGACATGGCCACGACGCACTCGTGGAACGCGGTGTGGGCGGCCACCTCGCGGCTCCCCTCGTCCGCCGCGGCGGCCGACTCGGCCTGGTGGAGCGCGGCCTCGAGGGCCGCGACGCCCCGGGTGTCGCCGGCCGCACGCGCCCGCGCCGCGAGCCGCGAGGCCTGGACGGCCAGCGGTTCCCACACCTCGTAGAGGTGCTCCACGTCGGTGCGCTCGAGGCGGCGCACTCGGACGCCGCTGTGCGGGAGCAACTCGAGGAGCCCCTCGGTGACCAGTGCGCGCAGCGCCTCGCGCACCGGGACGCGGGACATCCCGAGCTCCTCGGCGACCTCCCGTTCGACGAGGCGGGCACCCTGTGCGTACCGCCGGTCGACGATCCGCTGAAGAACGGCCTCCCGCGCGCGCGTGCCCAGCGGGACGGTGGCCGGCTCCGCGGCCGGAGCCGTAGGAGTGCCGGTGGCCGGAGCCGGGGGGGTGTCGGCGACCGGGCCCGGGGTGGCGTCGCCGGCCGCGCGGGGTGTCGCCTCAGGGTCCGGCACCGTCGTGGCGAACTTCCCCGCGCCGCGCGTCCGGGCGTCTCCGCCCCCGGTCGCCGAGCCGGTCCCGCGTCCGTCCGCCACCTGTTCCGACCTCTTCCGTCCTCTTCCGCCCCGCGTTCGGGGCGCCCGGGGCGAGGATACGTCGGCCCCGGCCCGGGCACCTCGGCCTGCCGACGGTCATCGGCCGGACCGGGGAGGCCTGTTGGTACCAGGAGTTCGGCCTCAGCTGTGGTAATGCCTTACCAGGACATCGTCACATGTTCGACGAAAAGCTGAAATCAGATGTTTCCGTACATTCGCAGTCGTACCACCGTGAAAGGTGTCATCTGTTGCAGGAAGACCAGAGGCCGGACGCCTCCGGACCGGGCGCCGAGCGGGGCGGCGGAGCACGGCCGGCGGTGACGGCGGACCTGCCCCGCCACCCCGACCACCACCACCGCGCCCGTACCGACCGCATCGTGTTCGGGGTCACCGCCGTCCTGACCGTGGCCTTCGTGGTCTGGGGCGCCACGGCCACGGAGAGCCTGGAGAGCACGTCGAGCAGGCTCCTCGAAGGGCTGATCCGCGACGGTGGCTGGGCGTTCATGCTGGCCGCCTCCGGCTTCGTCGTCTTCGCCCTCTGGCTGGCCATCAGCCGCTACGGCCGGATCACCCTCGGCCAGGAGGGGGAGGGCCCGGAGTTCCGGACGGTGTCGTGGATCGCCATGATGTTCAGCGCGGGCATGGGCATCGGCCTGATGTTCTACGGCGTGAGCGAACCCCTCGCCCACTACGCCGCCCCGCCGCCGGGAACCCATCCCGCCGACTCCGCCGAGCGGATGCAGACCGCCATGGCCACCACGCTCTTCCACTGGACGCTCCACCCGTGGGCGATCTACGCCGTCGTGGGGCTCGCCATCGCGTACTCCACGTTCCGCCGCCGACGCCGCCAGACCATCAGCGCCGTCTTCGTCCCGCTGATGGGCGAGCGCCGGGCGTACGGCGGGCCCGGCCGCGTCATCGACATCCTGGCCATCTTCGCCACGCTGTTCGGCTCGGCCGCCTCGCTGGGCCTCGGCGCGCTCCAGATCGGCAGCGGCGTCGAGGAGCTGGGCTGGATGGCGGAGACCGGCACCGGGCTGCTCGTCGCCATCATCGCCGTCCTGACGGCGGCCTTCGTCGTCTCCGCCGTGTCCGGTGTGGAGAAGGGCATCCAGTGGCTCTCCAACACCAACATGGTGCTTGCCGGGGTGCTCGCCCTCTTCGTGTTCGTGGCGGGCCCCACCATCATCGTCCTCGACCTGCTGCCCACCTCGCTCGCCGCGTACATCGGCGACCTGCCCCAGCTGGCCGGCCGCACCGAGGCGACCAGCGGCGCGAACATCCACGAGTGGCTCGGCGGCTGGACCGTCTTCTACTGGGCCTGGTGGATCTCGTGGACGCCTTTCGTCGGCATGTTCATCGCGAGGATCAGCCGGGGCCGGACCATCCGCCAGTTCGTCGGCGGAGTCATCCTGGTGCCCAGCACCGTCAGCCTGGTGTGGTTCGCGATCTTCGGCGGTACGGCGATGAAGCTCGGCGAGCAGGGCGACCTGACGGGGGAGACCACCCCCGAGGGACAGCTCTTCGCCGTGCTCCAGGAGTTCCCCCTCGCCGGCGCGATGAGCCTCCTCGTGATGATCCTGGTAGGGATCTTCTTCGTGTCGGGCGCGGACGCCGCCTCGATCGTCATGGGCACGCTCTCCCAGCGCGGCTCTTTCGAACCCACCCGGCCCGTCGTCGTGTTCTGGGGCGTGGTGACCGGAGCGGTCGCCGCCGTCATGCTCCTCATCGGCGACGGCCAGGGAGACGCCCTCGCGGGCCTGCAGAACCTCACGATCCTGGTGGCGGCGCCGTTCGTCCTGGTGATGATCGGGATGTGCGTGGCGCTGATGAGGGACCTGCGGAAGGACCCGCTCATCGTCCGGGGCGAGGTGGGCGTGGAGGTCGTCGGACTCGCCGTGATCGCGGGCCACGAGAAGTACGACGGTGACTTCGAACTGAAGATCGGCCCCGGCTCCCCCGGCACCGGAGGCCAGGAGGCCCCGCCGCTCACGCCGAAGAACTCGGCGTGAGCGGCGGGACGGGCCCCGGTCCGCTCACGCCCTGCCGGCCGCCTTCTGGCTCCGGCGGGACAGGGAGTCCACGACCACGGCCGCCAGCAGCACCGATCCCGTGATCATGAACTGGACCGCGTTGCTGACGCCCATGATGTTCATCCCCGACTGGATGGAGCCGATCACCAGCGCGCCGAGCAGTGCGGACCAGACCGAGCCCCGCCCGCCGAAGAGGCTGGTGCCACCGATGACGGCGGCGGCGATGACGTTCATCAGGAGGTTGCCGCCGCCCGAGGTCTGGCTCGCGGACTGGATCTGACCGGCCAGGAAGAGGCCGCCGATCGCCGCCATGGTCCCGGCGATCGAGAAGACGGACATCCGCACGAACGGCACGCTGATGCCCGCCCGGCGGGCGCCCTCGATGTTGCCGCCCACCGCGAAGATCCGCCGGCCGTACGTGGTGCGCCGCAGCACGAAGTCCAGGAGCACGAGGAGGATCAGGAAGATCAGGAGCGCGAGCGGCAGCCCCTGGTAGCGGTTGAGGATGTACGCGGCGGCGAAGGCGAGCGCGGCGATGACGGCCGTACGCAGCACGATCTCGGCGACCGGCCGGAACGGCACCCGGGCCGTCCGGCGGCGCTTGGCGTCGAGGAGCGACGCCGCCAGGAACAGCCCGACCCCGACGGCCGCCGTGGCATAGGCGGCGGCCGGACTGTGGTAGATCGTCGAGTACAGCCTGGAGACGATGCTCTCGCTCGGGATGTTGACCGTGCCGCTGGTGCCGAGGATCTGGAGCATCAGCCCGTTCCAGGCGAGATTGCCCGCGAGGGTGACCACGAAGGCGGGCACGCCGACCTTCGCGAAGAAGAACCCGTGGATCAGGCCGACGACCGCGCCGCCCGCGACGGCGACCAGGAGCGCCAGCCACTCGTTCATGCCGTTCAGGACGTTGAGTACGGCGAAGATCGCGGCGCACAGGCCGCTGACCGAGCCGACCGAGAGGTCGATCTCGCCGAGCAGGAGCACGAAGACGATGCCGACGGCGATCATGCCGGTGCCGACGATCTGCTGGCTGAGGTCGGAGAGGTTCTGGGCCGAGAGGAACGTGCTGTTCAGAGTGCCGAAGACCGTCCAGATGATGATCACGGCCAGCACGACGGGCAGCGAGCCCAGCTCACCGCTGCGCACCTTGCGACGGAACTCGCCCAGGTATCCCTTGAGGCCCTCCTCGCGGACGAGGAGGCGGGTGTCGACGGCGGGCACCGCGCCGGGTGCCGGTTCCTGGGCGCCGGCGTCGCCGGCGCCGGAGCGGTCGGAGGGGCGGTCGGCCGGGGGGTCGGCGCGGCCCGGGTCGTGGCTCATCGCTCCTCCTCCCGCTTGCGGGCCTGGCGGCGGGTGACGGCGCTGTCGGTGGCCCCCGTGATGGCGGAGATGATCTCCTCGGTGGTCGTGGAGCGCTTGTCGAAGAAGCCGTTGTTCCGGCCGAGCCGCATCACGGCGATCCGGTCGGCGACCGCCATCACGTCGACCATGCTGTGGCTGATCAGGATGGTGCCGAGGCCCTGCCCGCGGAGCCGCTCGACCAGGTCGAGGACCTCCGCGGTCTGCTCCACGCCGAGCGCGGCGGTGGGCTCGTCCAGGATGACGACCTTCGGCGCGCCGATGAGCGAGCGCGCGATCGCCACCGTCTGGCGCTGGCCGCCGGAGAGGGAGGCGACCGGGATGCGCACGCTCGGGATCCGGATGGACAGCGTGTCGAGCAGCTCGCGTGCCCGCTGGTCCATGCGCACCTCGTCGAGCACGCCGAAGCGACGCAGTTCCCGGCCGAGGAACAGGTTGGCGACCACGTCGAGGTTGTCGCACAGCGCCAGGTCCTGATAGACGGTGGCGATCCCGAGGTTCTGGGCGTCGTGCGGCCGGTTGATGGAGACCGGCCGGCCCTCCCAGGTGATGACGCCCTCGTCGGGCGGGTTCACCCCGGCGATCGCCTTGACGGCGGTGGACTTGCCGGCGCCGTTGTCGCCGACGAGCGCGACCACCTCACCGGCGTGCACGTCCAGGTCGAAGCCCTGCAGGGCCTGGACCGCGCCGAACCGTTTGGAGATCCCCCGTAGTGTGAGCACGGCTGACTCCGGCAACGGAACCGCCTCCTCCGCTCGCGCGGGCCGCTCCGCCCCACCGGGTCGGAGGGCCGCGCGGCTACTGGAGCCCGGCCTCCTTGCAGGCCGCGGCGTACGTCGGGGTGCAGATCTCCTGGACCGTGTACAGGCCGTCCTTGACGACGGTGTCCTTGATGTTGGTCCTGTCGACCACGACCGGTGTGAGCAGGTTGGCCGGGACCTTCTCGCCACTGCCGCTGGTCACGGTGGTGGGCGTCAGGTCGGCCGGGAGCGGCTTGCCCTCGGCGAGGTTGACGGCCATCGTGGCCGCGATGTCGGCCTCCGGCTTGTACGGCTTCTCGACCGTGATCGTCTGGGTGCCGAGCAGGATCCGCTGGATCGCGTCGAGCTGGGCGTCCTGGCCGGTCAGCGGCACGTTCATGCCCGCGGCCTTGAGCGCGGTGGCGATGCCGGCGGCCAGTCCGTCGTTGGCCGAGTAGACGCCGACGATGTTGTCCTTGCCCAGGGAGCTGATGGCACCGGACATCTGCTGGTTGGCGTTGTTCGGGTCCCAGTTCGGCGTGTCGTACTCCTTGCCGATCTTCACCTTGCCGTCCAGGACCGAGTGCGCCCCGGCCTTGAACTCGGCCGCGTTCGGGTCGGTCGGCGAACCGTTGTGCATCACGATCTGGCCGGTCCCGGCCTTGTCGCCGAGCGCGTCGAGGAGCGCCTTGCCCTGGAGCTCGCCCACCTTGCGGTTGTCGTACGAGACGTACGCGTCGACCGGGCCCTGCGCGAGGCGGTCGTACGCGACGACCTTGACGCCCGCGTCACGGGCCTTCTGCACGGACGACTGGATCGACTTCGCGTCCACGGCGTCCAGGATGAGGACCTTGTCGCCCTTGGCGAGCGCCGTGTTCACCTGCTGTTGCTGGGTGGTGGCGTTCTCGGCGGCGTTGTAGTAGTCGATCTGGGCGTCGGGCGCCAGCTCCTTGATCTTCGCCTCGATGTACGGCCGGTCGAACTTTTCGTACCGCGTGGTCTTGCTCTCCGGCAGCAGCAGGCCGATCCTCACCTCGCCCTGGGCCGCGGACTCCGGCGGGGAGGCCCCGCTGGTCGCCACCGCGCCCAGACAGAGGGCCGTGGCCCCGGCCAGGGCAATCGCGCCGCGCAATGTACGGCTCATGGGAGGCTCCTTCCGTACGCCCCCGCCCCACCGCCGCGTGAGCGCGGGTACGAAGACGTGCATGTGGCCATATATCGACATTAGCGTCAACCGGGGGACCGGCAAGCGGGTGACGCGGCTCCGCGCGGGGCGCCGGGGCCGGGCCGAAGTCAGTACACGTCCCGGACGTACCGCCTGTCGGCGGCCAGCTGCTTGACGTACACCCCCGCCGACTCCTCGTCGAGGCCGCCGTGGGTGACGGCGATGTCGCGCAGCGCCCGGTCGACGTCCTTCGCCATCCGGGCGGCGTCGCCGCACACGTAGAAGTGCGCGCCGGCCTGGAGCCACGACCACAGCTGCGGCCCGTGCTCCCGCATCCGGTCCTGGACGTAGACCTTGGCGCGCTGGTCGCGGGAGAAGGCGGTGTCGAGGCGGTCCAGGGTGCCGTCGGCCAGGAGGGCGGTGAGCTCCTCCTCGTAGTAGAAGTCGGTGGCACGGTGCTGTTCACCGAAGAAGAGCCAGTTCGGAGCCCGGTGGCCGAGGGCCCGCCGCTCGTCGAGGAAGCCGAGGAAGGGCGCCACACCCGTGCCGGGACCGACCATCACCATCGGGGTCGTGGGGTCCGCCGGGGGCCGGAAACGCGGGGCGCGCTGGACGAAGAGCGGAACCGGGGAGCCGGGTTCGGCATCGGCGAGGAACGACGAGCAGACGCCCTTGCGGGGACGGCCGCGAAGGTTCTCGTAGCGGACGACGGAGACGGTCAGCGACACCCGGTGGGGATCGGTGAGCGGGCTGGAGGAGATCGAGTAGAACCGGGGCCTGAGACGGCCGAGGACCTCGGCCCACTCCTGCGCGGCGGCGCGCACGGCGTGCTCGGCCAGGACGTCCACGGCCTGCCGGCCCCAGGTCCACTGGGCGAGCCCGTCCTTGTTGTCGGGCCGCAGGAGCCTCTTGAGGTCCCGGTCGCCGGTCCGTTCGGTGACGAAACCGAGGAGGGCGGGGGTGACGCCGGTGATGTCGAGGTGACGGTGCAGGGCTTCGCCGAAGGGCACGGGGCCGACACCCGGCAGTTCCACGGGGACGTCGGCGCCGAGACCGGTGACGGCCAGCCATTCGGCCACGAGATCGGGGCAGTTCACGGGCCGCACGCCGAGGGCGTCCCCGCTCTCGTAGCCGAGCGGTGTCCCGTGCTCGCTCGTGTCGAAGGTGAACCGGCGCACCTCCTTGCCCGCGCCCGGCAGGCTGAGGAGCCGGTTCCCGACGAGGCGGGCGGGCGTGGTGACGGGCCCCGACCGCCGAGCGGGCGCGGGCGCGGCGGCGGAGGCGGGCGCGGAGGCGGGGACAGCCGGGGCCGGTGCGGCCGGCGGAGCCGGTGCCGCCTCGGACAGACCGGCGAGGACCTGGTCGAGCCAGGCGTGTGCCGAGGGTTCGTAGTCCGGTTCGCAGTCGGTACGGGGCGCCAGCCGGACGCCCCCGAGCTCGTCCAGGCGGCGGTCGAGACGCCGCCCGTGCCCGCAGAAGTCGCCGTACGAGGAGTCCCCGAGGGCGAGCACGGCGTAGCGGCGGCCGTCGAGGCGCGGGGTGTCGGGCGCGGCGAGCGCGTCCCAGAATCCGGAGCCGTTGTCGGGCGCGTCCCCGTCCCCGAACGTGCTGGTGATCAGGAGGAGGTCGGCGGCGGGTGGCAGCGCTCCGAGGTCGGTCTCGTCCATGCCCGCGAGCGCGGCCCGGTGGCCGGCCGAGAGCAGCCGCTCGGCGGTGGCGGCGGCGAAGTCCTCGGCGTTGCCGGTCTGCGAGGCCCACAGCACGACGACCTCACGGCCCGCGGTGTCCGCGCCCGCGGCGGCCGGGGCCTGCGGCGCGCGCGAGTACAGACCGGCCAGGACCCCGTTCACCCAGCGGGCGTGGTCCTCGCGGAACGGCGCGCCGGGCGGCAGGACGGGCACACCCGGCGCGCCCGTCTCCAGACCGGCGAGGAAGCCGACGAGGTACTGCCGCTCCTCGGCGGTCAGGACGGGCGGCGGGGCCGCTTCGAGGCCGAGCGCCGCGGCGGGCCCCGGCGGCAGGGCACCGCTCGGAACGACCACCTTCGGCACCAGGGGCGTGACGGGTGCGAGCGCCGTCGTGACCCCGGATCCCGGGGGCGTCGGGTTCACCGGGACCGCCGCCTTCGACAGAGCCACCGCGCACACCTTCAGCTCGGGCTGGAAGGAGAGGGGGTCGACGGCGTCCTGGGTGACGGCGTTGACGCACAGGTCCTCGCCGAACAGGTCGTTCCAGTGGAAGGGGGCGAAGCAGCCGCCGGGCGCGACCCGGTCGGTGACCACCGCCGGGAGCACCGCCCTGCCGCGCCGTGAGGCGATCTCCACCGGGTCGCCCGCCACGATCCCGAGCCGCAGGGCGTCCTCGGGATGCAGTTCGACGAACGGCGCCGGGTTGAGCTTGTTGAGCTTGGCGACCTTGCCCGTCTTGGTGAGGGTGTGCCACTGGTGCTGGAGACGACCGGTGTTGAGGACGAACGGATACGCGTCGTCGGGCATCTCGGCGGGATCGAGGTGGGGCCGGGCGTGGAAGACGGCCCGGCCGCTCGCCGTCGGGAAGACGGGACCGGCGCCGTCGCCGGCCACGTACCGGATCGGGTTGCGGGCCGGCCCTCCGCTCGCGGCCGGCCACTGGACGGGGGTGGCGCGCAGCCGCTCGTACGACACCCCGCTCAGGTCGTACCCGGTCTTCGGGTTCCCGGCCCGTCTGATCTCCTCGAAGACCTCCTCGGCACTGTCGTACGAGAACGCCTTCTCGTATCCCATCGCGCGGGCGACGTCGGCGATGATCCGCCAGTCGGCGAGGGCCTCGCCCGGCGGGTCGACGGCCGGCCGGGTGAGGGTGAGGCCGCGCTCGCTGTTGATCAGGACGCCCTCGGTCTCGGTCCAGAGGGCGGCGGGCAGGACGACGTCCGCGTACGCGTTGGTCTCGGTGTCGGCGAACGCGTCCTGGGTGATGACGAGTTCGGCGGCCCGCAGGCCCTCGACGACGGTGGCGCGGTTGCCGACGGAGGCGACCGGGTTGGTGCAGATGATCCAGCACGCCTTGATCTCGCCGTCCGCCATGCGCCGGAAGAGGTCGACGGTGCCCTGCCCCGAGCCGTCCTCGCGGATCGTGCCGGGCGGCAGGTCCCAGAGCTCCTCGGTGAAGGCCCGGTCCTCGGCGACCAGGACCGAGCGCTGTCCGGGGAGGCCGGGACCCATGTACCCCATCTCGCGTCCGCCCATGGCGTTGGGCTGGCCGGTCAGCGAGAAGGGGCCCGAGCCGGGGCGGCAGATCGCGCCGGTCGCCAGGTGCAGGTTGACCAGGGCGTTGGTGTTCCAGGTGCCGTGGGTGGACTGGTTGAGGCCCATGGTCCAGCAGCTGGTCCATTCGGCCGCCGTGCCGATCCACTCGGCGGCGGTGCGGATGTCGTCCTCGGGCATGCCGGTGATACGGGCGACCGTGGCCGGCGGGTAGTCGGCGAGGAACGGCGGCATCGCCTCCCAGCCCTCGGTGTGCGCGGCGACGAAGTCGGGGTCGGTGTGTCCGTTCTCGTGCAGCAGGTGCAGCAGTCCGTTGAGGAGCGCGAGGTCCGTGCCCGGCCTGATCCGCAGGAAGAGGTCGGCCTTGTCGGCGGTGGCGGTGCGCCGGGGGTCGACGACGATCAGTTTCGCCCCGGCCTTGACCCGCTCCATCATCCGGAGGAACAGGATGGGGTGGCAGTCGGCCATGTTGGAGCCGATGACGAGGAAGACGTCGGCCCTGTCGAGGTCGTCGTAGGAGCCGGGCGGTCCGTCGGCGCCCAGGGAGAGCTTGTAGCCGGTGCCGGCGCTCGCCATGCAGAGCCGCGAGTTGGACTCGATCCGGTTGGTGCCGATGAAGCCCTTGGCCAGCTTGTTGGCGAGGTACTGCGCCTCCAGGCTCATCTGGCCGGAGACGTAGAGCGCGACCGCGTCGGGCCCGTGCTCGTCGACGATCGCCCGCAGCCGGCGGGCGGTCTCGGCGACGGCCCGGCCGGTGCCGGTGGGGACGGGCGAGGCACCGCGCTCCTCGCGGACGAGCGCGGTGGTCAGGCGGCCGGGGGCGGCGAGCAGGTCGGCGGTGGTGGCGCCCTTGGTGCAGAGCCGCCCCCGGTTGGCGGGGTGGTCCTTGTCGCCCGTCGCTCTGAGGACCGTACGGCGTCCGTCGGGTCCCGTGGCGATGTCGAGGAGCAGTCCGCAGCCCACACCGCAGTACGAGCAGACGGTCCGCACCTGCTCGGCCGTACCGCCCCGGGGGTCCGCCGTGTCCTGTGGGGTCACCGGGGCGCCTCTCTGTGGAACCGTTCGAGCCCCGACCGTACGAAACGCCCGTTACACCCGTGTCAACCGGGCCGATCATGGTCCGTAACACCGGTCACACAGCGGCCCCGGGCGTCGTGTGAGCTCCCCGGTCCACGGGTGTCACGGGGAGGCGGAGCCGCCGGTGACGTCGGTGACGGTGGTGACGTCGGTGGCGCGCAGGAGCCGCAGGAAGGCCTTCAGGCCGGTGATGATCTCCTCGTTGTCGGTGAGCCGGTTCACCGTGGCCTCGAACTCCCTCGCGAGGGCGGCGATCCTCCGGTCGGTCCCGTCGGCGCGCTGATGCGCCGAGAGGGCGACGGCGTCCACCGTACGGCGCAGCTCGGCGAGGGCCCGGTACTGCTCCTCCGCCTTGCCGTCCAGGACCGTGGCACCGCTTTCGAGCGCCGCGACCCGCGCGGTCAGCGCCACCACGTCGTCACGCGGGAACGTCACCTCCCTGAGCAGGACGCCGAGCCTGCGCCGCAGCTGCCCGAAGTACGCGCCGGCCGGTCTGAAGAACGTGCTCAGGAGGAAGAACCCGGCGAACCAGTAACCCGCCCCGTGGCCCGTCGCGAGGGCGACGGCGAGCGCCCCCGCCGCCGTCACCGCGTGCCCGGCGACGGCGACCCGCAGCATCACGCGCGCGATGCGCCGGGCCTCGGTGTCCCGCTCCCCGGGGACGGCGAGGCCCTTCTCGCGGCTGACCGCGATCTCGGCGAGCACCGCGTGCGCCCGGAAGTACAGGTTCCACGGGGTGGTGAGGAGCAGCAGGAGCCAGAGCAGTCCGAGGACGCCCGCCCCCACGGCGAGCACCGTGCCGGGCGGCGCCCCCACCGCGTACGCCAGCACCAGCGCGCCGACCGCGAGACCCGCCGCCACGAACACACCCACGACCTTGCTCATGCCGCCCCCTCCGAGCACGTGCGCACCCTGGCGACATGGTCCCGCCGCGGCCGGCTCCCGGCATGAGTACGGCTACTCAGACCGGGGACGCCGCCGGGCGGGGCGCGCACGCCCCGCCCAGCGGCACGCTCCCCGTGCCCCGGGTACGCCCGGAACGCGTCAGGAGAGCGCCAGGGGGGCCTCCGGGGCGAGCGCGGCGGCGATGCGCTCGGCGACCTTCTCGGCCGTGTTGCCGTCGGGCGTGGTCGCCGTCTTGGTCGTCGAGACCGCGATGGCGAGCCGCTTGGACGGAAGGTACGCCTGGATGGCCGCGTACCCGGAGAACGACGGGTTCTGCAGGACCCACCCGTTGATCACGATGACGCCGAGACCGAAGTGCTTGGCCTCGGTCTGCTTCAGGCAGATCGAGGCGGGACACTTCGCGGTCCCGCCCCCGAGCCCGACCGTGCCGGGGTCGAGCAGCGTGCGGTACGAGCGGGGGGAGAGCAGCTCGCCGCTCCCGATGCCCCGCGCCGAACGGGCCAGGTCACAGATGTGGGTGGTGATGACCGCGCCGGGGGCGGTGGTCCACGACGGGTTCCAGAAGGTGGACTCCTCGTAGAAGCCGCGGTCGGAGGTGAAGGCGTGCAGCACCGGACGCGGGATGTCGGGGGTGAGGTTGCTCCGGGTGTTCCGCAGCTCCAGCGGACCCGTGACCTGCTCCTTCAGGAGCGCGTCGATCCGCATGCCGGTGATCTTCTCGAGGGCGGAGATCAGGAGCAGGTAGTTGCCGTGGGAGTAGCTCCAGCTGGTGCCCGGCTCGTACCAGAACGAGTGGCGGAGCGGATACGCGAGCAGCTGCTCGGGGGTCCAGGCACGGAAGGGGTGTGCCTCAAGTTCCTTCCCGAACGCGGGGTCGGTGACGTAGTCGTGGAGCCCCGAGGTGTTGCTCGCCAGCATGCGCAGGGTGATCCTGTCGGCCTTGGGCAGGTCGGGCAGCCAGCGCTCGACGGTGTCGTCGAGCCGGACCCGCCGCTGCTCGACGAGCCGGAGCAGGGCCGTTCCGATGTGCGCGAAGGCCACGGACCCCGCGCGGAAGTGCATGTCGGGCTCGGCCGGTACACCGGTCATGGACTCGCCGAGCGCGTCGGTGACGACCTCGCGTCCGTCGACGGTGACCCGCAGCTGCACGGACTTCAACCGGAGGTCCTTCTTGGCCTTGCGGGTGATGTCCAGGATCCGGCGGGCCTCGCCGCCGAGGGGACCCTCGGTCCGTACGCAGTCGGATCCGCCGTGGCCGCCGGGCCCCGCGGCGAGCGCGGGTGCGACGGCGGCCGTCTGGACGGTGAGCGCGAGGAGCGCGGCGCAGAGCAGGGCCCTGCGGGAGCGCACACGCGTGCGCGCGCGCGAGGTGAGGGGGGTGCGTGTCATGCCCGCACTATGTCCGGGGCTCCGGCGTCTGTCCGGCGGAACGCTCCGCGACCCGCCGCCGACCCGCCCGGGCGGGTCAGCCGCCGGGCCTCTCCGTGCGCCCGTTCGGGACCTTTCCGCGCGTCCGTTGAGGAGGCCATCGAGTCGCGATGGTGTTCATATCGGGACAAGATGTCATTTCGTGGCCCCTCGAGAGGTCGTACGCGTCTCTCCGTCAGCGGGCGAAGTGGACGTCCGGCGGGCTGCCGCCGCGACAGGAGGCGGGAATGTCCGAGCTGATCGTCATCGGATACGACGACCCGGAGGTGGCCCGGCGTGCGTTCACCACCGTGCAGGACCTGCAACGGGACTACGTGGTGCACCTGAACGGTCTCGCGGTGGTCTCCGTGGACGAAGGGGGCAGTACCCATGTCGACACCACCAGCCGCCTCGTCGGCGTCTCCGCCGCGTCCGGGGCCCTGTGGGGAGCGATCTTCGGCATCCTCTTCCTGCTGCCCGGGGTCGGACTCCTGACCGGCGCGGCCCTCGGCGGTCTCGTCGGCAAGCTGAGCAAGTCGGGCGTGGACGACCGGTTCCGCCAACAGGTGGAGGACCTCCTCAAGCCCGGTTCGGCCGCCGTCGTGATCATGGCTTCGAAGATCACCGACGACAAGTTCACGGTGGCCATGCAGCCGCACGGCGGCACCGTCCTCAAGACCTCGCTCAGCGACGAGGACGAGAAGGAGCTGGCCGACCAGCTCGCCGGCCCCCAGTAGCCCGCCCGCCGCACCCGCCGGCCGGGCCTGCCCGGCCGCGCCCGCGACACCGCGGGAACCAGCAAGGAAGGCTTCCCCCATGGACCCCGCGCTCAGCAGTGACGTGCTCGCGAAGCTGCGCAGGCCCCGCCCGTACCCCGCCGTGTCCCTCGTCATGCCGACGCACCGCCGCGCACCGGAGAACGCCCAGGACCCCGTACGCCTCCGCAACCTCGTGGCCGCGGCGGAGAAGGCCGTCCACGACGACCCCGCGGTGACCCGGGAGCGGCGCGACGACGTCCTGGAGCAGCTGCGCCGGGCGGTCGCCGGGATCGACCTCACGCACGCCGAGGACGGCCTGGTCGTCTTCGCCGCCCCGGGCGAGCACCACGTGTGGTCGGTGGCCCGGACGGTCCCGGAGCGCGTCGTCGTCGCCGACACCTTCCTCACCCGCAACCTCGTCGCCGCCCGGGCCGCCGAACAGCCCTCCTGGACGCTCGCGGTGGCGGCCGACCGGGTCTCGCTGTGGAGCGGCGACGCCGAACGGGTCACCGAACACACCGCGGACGGCTTCCCGCTCGTCCGCGGCCTCGACGACCCGGACGCGGAACGCGAGCAACGCGTCGGCGACCTCCCCGGCACCTTCCGGGACGAGGCCACCCGCCGGTTCCTCCGCGAGGCGCACCGGACGCTGCGCGCGGTCCTCGCCTCCCGGCCGCGCCCGCTGTACGTGATCGGGGAACCCGCCGCCCTCGCCCTCCTGGAGGAGACCGGGCCGCTCCTGCCGGGCGCGACGCCCATCCGGCAGGGCGGGCTCGCGCGCGGCCCCGCCGAGGCGGTACGGAAGGCCGTCGAGCCCGCCCGCGCCGCCCGTGAGGCCGCCGCGTCGACCACGGTCGTGGCCGAGCTCGACGCGGCCAGGGGACGGCGGGAGTACGCCGGTGGGATCGACGAGGTGTGGCAGGCCGTGAAGGACGGCCGGGTCCGGCTGCTCGCCGTCGAGGACCACTACCGGACCGTCGTACGGGACGACGGCGGCCATCTGGAACCAGCGGAGCCCACCGAGGCCGAGGCACGGGACGACATGGTCGACGAGATCGTCGAACGGGCCCTCGACAGCGGAGCCGAGGTCCAGTTCGTACGCGACGACACCCTGCTCGACATGGACCGCATCGCCGGCGTCCTGCGCTACTGACCACGATCGCACCACGGAGACGAGAAGAGGACGCATCCTGTGAACCCCACATCGGCGCGCGCGAGACGGTCGGTCCGCGCACGGGCGGTGAGCGCGGCGGCCGCCGTCGTCGTCACGGCCCTCGGCACGGCCGGCCTCGTGTCCTGCGACACCGGCAACGACGACACCGGCGGCCCCACTTTCAGCCCACGGCCCACGGCTCCCGACACGGCCGGCTTCTCGGGCGAACCGCCGTCCGCCGCCGCCTCGTCGGCCGCGGAGGCCATCGAATCCGCCCGCGCGTCCGCCTCGTCGGCGGCGGCCTCGGCGTCCGCCAGGGAGGCCTCGCGCAAGGCGTCCATCGGGACGGAGATCGAGCGTTCCCGCCAAGCCGCCGAGGACGCGCTGAAGGGCGTGCAGGGCCGCGGCAACGCGCTGGGCGAGGTCGCGATGACCGGAAAGCCGCGAGCGGACACCGGAGGTGTCCTGGCCGTCCTCCTGACCGTCACCAACAAGACGGACGAGAAGGCCTCCTACGCCGTGCAGGTCGACTTCCTCGACCCCTCCGGCAAGGTCGTCGAGACGCGGTTCGTCGGTGTCGAGGACCTCGGACCGGGCGAGCGCGAACAGCCGCTGGTCGTCAGCGGACAGCCCCCCGAACCGGTGCTCACCCCGAAGCTCGTGAAGGCGCAGCGGTACTGACCCAGGGTACTGACCCAGGAGGAGAGCCACATGTCCGAACTCATCGTCCTCGGCTACGACGACCGCGCCGTCGCGGAGCGGGCCTTCGCCAAGGTCCAGGAACTCGAGCGCGGCAAGGCGCTCGAACTGACCGGGCTCGCCGTCGTCTCGGTGGACGCGAACGGCGAGACCCACGTGGACACCCCGGCCAGGAGGGAAGGGAAGGTCGCCCTCTCGGCCACCGCAGGCGCCCTCTGGGGGCTGGTCTTCGGCATGATCATCCTCACGCCGGGGATCGGCGTCGTGGGCGCCGCCGTCGGAGGGCTCATCGGCAAGCTGAACCAGATGGGTGTCGACAACAGGTTCCGGGAGAAGGTCCGTTCGCTGCTCGAACCGGGCTCGTCGGCCGTCGTGATCATGGCCTCGGAGGTCAGCGAGGACGCGTTCGCCGGTGCCATGGAGGAATTCGGCGGAACCGTGCTCAAGACCACCCTCCCGGAGCAGAGCGAGCGGGAGCTCGCCGAGCAGCTGGCGGGCTCGGAGCCGACGGACTGATCCGTCCGGCGGTCGCGGAACGCGCGGGACCGGCCGCCCCCTCGGGGGCGGCCGGTCCCATGGGCGCGGGAGGCCTCAGAACTCGACCGCGTCACGGACGAGCGGGCAGGTCATGCAGTGGCCGCCGCCGCGTCCCCGGCCGAGTTCGGCACCGACGATGGTGATGACCTCGACGCCCGCTTCGCGCAGCAGCGCGTTGGTCTGGGTGTTCCGGTCGTAGGTGAAGACGACCCCGGGTTCGAGGGCGACGGCGTTGTTGCCGCTGTCCCACTGCTGGCGCTCGGAGGCGTACACGTCGCCGCCGGTCTCGATCACCCGGAGCTGCGGCAGGCCGAGGCTCTTGGCGACCACCTCCACGAAGGGGGTGTCGCCCTCGTCGGTGATCTCCACGCCCGGGGCCTTGTCGCCGGGCCGCAGCGAGAAGGTGTGAACGGCGTCCATGATCTTCGGGTAGAGCGTGACGATGTCGCGGTCGGCGAAGGTGAAGACGGTGTCCAGGTGCATCGCGGCGCGCAGCTTCGGCATGCCGGCGACGACGACGTGCTCGGCCGCGCCGTTCCTGAACAGCGAGGCGGCGACCTGGGTGATGGCCTGGCGGGAGGTGCGTTCGCTCATGCCCATGAGGACGACGCCGTTGCCGACGGGCATGATGTCGCCGCCCTCGAAGGTGGCCTGGCCCCAGTCCTGTTCGGGGTCGCCCCACCAGACGGTGGCGCCCGCGTAGTCGGGGTGGAAGGTGTAGATCGCCTTCATGAGGAGGGTCTCGCCGTGCCGGGCGGGCCAGTACAGCGGGTTCAGGGTCACCCCGCCGTACAGCCAGCAGGTGGTGTCGCGGGTGTAGAGCGTGTTCGGCAGCGGCGGCATCAGGTACTCGCGCGCCCCGACGCCTTCCCGGGCGAGTGACACGTACCCGGAACGGAACGCGCCCTGCAGGTCGGCCGTCGACAGGCCGCCGATGAGGTACTCGGCCAGCTCGCGCGGGGCGAGGGAGTCGAGGAAGGCGCGGGTGTCGTCGACGAGCCCGAGCCCGACCTCGTTGGGGACGATCTTCCGGTCGAGGAGCCAGGCCCTGGCCTCGGGGATCGCCATCGTGTCGGCGAGCAGTCGGTGCAGCTCCACGACCTCGACGCCCCGCCGGGTGAGCTCGTCGACGAAGTCGGCGTGGTCGCGCTGCGCGTTCTCGACCCACATCACGTCGTCGAAGAGCAGGTCGTCCGAGTTGGTCGGGGTCAGCCGGCGGTGGGCGAGCCCGGGAGAGCAGACCAGGACCTTGCGGAGCCGTCCGACCTCGGAGTGGACGCCGAGCGCGGGCTCGGCGGAAGCGTCGTTGCCGGTCATGCGGGGCCTTTCGGTACGGGTGACGGGGACATCGGGTCACAGGGTCATGGGGCATGGGGGAAGGAAAGGCGACTCAGAGGCTGATCCAGCCGGCCGCGAGGGCCACGACCCCCAGGACGGCGCCGGCGACCGAGACGGCCAGGATCACCAGCTCGCGCGGGGAGAAGAGCCGCCTGCCCTGCTCGCGCCTCGCCTTGACGAACAGGAAGGTCGCGGGCGCGTAGATGAGGAAGGACACCAGGACGAACTTGAGCCCGGCCGAGTACAGCAGGAACGCCGTGTACACCGTGGCGAGCACGCCCACGACCAGCTCGCGCCGGGTGCTCGTCCCCGTCACCTTCTCCTGCGCGGGCCTGAGGGCGATCTTCACCGCGAACGCGGCGGCCAGCAGGAACGGGATCAGGCTGAGCGAACTGGTCAGGTCGAGGGCGAAGTTGAACGCGTCGTCGGAGAAGGCCGTGACCACCAGCACGATCTGGCTGAGGGCCGTGGTCATCAGAAGTGCCGGGACGGGGACGTCGTCGCCGCTGGAGCGCCCCAGGAAGCGCGGCATGTCCTCGTCCTTGGCCGCGACGAAGAGCACCTCCGCGGCCATCAGGGTCCAGGCGAGGTAGGCGCCGAGGACGGAGACGATGAGGCCGACGCTGACGAAGGCCTGGCCCCAGGTGCCGACCGCGGCCTCCAGGACGCCCGCCATGGAAGGCTGGCGCAGCTCGGCGATCTCGCCCATCGGCAGGATCCCGTACGAGACGATG
Organism: Streptomyces sp. NPDC058664; assembly: GCF_042716635.1. Taxonomy (NCBI): domain Bacteria; kingdom Bacillati; phylum Actinomycetota; class Actinomycetes; order Kitasatosporales; family Streptomycetaceae; genus Streptomyces; species Streptomyces sp. NPDC058664. The sequence continues at coordinate 7,310 of NZ_JBHXRW010000081.1, read as the reverse complement.
GTCACCGAGGCGAAGACGGCGAAGACGCTGAGGAAGCCCAGGACCGTCGCCCGGCCCACGTCCTCGCGGCGCTTGGCGTGCCGTGAGTACACGCTGGCGCCCTCGACCCCGAGGAAGACGAAGACGGTGGCGAGCATGGTGCCGCGGACCTGGTTGAACAGGGAGCCGGCGTAGTCGGCGCCGCCCCAGTTGTCGGCGAAGACGGACGGCTCGAAGTAGAACAGGGCCAGGAGGACGAAGACGATGATGGGCACGACCTTGGCCACGGTCACGATCCGGTTGATCGCGGCGGCCTCCTTCACCCCCCGCCGGATGAGCAGGAAGAACGCCCACAGGCCGGCCGAGGACAGCACGATGGAGAGGGCGGTGTCGCCGTCGCCGAGCGCCGGCGCGACGGCGCCGATCGTCGACATGATGAGCACCCAGTAGGTCACGTTGCCGACGCAGGCGCTCGCCCAGTAGCCGAAAGCGGAGAAGAAGCCGAGGTACTCGCCGAAACCGGCCTTGGCGTACGCGTAGACACCGGCGTCCAGGTCCGGGCGGCGCACGGCGAGCGTCTGGAAGACGAACGCGAGCATCAGCATGCCGCAGCCGGCGATCGCCCAGGCGATCAGCGCGCCCGCGACCCCCGTCTCCTGCGCGAAGCGTCGCGGCAGGGAGAACACGCCGGCGCCGACCATGGACCCGACGACCATCGCGGTCAGCGTGACGAGCGTCAGCTTGGCCGTGGGCGGGGAGCCGGTGGTGACGGCGCCCTCACTGGTATCGGCGTTCGACATGGCCTGCCTCTCGACTGCTGAAAGCTCGCTCGGAGTGATTGATTCCAATAGTGGCTTATGTGCCTATCTCAGGTGTGGCTGAATCGCGCGTGGTCGGAGAAGAATCGACGCCTCACCGCCCACCCGGGACCCTCGGTCGGCCTGTCCGAAAACTGACGTTCGCTCAGTTAAACCTCGCGCGGACCAAGATCGCCGTTTCGAGGTAACGCCCCCGGTCCTGCGGGGCGAGCCGGGTTCACCGGCCGCTACTGTTCCCCCGGATCTGGACGGATTCCCAGAGGTTCACTCCTGTTCCTCCATTTCCTCCCCTTTCTCCTCTTTCACCGGTCGGCGCACCCGTGCGCCGGTCACCACCCCCCTCCGAAGGAGAGCCCGCCCCATGACCGTTGACACCCGCCCGGACGCACAGCTCGACGCGCCGAAGCAGTCCAGCCTCAGCACCGCGGCCGCCCGGAACCTCGCCACCACGACCAAGTCCGCCCCGCAGATGCAGGAGATCAGCTCCCGCTGGCTGCTGCGGATGCTCCCCTGGGTGGAGACCAAGGGCGGCGCCTACCGGGTCAACCGCCGGCTGAGCTACACCGTCGGCGACGGTCGCATCGAGTTCGTCCAGGACGGTGCCCACGTCCGGGTGATCCCCCGGGAGCTCGGCGAACTCGCCCTGCTGCGCGGCTTCGAGGACGAGGAGGTGCTGAACGCGCTCGCGGGCCGGTGCGTCCAGCGCGACTTCGGCGCCGGTGAGGTGCTCGTCGAGCGCGGCGCCCCCGCCGACCAGATCCACCTGATCGCCCACGGCCGGATCAAGCAGACCTCGCTCGGCAAGTACGGCGACGACGTGGCCGTGGCGGTGCTCGCCGACGGCGACCGGTTCGGTGAGAACGCCCTCCTGGACGCCGACGCCCGATGGGACTACACCGCGACCGCCGAGACCTCCGGCACGCTCCTCACCCTCTCCCGCACCGAGTTCGCCACCGTCCTGGCATCCGCGCCCGGCCTCCAGGCCCACATCGAGGAGTTCAGCTCGCTGCCCCTCCAGCGGCAGAACCGTCACGGCGAGGCCGAGATCGCGATGTCGGCCGGCCACACCGGCGAGGTCGAGCTGCCGGGCGCCTTCGTCGACTACGAGCTCAAGCCGCGCGAGTACGAGCTCTCCGTCGCCCAGACCGTGCTGCGGGTCCACACGAGGGTCGCCGACCTCTACAACGGGCCGATGAACCAGACCGAGGAACAGCTCAGGCTCACCGTCGAGGCGCTGCGCGAGCGCCAGGAGCACGAGCTGATCAACAACCGGGAGTTCGGCCTCCTCCACAACGCCGACTTCAAGCAGCGGATCCAGACGCACTCCGGCCCGCCCACCCCGGACGACCTCGACGAGCTCCTCTGCCGCCGCCGCGGCACCAAGCTCTTCCTCGCCCACCCGAGGACCATCGCCGCGATCGGGCGCGAGTGGAACGCCCACGGGCTCTACCCCGACACCGTCGAGCTCGACGGCCACCGGGTCCTGGGCTGGCGCGGGGTCCCGATCCTGCCCTGCAACAAGATCCCCATCACCAAGGAGAACACCAGCTCGATCCTGGCCATGCGCCTCGGAGAGGACAACCAGGGCGTCATCGGGCTGCGCCAGACCGGACTGCCGGATGAGTACGAGCCGGGCCTCTCGGTCCGCTTCATGGGCATCAGCGAGCAGGCGATCATGTCGTACCTCGTCACCACGTACTACTCCGCCGCCATCCTCGTGCCCAACGCGCTCGGCGTCCTGGAGAACGTGCAGATCGCCCGCAGGCGCGACTAGTCCCGCGGCCGCCGCGACGGCCACCGACGGTCCGGGCCCGACCGGACCGGCCGAGCGCGCCCGGGATCCCGGACAGCCCACCCCCTCACCAAGGAGTCACGGATGCCCGAACCCGGGCCTTCCCCTGTGCAGTCGAGCCTGCCCGCCGCCGCCACCCACTTCGGGACGCACGTCCTCGGCCGGGCGGCCCCCGCCACCGAGCCCGCCGAAGCCGCGGCGGTCACGCCTCCCCACCCGGACCCGGCGTGGATCCCGCCGGGCCCTACCGGGCTCGGTACGGCGGGCCTGTCCCTGGCCCGGCGCGCGGAGGCCCCGGAGCCCTCGGCCCCCTCGGCCTCCGAGGAGCCGGTGCGGGGGCGTCCGATCCCGGGCCTCTATTTCCACCCCGTCCCGGAACCGGATCCCGTACGCGTGGACGAGGTCAGCCGCCGCATCAAGGCCTGGGCCCAGGACGAGGTCCAGCTGTTCCCCGACGACTGGGAGGGCGAGTTCGACGGCTTCTCCGTCGGGCGCTACATGGTCGCCTGCCACCCGGACGCCCCGACCGTCGAGCACCTGATGCTCGCCACCCGCCTCATGGTCGCCGAGAACGCCGTCGACGACTGCTACTGCGAGGACCACGGCGGTTCGCCCGTCGGTCTCGGCGGGCGCCTCCTCCTCGCGCACACCGCGCTCGACCCCCTGTACACGACGAAGGAGTACCAGCCGCAGTGGGCGGAGTCGCTCCACGCGGACGCCCCGCGGCGCGCCTACCGCTCCGCCATGGAGTACTTCGTCGGTCAGGCCACCCCCTCCCAGGCCGACCGGTTCCGGCACGACATGGCCCGTCTGCACATGGGGTACCTGGCCGAGGCCGCCTGGACCGAGACGAACCACGTCCCGGAGGTGTGGGAGTACCTGGCGATGCGTCAGTTCAACAACTTCCGCCCCTGTCCCACCATCACCGACTCCGTCGGCGGCTACGAACTGCCCGCGGACCTGCACGCCCAGCCGGCCATGCAGCGCGTGCTCGCACTCGCCGGGAACGCCACCACCATCGTGAACGACCTCTACTCGTACACGAAGGAACTGGCCGGTCCCGGCAAGCACCTCAACCTGCCCGTGGTGATCGCCGAACGCGAGGGCGTCTCCGACAAGGAGGGCTATCTGAAGGCCGTCGAGGTCCACAACGACCTCATGCGCGACTTCGAAGCCGCCGCCGCCGACCTCGCCGCCGCCTGCCCCGTCCCGAGCGTGCTGCGCTTCCTGCGGGGCGTGGCCGTGTGGGTCGACGGCAACCACTACTGGCACCAGACCAACACCTATCGCTACAGCCTGCCCGATTTCTGGTAAGAAATGGATTATCTGTGACCAGCACCGAATACACCACCGTCGACGGCACCTCCGCGTTCGTCCCCTCCCCGGCGACGCCCTACCAGGGGGACATCGCCCGCTACTGGAACGCCGAGGCCAGGCCGGTCAACCTGCGCCTGGGGGACGTCGACGGCCTCTACCACCACCACTACGGCATCGGTGACATCGACCACGCCGCCCTCGGGGACGCCGAGGACAGCGAGTACGAGAAGAAGCTGATCGCCGAGCTGCACCGGCTGGAGTCCGCGCAGGCCGAGGTCCTCCTCGACCACCTCGGCTCCATCGGGCGCGACGACACGCTCGTGGACGCCGGCTGCGGCCGCGGCGGTTCGATGGTGATGGCCCACCAGCGCTTCGGCTGCAAGGTCGAGGGCGTCACCCTCTCCGCCAAGCAGGCCGACTTCGGCAACCAGCGGGCCAAGGAACTCGGCATCGACGACCACGTGCGCGCCCGCGTGTGCAACATGCTCGACATGCCCTTCGAGACGGGGCAGGCCGCCGGCTCGTGGAACAACGAGTCGAGCATGTACGTCGACCTCCACGACCTCTTCGCCGAGCACTCCCGCGTCCTCGCGGTCGGCGGCCGTTACGTGACCATCACGGGGTGCTGGAACCCGCGTTACGGCCAGCCCTCGAAGTGGGTCTCCCAGATCAACGCGCACTTCGAGTGCAACATCCACTCCCGCCGCGAGTACCTGCGGGCGATGGCCGACAACCGTCTGGTGCCGCAGGCCGTCATCGACCTGACGCCCGACACCCTGCCGTACTGGGAGCTGCGTGCCACGTCGTCCCTGGTGACCGGCATCGAGGAGGCGTTCATCAACTCCTACAAGGACGGCTCCTTCCAGTACGTCCTGATCGCGGCCGACCGGGTCTGACCGACCGCGAAGGGGCCGGGTCCGTCATCCGACGGGCCCGGCCCCTTCGTCCGCTCCGTCACCGTCGGGCACCGGCTCGCCCGTCAACACGGCGACCTCCTCGAGGAGTCCGGCACGGTCGATGGCGTCGGTCCCGGTGGCGGGCACGGTGCAGGCGTGGGCGCCGGCCACCGCGCCGTAGAGGGCGCACCGGTCGAAGGTCCGGCCCGTCAGCCGGCCGAAGAGGAAACCGGAGGCGAAGGCGTCGCCCGCTCCGTTGGAATCGACCACCGGCTCGCGGGGTGCGACGGGCGGTACGTGGACGAGCCCGTCGGCCGTCAGCATGTACGCGCCGTCGGCTCCCGCGGTGGCGACCACGACCTCGGCGCGGCCCCGTTCCATGATCCGGCGCATGGTCCGTTCCGGGTCGGCCAGGGCGGTGGCGGAGACGAACACGAGGTCCGCGCCGTGGGCGAAGGGCTCGTGGTAGGGGTTCTCGCCGTCCCAGTTGTGCAGGTCCGTGGAGACGGTGAGGCCCGCCTCGCGCAGCAGGGGGAGGGCGAAGGCGCACGGGTACGTGATCGAGACGTGGGCGTGGCGGCTCGACGAGGCGAGGGAACGGACCAGCTCCTCGGGCAGCCGGTCGGACTCGTGGGACCGGCTGTCGTCGTAGAGCGAGAGTCTGCGGCCGTCGGGGCCGACGAGGTTGACGGCCCGCTTCGTCCCACCGGGCAGGGGCACTTCGGTGAAGTCGATGCCCCGGTCGCGGTGGAAGGCACGGACGAGGTCGCCGGCGGAGTCCTCGCCGATCATGTCGATGTGGTGGGTCCGCAGACCCAGGGCGCTCAGGCCGAGGGCCACGAAGTCGCCCGTCTGCCCGGCGCGGGTCTCGATGCCCGGCCGGATCATGTAGCTGTCCGCGTACGGGAGGGGGAGCTCGGGCACGTACACGATCGTGTCGACGCCCGATCCTCCGAGGACGAGGACGTCGTACCGGTTGATCGTCATGGTTCCTCCGGCTGCCGCTGAACGCCACGAGGAGTCAAGCAGCCCATGGCACCGCCAGCAAGGGCTTGCAGGATTTTTCAGCAAGGAGATGCGGCGGCGGGGGCGCCTGGGCACCGGACCGTCCGGCCGGATCCCGCTACATGGTATGGACCTGACAAGCAAAGGCCGCTAGCGTACGCCGTGCTGATCCTCTGAGAGCGCTCTCAATGTCTTCTTCCCCCACCAGGAGGCTCCTGTGAGACGTCCATCCGCCCTGCGCGCCACCGTCGCGGCCCTTGTGCTCGCCGTCGGGCTCGGCGCCGCCCACGCCCTCCCCGCGAGCGCCGAACCTTCCGGCGCCGCGCCCACCGCCTCCGCCGGCCTCCTCGACGCCATGCGCCGCGACCTCGGCCTGACGGACCGCCAAGCCGCCGAACGGCTGAAGGCCGAACGGGACGCGGCGCGCGTGGAGGCCGAGGCGCGGCGGGTGGCGGGCGACTCGTACGGCGGCGCGTGGTTCGACGCGGCCGGCGGACGGCTCGTCGTCGGCCTCACCGACCGCGACGAGGAGGCGGAGGTCCGGGCGCTCGGCGCCGACACCCGGCTCGTCCGGCACAGCGCTGCCGCACTGGACCGCACCAAGGCCGGGCTCGACACCCGCTCCGCCCCGGCCGGGATCGCCGGCTGGCACGTCGATCCCCGGTCCAACAGCGTTGTCGTCAGTGTCGTCCGCGCGGACCGGCACCTGCCCGCCGTGCGCGCCTTCGTCGAGCGGGCCCGCGCCACCGGCCCCGTCACCGTCGCCGAGACGGCGGCCGCTCCCCGCACGTACGCCGCGGGAACGGTCGGCGGCGATCCGTACTACACCGGCAACGTCCGCTGTTCCATCGGCTTCTCCGTGCACGGCGGCTTCGTCACCGCCGGGCACTGCGGCCGGGCCGGGGCCGCCGTCCGTGGCTGGGACGGCTCCGCGATGGGCACCTTCCAGGGCTCCTCGTTCCCCGGCGACGACTACGCGTACGTGAGCATCCACAGCGGCTGGTGGACGGTACCGGTGGTGCTCGGCTGGGGGACGGTGCCGGACCGGCTCGTCCGCGGCTCGGCCGAGGCACCCGTGGGGGCGTCCGTCTGCCGCTCCGGTTCCACCACCCGCTGGCACTGCGGGACCGTCCTGGCGAAGAACCAGACGGTCAACTACAGCCAGGGGGCGGTGCACCAGATGACGAAGACCAGTGTGTGCGCGGAGGGCGGTGACTCCGGCGGCGCCTTCATCAGCGGGGACCAGGCCCAGGGCGTCACCTCCGGCGGCTGGGGCAACTGCTCGACCGGCGGCGAGACCTGGTTCCAGCCCGTCAACGAGATCCTCGGCCGCTACGGCCTCACGCTGCACACGGCCTGACCCTCCGTCCGTACGCGCACGCGCTCCGGGCCGGCCGGTCGGCAATCCGCGACCGGCCGGCGCACACACTGGTCTTCGTCATCTGGTGCACCGCCCCCTGGCTGTAGTTGACCGTCTGGTTCTTCGCCAGGACGGTCCCGCAG
>NZ_JBHXRW010000080.1:0-28336 GCF_042716635.1 Streptomyces sp. NPDC058664 | reverse complement strand
CCGCACACTGGAAAGAGGCGCTGAACCAGTTCTCACTCTTCTTCGAAGACCGGCTCAGCATCCAATGACACCAAGCGACTTACACAAGATCCCTGGCTCTGTCTCACATTCGGTGGTGACGGATTGTGCACGTTGAGCATGTCCACCTCGCGGAGAGTGCGGACAGCGTCCTGACCTCGATGTTTCGAGGCGGACGGCATCGTGCCGGGTCACCGGGCTTACCGCAGTGAACTCTCACTACCGGAGACCAAGTGATCGGCCGGATTCTTGGGGGAGGCCGGCTATGAGGCGCCGATCTGCGGTTTCGTGGCCGATGTCCTGTCCGTTGCCGTCATGGCCCACCGTCACCACCGAATGTGAGACAGAGCCAGATCCCTGACACCCCCGACAGACCCACAAGATCGTGTTGCGAGCTCGTAGGGCTGTGTTGAACGTGCGAAGCGCTGGTTCGGTGCGGTGCTGTCCGAGACGGCGTGTCCGGCTGGCTGCGATGTCGCAGGCGCCTTGTGCGGCACTGACGTGGATGGCGCTTTGGGTGGTGAGTTGCGTGTGTTGGTGTGTCAGCAGGTGTGGCGGAGGGTTGCGATGGCGTCGTGGCTGTGAATGCTTTCGAGGTTTTTCGCGGTGACGGTGTGCGTGAGTGTTTTGTCGCGGCAGGTGAGACTGATGTCGCGGATGATGTCTTCGACGAAGACGGGGTGGTCGTAGGCCTGCATGGTGACGACGCGTTCGTCGGGCCGTTTGATCAGCGGGATGACGGGGGCGGAGCCGGCTGCACGCAGCAGGCTGACGATCTCGTGTACGGGCAGAGGGTAGGGGGCGTCCGCGGTCCCGGTGATCTCCAGGGTGATCTCGCTGCGCTGGTTGTGGGCGCCGTAGTCGGAGATGGCCTTTGAACAGGGGCACAGGCTGGTGACATGCGTGGTCACCGCGGTGGCGATCGTGCAGTCGGAGGGGGTGATGCGGCCGGTGACGGTGACGTCGTGGGTCTGCCAGGACTCTTGCCGGCTGGCGGGAGCGGCCACGAGGGTGGCGATAGGCAGCGACAGGGTCAGGGTGAGAGTCGGGGCGTCGAGGAGGGTGAGGCCCCGTTTGAGGGCGAGGGGCAATTCCTGCGGGGTGAGCGTGGCGACTTCCTCGTGCACGAGGGCGATCATGCGGCTCATGTGGGTGCCGCGCCGGTCGGCTTGTAGGCCGACGGCCACGCTGATGTCGGCGATGCCCTGCTGTCGGGTGTGGCCGTCGTCGAAGGTGAGGGGATAGCGCAGGCCGCTGATGCCGACCTCGTCGATGGCGATGCCTCGGCGGTCGGGTTCGTTTTGGATGTCGTGCATGCTTACGCGCCTCGGTAGGTGCAGCCTGAGGTACAGGTTTCCCGCACGGTGATCGCGGATAGTGCGGGAAGCTCGTCGATCAGCCGGTCCCAGATCCAGCGGGCCAGGTTCTCGCTGGTGGGGTTTTCCAGTCCTTCGATGTCGTTCAGGTAATAGTGGTCGAGTTGCGTGTCGATGGGCTTGAAGGCGCGTTTGACGTCGCCGAAGTCCATGACCCAGCCCAGTTCTGCGTCGACGGGGGCTTCGACGTGCACGATCACCTTGTAGGAGTGGCCGTGCAAGCGTGCGCATTTGTGGCCCTCCGGCACGCGGGGCAGGCGGTGCGCTGCTTCGAAGGTGAACTCGCGAAAGATTTCCATTACTGAATTCCCAGATACTTGTGCGTCTGGAGGGAGAGTGTCCAGCGCGGGTTCTTCATGCAGTACTCGACGGCGGCACGGGTGTGGGCTTCGCGGTGGGCGTCGTCCAGCGGTTGCAGCCGGAAGTGGCGGAAGTCCAGGTCGTCGAACTGGGCAGGGTCGCCGCCGGCCTGGGGGTAGACCAGTTTCAGTTCGTCGCCCTGGGTGATGACCAGAGTGGAGCCGATCTTGGGGCTGACGCACAGCCAGTCGATTCCACGGGGGGCCGGGCGGGTGCCGTTGGTTTCCACTGCGACTTCGAAGCCTCGCTCGTGCAGCGCATCGATGGCTTCTTCGTCCAGTTGCAGCAGGGGCTCTCCGCCGGTGCACACCACGAAGCGGTGGGCGGGGTCGGTGCTGGGCCAGGCGGCCTCGACGGCAGCTGCCAGGTCCTGCGGGGTGTGGAAGCGGCCGCCGCCTTCACCGTCGGTGCCGACGAAGTCGGTGTCGCAGAACTGGCAGACGGCGCGGGCGCGGTCCTGTTCCCGGCCCGTCCACAGGTTGCAGCGGGAGAAACGGCAGAACACCGCCGGGCGTCCTGCGTGACTGCCCTCGCCCTGCAGGGTGTAGAAAATTTCCTTGATCAGGTAGGTCATGCTTAGGCGCTCTGGTATCGGACAGGGTCCTTCACGCCGGCTTCGGCGAAGCCCTTCAGGCGCATCAGGCAGGTGTCGCACCGGCCGCAAGCCCGTCCCTGCTCGTCGGGGTCGTAGCAGGAGGAGGTGAGGGAGTAGTCCACGCCCAGGCGCAGGCCCTCGCGCACGATGCCGGCCTTGGAGAGCGCGATCAAGGGGGAGTGCAGGGTCATCTTGGATGTTCCTTCCACTCCGGCCCTGGTGGCCAGGTTGGCCATGGTGGCGAAGGCCTCCATGTACTCGGGGCGGCAGTCGGGGTAACCGCTGTAGTCCACGGCCGTGACTCCGGTGAAGATGTCGCTGGCACCGACTGTCTCGGCGAACGCCAGCGCGAACGACAAGAAGATCGTGTTGCGGGCCGGCACGTACGTGATCGGCACCCCGCCCTCCTCGACATCCTCCAGCGTCTCGTGCTTGGGCACCTCGATGTCGGACGTCAGAGCCGAACCGCCGAAGACGCGAAGGTCGATGTCGGCAATGACGTGCCGGGCCACACCCTGGGCCTGCGCCACGCGCTGGGCCGCCTCCAACTCGATGCTGTGCCGCTGGCCGTAGCGGAAGCTGAGCGCGTAAGGGGTGAATCCCTGCTCCTTGGCGATGGCCAGCACCGTAGTTGAGTCCAGGCCGCCGCTCAGCAACACGATCGCGGGACGGTCCATGTCGTCACTCCCTTGTCAAAAGTCCGGTTGCCTGCCCTGAGGCACGGGAAGCCTACCCTGCTAACCAGCCGCTACAGTAATCACAACCACAGACGAGTTACTGAAGGCGGGGTTCGATCCGGAGTGAACGAGTTGCCCATCGTGGTCACGTGCACGGACCGGAAGACCCAGCCCCCCGACCCTCTGCTGCAGGTACGTGACCTGCCCCCTGCGGGCACAGTCGAACGGGCAGAGCACTGGGCCGCCCGCCTGTCCGCAGCCCAGGGGCCGCGCAGGGAACTGGCAAAGCTGTACCAGGGTGACCAGTGGTATCGGGCACAGGCCCTCTCGCAGGCTGCCACCCGGGCCGGATTCACCCCCCGCCTCCACGTGGCCTCCGCCGGCCTGGGGCTACGTCCAGTCTCCAGCCTCGCCCCCTCCTACTCGGCAACCTTCGCCCCGCGCCACGCAGATTCCGTGGCTTCCTCCAGCAGCGAGGCCGCCGACTGGTGGGATCATCTGCAGCGCTCGGAAGAAACCACGACCCTTTCCCGCCTCGCCGCACAGCATGGCGGCAGGATCCTGCTCGTCCTGTCCGAGACCTATGCCCAGGCCATGCACCGCGACCTGACCACCCTGGCAGCACAGGGAAGCGACACCGTCCTCATCGGCGGCGCCCGCGACATCGACGGCATCACACGCATCCCCGCCAACGCCGGCCTGCGCCGCACCCTGGGCGGCACCCTGACCAGCCTCAACACCCGCACCGCCGCCGCCTGGCTCGACCACTGCACACCCGGCAGCCTCCTCACCCCTGCCGCCGTGGACCGCTGGAACACGTGGGTGAAGCAGACTGCCCGCCCAGAGCACTACACCCGCAAACCGATGACGGACGACGAAGTGATCGCCTTCATCAAGGAAAAACGCGCACTCCACCCCACCGCCTCCCGCACCCGCCTGCTGCGCATGCTCAGGGACGCGGACAAAGCATGCGAGCAGAAGCGCTTTGCGGCCCTGCACTCCTCGACGACGGAATGACCATGACCTCTATTGTGCTTAAACGCCGGGCTCTGCGGATCGAGCAGCACCCCACGATCCCGCTGTATGTGTTCACCCTGGCGGCAGAAGAGGTGCATCAGGTCGCCGATGTTGCACGCATCTCCCGGGACGAGGCCGGCAAGCTCATCGGCTACCAGCGCCCTGAGAAGAAGCAGCACGTCAAGCAGATCCTCGACTACCTCGACAGCGACGAGGTCCTCTTCCCCAACGGCCTGATCCTGGCCCTGCCCGCCAGCGTCCGCTTCAAGTCCAGCCCCGGCCCCGGCAGCAGCGACGGCCTGTGCACCTCCGGAACGCTGGAGATTCCCCTGCCCGACTCCCCTGACGCCCCCCGGCCGGCCTGGATCGTCGACGGGCAACAGCGCAGCCTGGCCCTGGCGCGGACCCGTAATACCCGCCTGGCCGTGACCATCGCAGGGTTCGTCGCCGAAGACCTCGAAACCCAACGGGACCAGTTCTTGCGGGTGAACACCGTCTCCCCGCTGCCGACCAACCTGGTCACCGAACTCCTGCCGGAGGTCGGCACCCAACTGCCCACCAAGCTCTCCGCACGCAAACTCCCTTCCGTCCTGGTCGAAGCCCTCAACCATGACAAGGACTCACCCTTCAACGGACTGGTGCGGCGTCCCTCCACCACCGCAGAGCACAAAGCCGACACGGTCGTCACCGACAACAGTCTGACCACCGCGATCCAGGAATCGCTCAACTCCCCTTCAGGTGTCTTCTTCCCCTACAAGAACCTCTCCAGCGGCACCGTCGACACCGCCACCATCCGCCAGATCCTCGTCATCTACTGGACGGCCGTGCGCGACACCTTCCCCGATGCCTGGGGACTCCCCGCCACCCGCAGTCGGCTCATGCATGGCGTCGGAATCCGATCCATGGGACGCCTTATGGACCGCGTGATGATGACCATAGACCCCACTTCCCCCCGCGCACTCGACCAGGCGAAAGCCGAACTCGCCCTCATTGCCCCGCACTGCCGCTGGACACACGGCCGCTGGCCCGACCTGAACACCCCCTGGAACGAGCTGCAGAACAACCCCCGTCACATCAGCACCCTGTCGAATTACCTACTCCGTACCTATGTTCAGGAAAAGGCAAAAGCCGCGTGAAATTCTACTTCCCTGACAGCCAGGACCAGGTGAGCCCCACCTACGACTTCATCAACGACGAATACCCGCCGCACCGCGTACGCCAGCGTGATGATGTTTACGCCCATCAGGTTGTCACCCCTGTCCCCTACGACGGAATACTCGTCAGCAAAGCGGTCGTCGACGGATCGATGAAAGGAGCCGGAAAATACTCGGCGCCCCAGCGGGAACGCCTCTATCGCCTCGGCGTGAGAAAATTTCTCCGCCTCCCCGAAGAATGCTCAACCATCGGCGACTGTGGCGCTTTCAACTACGTTGAAGAAGAATACCCGCCCTACCAGATCTCAGAAGTCATCGACTTCTATGAACGCTGCGGATTTGACGCGGGAATCAGCATCGACCACATCATCTTCGGCTACATCCCGGAAGAATCAGACGAACACCCCGAACCCGCATGGGTGCACCGCCAGGACATCTCCCTCGACCTCGCCGAAAAATTCATCAAAGCCGTCAAAGAAGCAAGAACACCCTTCGAACCGGTCGGCGCAGCACAGGGCTGGGGACCCGCCAGTTACGCCCACAGCGTTCAGAAGCTCCAGAAGATGGGCTACCAGCGCATCGCCCTGGGAGGCATGGTCCCCCTCAAGTCACACGAAATCCTCGCCTGCCTCCGAGCCATTGACACCATCCGCGACCCCCGTACCCAACTCCACCTCCTAGGCATCAACCGCGTCGAAAGCATGGAACAGTTCGCCCGCCACGGCGTCACCAGCTTCGACAGCACCTCGGTCTTCCGCCAGGCATTCATGGACGACCGAAACAACTACCACACCGCCACCAACGCCTACACCGCCATCCGCGTCCCCCAGGTCGACGGAAACCCTGCCCTCAAACGCCTCATCCTAGCCGGCGCCGTATCCCAGTCCGAAGCCATCGCCGCCGAACGAACCTGCCTGCGCGCCCTACGCGGATTCGAACGCGAAGAAACCTCCCTCGAAGAAGCCATCGCAGCCCTCCAAGTCTACGAATCCCTCGTCCTCGGACCGAAGAAAAAAAGCTACATAGAGCTCTATCAGCGCACCCTGGAAGACGCGCCCTGGCGTACCTGCCCATGCGCCCTGTGTAAAAAGCACGGAATCGAAATCGCAGTATTCCGCGGCACCGAACGAAATAAACGCCGAGGCTTCCATAATCTGACCGTGCTTGAAACAAAAATGCGATCCCTCGCCTTCAGTTAAAATAAACCACCACTCTTTGAACATGTCAGGAAACCACATGGCCGACCGATACGAACTCAGGCTGCCGGCACTCGAAGTGCACCAGGGCGACAGGAAGATCTACTGCTTCGCCGTAGACGGCAAGAAGATCCACAGCTTCGCCGCCGTCTCCCGCGTCCGCCGCGACGACAGCAGCAACCTCCAGGGATACCAGCGCCCCGAAGTCCTCAGCCACATCCGCGGCATCCGCCGCTACCTCGAGTCCGACAACGCCATGCTCCCCAACGCCCTCGTGCTGGCCTTCAACGAATCCGTCCGATTCGAAAGCACAACCCGCAGCAGCATCGGCTACTCCATCCCCGGCGAACTCGTCATCTCCGTCGACGAATCCCTCCCCGAGACCGACAAGCCCGCCCTCATCGTCGACGGCCAGCAGCGCACCGCCGCCATCCGCGACGCAGACATCGCCGAATTCCCCGTCGCTGCAGTCGGCTTCATCGCCGACACCCAGGAAGACCAGCGCTCCCAGTTCATCCTGGTCAACTCCACCAAGCCCCTGCCCAAGGGCCTCATCCACGAACTACTCCCCGAAACCAGCGGCCACCTCCCGCCCTCCTACGCCCGCAAGCGCCTGCCCGCCCAGTTGATGACCCGTCTCAACACCGACGGCCAAGGCCCCTTCTACGGCCGCATCGCCAGCCCCACCTCACCTGACGGCAACATCAAGGACACCAGCATCCTGCGCATGCTGGAGCACAGCCTCTTCGAAGGCGCCCTCTACCAGTACCGCAACCCCGAAGACGGCTCCGGTGACGTCGAGCGCATGATGCTGCACCTGCGCTCCTTCTGGAGCATTGTCAAGGACACTTTCAGCGACGCCTGGAAACTCCCGCCCCGCCAGTCCCGCCTCACCCACGGCGTCGGCATCCAGGCCATGGGCTTCGTCATGGACACCCTCACCGACGACATGCCCGCCGAAAAGGTCGACTGCGACGCCGTCCGCAACGCCGTCCTCAGCCTCATGCCCGTCACCGCCTGGACATCCGGCATGTGGCGCTTCGCTGACGCTGAACAGCGCCGCTGGAACGGCCTGCAAAACACGCCCAACGACATCCGCCTGCTCACCAACCTCCTCGTACGTACCGTCCGAGGCTGAACAGCACCTTGGCGGTTTCACCTGATTTTCTAGCCAGGAAGCCCGGGGCTTCAGCCCCGGGAGGAATGGCCTCCTCGGAACGGAGCCGCACAGCGGCGGAGTCCACTTCGCTGTGCCTGGACGGCAAGTTGATACCCCGTCACCAGCCGCACTGGGGTGTTCTGTGTGGAGATTGTCGCGCAGGTGAAGTTGCTGCCCGCGTCCGCGCATGACGCGGACGCGCTGGCGGCGACCCTGCGGGCCTGCAACCGGGCCGCGAACCACGCGTCCGAGGTGGCGTTCGCCAAGGACCTCAAGCGGCGGAACGTGTTGCAGGACGAGGTGTACTACCGGCTCAAGGCGGACTACGACCTCGGCGCGTAGCCCGCTGTGCGGGTGGTGAAGAAGGTCTGCGACGCCTACGCCACCCTGAAGGGCAACATCAAGGCCGGCAACCTCGGCCGCGAGGGCTCGAAACGGCGTGTACGTGCGGAGTCGAAGCCGATCGTCTTCCGTGAGGACGCGGTGCAGCCGTTCGGCGACCGGATCCTGACCTGGAACCTCGACCGGCGGACGGTGTCGATCTGGACGGTGGCCGGGCGGATCAAGCACATCCGGTTCGTCTGCTCCGAGCGGACCATGGAGCTCCTGGCCCCCCGTAAGGGGGAGTCGGATCTGGTGCTGCGGGACGGCAGGTTCTTCTTGATCGCCACCATCGACCTGCCCGAGCCCGAGGTGTTCGAGCCGGACGGCTTCCTCGGCGTGGATCTGGGCATCGTGAACATCGCCACCACCAGCGACGGTCAGGTCATGGCCGGACGCGGGCTGAACCGCTACCGGCAGCGGCACCGTGATCTGCGGCAGAAGCTGCAGAAGAAGCGCACCAAGTCCGCCAAGCGGGTCCTCAAGCGTGTCCGTCGCCGCGAGGCCCGGCACACGGCGAACGCCAACCACATCATCGCCAAACAGCTCGTCGCCACCGCTGAACGCACCTCGCGCGGGATCGCCCTGGAAGACCTCTCGGGCATCCGGCAGAGGGTCACGGCCAAGAAGGTCCAGCGGGCACGACTGCACTCCTGGGCGTTCGCCCAGCTCGGCGGCTTCGTCGAGTACAAGGCACGACGGGCGGGGGTGCCTGTGGTCCTCGTGGATCCGCGCAACACCTCCCGGCAGTGCTCGGAGTGCCGGCACACCCACCGCACGAACAGGGTGTCCCAGGCACGGTTCGTCTGCCGGTCCTGCGGGACGGTCTTGCACGCGGACCACAACGGCTCCCGCACCATCGCCCACCGGGGCGAGGCTGTGTGGAAGCGGGGCGCGGTCAACCGCCCCGGTACCGCCTAGCGTGGTACCGGACGCAGGGGACCAACGCGGCAGCCAGCCGCGCTCCACCTGCCATCACGGCCTCTCGCGGATCGGGTGACAAGCTCGGTCCTTCAGGGCCGAGAAGTTGACCGTGTCCCCTTCTGTAAACCGGGGCGGGCCACGGTGAAGTCCTGCAAGCAGGTTAAGTAACTTGCCGACGGTCGCCCCCAGCCGACGATTGAGCCGAGCGTGCACGGCGCTGCAGTTCATCAACGATCGCGCGCGCCACCGACACCGAGCCCGCCCCCTTCGGATACACCACCGCCTGGGCGTGCTGGCTGATGAAATTGGTGGCGGCATGCGTGGCGCACTGAGTGATGAGCACACTGAAGTCCGCGTGGCGCGCGATCTCCCGCAAGCGGGAGGAACCCACCTTCTCCGCCCAGGACGACACCTTCACCTGTGGGTAGTGCGTGGCCATCCACTGCTGCACCCGGTCCAGCACATTTGTATCCATGCCATACACCAGCACCTGAGCCGGCTGGATGGTGACGGTCTCTTGACCGTCACCGGGAGCTACCCAGTCCGGCCACTCGAGGCCCAGCCCCAACTCCTGCGACAGAGACTGTGCTGAGGCCAGGCATGCCTCGTCGAGTCGCCGTGCGTGCCGGCACAGTGGGGTCAGCAACTCCAAGGCGGCCTGTGCCCGCACGTGCTGGTCGGGAGTGGCGAACGCCGCCAAGCGGTCGACGAAATCCAACGCCTGGCTGGCTGTTTCCGAGGCGACCCACTCCTGCACGCGCATGGTCAAGTGCTCGAGGAATTCGTCGTACTCATCCGCAGACGGAGAGGTGCGCAAGAACAACTCCAGCAGCAGGTCCAGCACCGCCAGGTTCGCCGGATCGCGCCGCTGCCCGATACTGCTGGCAGTGATCTGTGCCAGGGTCAAAGGCAGGGAATGCTCATTGCGGGCAACCTCCTGCAAGAACGGTGACAGCGCATACCGCCAGACGTTCTCGTAGCTTGCATCGCTCAGGCCGGACAGCAAACCGGCCAGGGTAGAGTCCGCGGCTGCGTCGGTCGTCAGCGGCAGTTCGATGCCACCATCGGCCTCCATGTCCTGGCAGACGCGCAACGCGGCCTTGTCTGCGTCGGCCACGGCGGCCAGAAGATCCTTCCACGAGGTGGGCTGCCACACCTGGCCGTCATCCGTCATTCCCGGCGGCGCTTCCATCACGATGGAGGCATCCGAGCCGTCTTCTGCCGCTTCCATCTGCGGGGCCACGGCACGGAAAATGTCCAGACTTGACGGTACAGCCGACGAACGATGCACTGCATCCAGTGCCGCAATCGCCTGAGTCAAATCGCTCTGCTGGCCGCGTGCCAGCAGAGCCACCAGCAGCGCCGCAGCAGCGGCATCACCGAAATGCAAAGGATATTCTTCGGCGAGCAGCGCGATCGGCACCTGCGGCAGTGCGAATGCTGCGCATGCCTTCTCCAGGTCGCCTTCCGCCAATGCCGGCTCCACATGGGCGGCGTAGACAGCGGTGAGCACCATATCCTTCACCGCACGCGGAGGGTCTTGCAGCAGCACCTGACGCAATCCCGGCATCGCCAGCAACTCTTCAGTTTGCCCCATGACGGCCAGTCGCTTGATCTGCAGGTGCTTAAGGTTGACCGCCGACAATCCACCCTGGCGGCCTATCTGATCCAACACCTCAGCGGCCACCTGGGGCGCACCACCCACCAGCGCAGACTCGAAGTCCGTCAGAAGCCGGCCCAACGGCTTCGGCACCGACCATGCGCGACGCGGGCTGTTTTCCACCAAGGAAAGCATCCGGGTCAGCGCCCCGTGCAATGCCTTGCGCTTGTCGACCGGAGCACGCACCTTGAACGTGCTCGAAGGGCCGAACCGGGCGGCGATGGCCGCCTCGATCACATCGTCTGCGTCCAGCGTGACAGGCATGTCGTAGCCGACTTTCACCAAGGACGGACCAGCGAACGCGACGAGCAGATCGCGCACGGCTCCCGCCTCGTGCGGTCGCCGGGCAATGACGTAGTAGGCAGACTCACCACCGGTCTCCCACAGGCGCGGCAACACCAAAGGAGCCCGCCGCCCCCGCACCGCACTGTCACGAAACGCCTGGCACCACTCAGGGTGCCGACCGGCGGCGTTGTGCTGGGGAGACAACAGCAACTCGGTGAACGCCTCCAGCGAGGTGATTTGATCGATGTTGTTACCCTCGGTGCTCAACCAGCTGCCCCCCACTCGTGCTGGAACTCCACCAGAGCCTGGGCTGCGCTGCGCTCGTCCACAGCGTAGGTGATCTGTTCCTTGTTGCGAGCCAGCCCATTGCGGGTGAAGTTCATCGAACCCTGGAAAATCCACCCCGGACCCACCAGGCACTTCTCGTGCACATCCACGTCTTCGATCACCCGCAGATCGCAAGCGCTATCCATCCCGGACCGCAGGCGCTGCGCGAACGCCTCATTGGCCGCGGCTGGCCGCATCACCACGCGTACGACCGTCCCTGCTCGCGCCAACAACAGCAGCAGGTCTGACAGTCGGCATCGTATGGGGGGATCTTCACCCAGCAGGTAGTCGAAAGCGCCATCAGAGTTGTCCAATAGCTCAACGTCACTGATCCATGCCGACACTAGCCATACCTCGCCCGTGCCAGCGGCCAACTGAGCCAAAAGTGCCGTTCTGATCAACGAGTCCGCACGCAATGCACTGCGTGCATTGGTGCGCAGGGTCCGGCCCGGCATGCTCACTGCTCCGACTCCTTGATAACGGACCGCACCAAGACGTGCTGGTGATCACGGGCTACTTGCGTCACTTCGCCATACAGGCGCATCACACCGCGATCCACCGCAACGAGGGGAATCTGCAGCATCACCGCACGCAGCGTCTCCGGCTGATTGAGCGGCAGCACCACATCCACTTCCCGCGCCTGGACCAGCAGCTTCTGATACTGCTCGACCCAGTCCAACGACATGGCATCGATATGTGGAACGTCCTGCACATGAACTGCCGCTGCCAAGAGCCGGTCCACCACAGCAGGCTGCTCACTGTCCCGGTAGGGCTGGTACGACTCGAGGTGATGATTGCGAGCCTGGTCGCCGCGTGGCCAGAGAATGCTGAAGGCCTGATCTGATGTCAAAGGCTTCGGCAGTGGCAATTGGCCGGCCCCCGCCGCATACGCCACCACTCGCCCATCGACCTCAATACCCAGCGCCGTCTCCAAATCCTCCCAGGCGCGAATCAGCGCCCATGCCGTGTCATCTGTCGTCCGGTCTGAGCCGGGACGCAACAGCCGTGTTGCCAGCGCCGCCACATCGGCATGTCTGGGAGCGCCATCCAGTACCGTCCATGCTTTGCGCACCTGCCCCAGCGCTGCTCCCGTCTCCCCGGCAGACTCAGCAGTGCGCACCTTGGCCATTGCCTGGGCCAGATCTCCGCCGGGTTCCTCCTCCACGACATGCCGCAGCAGATCCGTCAGCCGTCGATCGGTGTACTCATAGGCATTGGGGCGCAGCGCAGCCCCCACCAGTGACCAAAACCGTGCCGGATCCTCGCCGTAGCGGTAAGCCAGCGCTTCGATAATGCCCAGGCCGCCTTCGGAGGTTTCACTGATCCAGATCGTGTCGGCACCCGTGCTGCCTGCCACCACGTCGATGGTCACGTCGCCGTCCTGAGCATCAGGACAGGAACGCAAGACCGCCTCCAAGATCGCTGCGGCCAGCGTGTCTCGGTAGGCACGACAGGCCAGATCACTCGTCAATGTGGCTGTCTGGGCAGAAAACAGTAGGGCACCTGCCTCGTCCATGGCCGCGGCCACGTCCGACCGCTGACTCAGGGCCTCCAGGTCGGCCGTCACCCGATCGGCTGCACCGCCTGTCACCTGCGCGCCAGCGTTGAGTGGGTCCTGCCGGTACAGCATGTGAATGATCTGCGGAACGTGATCGCGCCACGCTCCGTTCGCCAAGGCGGCGTGAATGTCGAGGGGCGTCTGACCCTGCAGTCCTCGAACGGCGAACGCTGCAAGGTAGACCAGCGCCAGCCAGCCCCGCTGGAACACATTCGCGTGCGCGCTGATCCGCAGATCCTCAGCGACAATCCGCGCGAACGCCTTGGTGCGCCACTGACGGGACTGCAGATGCTCCACGACCTGCGGGGCCGTGACGTCAAGGGCAGCAACCTGGACCTGGAGCGCGTCAACGACTGACGCAAACCCCATGGCAGCAGCCTTACCGTCCAGTGTGTAGCGGACCGACACCTGCTCCCGCTTTGCCGGAGTGCCGCGTGCAATGTCGCATTCGGCGCCGTAGGTCATTCGGCGCACTTCGATGGGGTTGCCTGACGCATGGGTGGCAAAGCCCACCTGAACGATGTGTCCCTGCCAGTCTGCAACTTCCGGAACGACGGCCTGGATGGGACCGCCTGACCAGCTGGGAACGAACTGGCTTGCCCACAGCGGTCGACCCTGTGAATGGGTGGCTACTTCATCGGGTGGAGCGGCCAGGCTCATCGTGTGGGGGCGCGTGACCAGTAGCGTGCCCACATCTGTTCGGCCGGTGCTCCATGAACCCTGCAGAGAGCCGAGCTTGACGAATCCCTCGAGAGCCAGTGTGACGTCACCGGTGCCTGCCGGCACCTTGAGCCAGGTGCGGTGGCGGTCGCTTTGGTAGCCGAAACGGCGGCTGACACGGCCGGGAACTGCTTCAGCCAACGCCCTTCCCACGGGCAGCCGTTCCTCACTGTCGACAGCAAAGGGGAGTTCGAACTCCACTTCTGGCAGGTTCAGCGGATCGAACAGCGAACGGGTGATGAACTCCGGCAAATATGCGGATGCTGCCGCCCCTGCATCGTTGTGCGCAGGATCACCGGCCACGTGAAGCCGCCGCAGGATCGTGGGGATGACCGCCAGCATCAGTGACCGTGGCTGTTCCCACAGCAGCGCGAGCACCGCGTCCTCATTCAACGCCAAGGACCGCTGCAGATGGGTGGTGAGATCGGCGAGCATCCCGTCGTCACCACCCAGCAGAGCAGCAAGATCACTACAGATCTCCTGCCGTGCCTGCTCCGGCACCTGGCTCGGCGCAGGGCTGGCCATGCCGGTCAGCACCCTGCGCGCATCCACCTTGATATTGCGCTTACGCAATCGGATGGCCAGCCAGTCCACCAGGGCCTGCGCGCCTTGGATCTTGACGATGTGGCGGTTGTTCAAGGGCAGCGTCCGAGCCGCCACCTCGGGAGAAAACAACGCGTCGTAGCCCTGATACGCCAACCGGTCACGACCGAAATCGGACAGCGTGACCACTGTCAGCGGCCGCGTGCCACGCTCACGCCCGGCACGGCCACGCCGCTGCAGGAAGGACGCCGCATCATGCGGAGCCTTATGCTGCACAACCAGTCCGACACGGGGATCGTTGAATCCCACCTCCAAAGAGGCGGTCGCCACGACTATCTGGGCATCCGTGTCCACCCCGGCGTCCTGCGACGAGGTCCGCCCGATGAGCAAGGGCCGCTGGGACAGGTCAGCACTGAGGTGATGGCCAATCCTTTCTGGAAGACTCCACGACTGGCCTGCGGCATACCGGGCATCTTGCGCCGGCAGGTCCGGACTGCGCAGCGAAGCCAGCACCGGCTTCCCGCTCGTACGCCGCCCTTGCCGGCCGTTCTGGCCGCCTTCGGCGTCCCTCAGGTTGTCGTAGAGACGGTTGGTGACGTCCAGGTCGTCGGTAAAAACGAAGCCCCGACTGCCATGCAACGATTGCTGCAGCGGTGTGTTGTAGTCGAGCAGCCGACCGTGCAGCATGGCAGTCTGGATCGCCACCGACAACAAACTCACACCCGAGACCGGGTCGCCCCGCAGTGCCAGCGCGTACTCGCGTCCCTCGCTGTGCATATCGCCCGGATGCGGCTCGATCAAGGTGACCTTGTCCGCATCAAGTCCGGTCAACTGCGCCATGAACTGGTCAGCATGACGCAGCGTGGCGCTCAGTCCCACAAACGTCACTGGCGTGCGTCGCGCATGGCGCCAGCGTCGCAGCAACAGCGCAGTCTGTGCTCCCGTTGAACCCGAGTGCGTGTGTACCTCGTCTAGCAGTACCACTCGAGGCCCCGCACCCGGCATCCATCCCAGCACCTTGCCCAGTGACGCCCCGGAACTGGCCCGGTTGAGCATCTCGGTGGTAGTGAAAAGCAACTGGGGAGCGTTACTGCGCAAGGACTGCCGTGTCAGCGCCACCATTCCAGCAGGCAACTGGTTAGTGCACTTCATGCACCGCAAAACTTCACGCTGCTCCGCTATATCGCGACGCGACCACACCAACTTCCCGCCCTCGCATGACGGGCACTCCAGGTAGGGGCAGATGAATCCGTCCCCTGCTGTCGTCCACTCGGCGGTTCCGCGCTGGGGCCCAGGCTGCGTGAGGTTTGTGCCCTCCCAAGGGGTCTTGGCGTATAGCACGCCAATGCGCGGAGCACGCAGGCCTTGTTGAATGAGCCGGAGATTGCCAGCCACGGCATCGCGCAACTGGTCCCGTAGCAACTCCACCCGCGGATACAACGCCAAGGTATGTACTGCGTTGCGGCGCTGATCGTGCGCCAGCGCAGCGAAGGCGGGCAGGTAGAACGCCAGAGTCTTGCCGCTACCGGTCCCTGCGCTGACTACGACACCGCGTGAATCCGAAGCCTGCAGACCCCGCAGCACTGCCTTCGTGGCATCAACCTGGAACCGGGACAGGTCGTAGCTGCCGATCTGGCTGCGTGCGACCTCAGCATGAAGGTCTGTCCACCCCGGTACCTCGGCCAACTCGGCAATTGCTGCGTCAGCAGGAATGTTCCGCTTGGGGTAGCGGCGTTCCCCTACATGCAGCCGGTAGTCCGCTACCAGGCGTCGGCCCTGTTCCCACCATCGTGCCGGCAGCGCTGCCCCAGGCTGAAAGCCCCGCGGGGCGAAGGACTGCCGCAACGTTGCTGTCAACCGCACACCCTCTGCCAGGCGTGTGCGGTAGCGGTCAGTGCCGCCGGGCAGGCGGAACAGTAGATGGCGTTGTACCAGGGCATCCAACAATCCCTCGCCACCAAGTTCAGCAGCTTCTACGTCATCCGCTGCCAGCTTCCACAGCGCACGAGCCACTTCATCGTGCGCCAGGGCCCCTTCCGTCACCCCCCAGGACAGCAGTGGCAACTCAAGGTCTTCCAGTGCCGTCAGCGCACGTCCGAGCAGAGCGCGGCTGGGAACCGTTTGTGAAACCACTGAGGGTCAGTCCGCCTTCCGAGTGACAGAGATCCACATGTCCTGATCGTATTCACGAAGCAACGCAATGTCACTTGCGCTCAGGTCGCGCAGGGTTAGTCCGCCAGCGTCGATCCGCTCAATCAACAGTGCGAGCTCCTGGGGCACGTTGCTGGGCGCTTGCTCCAACAAGGTCGCCAAATCGGCGTAAGCGGTGCAAAAGCCGCGGATTGCGGTGCCGTCGATACTTCTGCGCTCTGCGAACCCGCGCATCTCGCGCAGCAGCGTTTCCGCCTCACCGCGCTTTGCCGGCGACAGGGCAGCAAAACGCACCGACGACACGCCACTGACCTGAGCCTGAGCCCACTGTCCCCACGCCTCCCGTACCGCTGAAGCAAACTCCTTCGCACAACCCTCGAGCGCCTTTTGCGCATCGGTGAACACTCGGTCACCAGGGATACCGCCACGGGATTTGTTCCCGAAACGCTCAAACGCGCTCACGAGAGGCGTCAGGTCAACCAACTGGCCGGTGCGCTCCTTGAGCAGTGCAGCAATGGCCACCTGCCCGTGAGTCTTCTCCAGCGTGCCGCGCACCTCATCGATGCGTCGCAGGAGTCGTTCTTGCTGCGCCGCATCCTTCTGTGCCTCAGCGATGTGCCGCGCCTGATTTTGCAGCTCGCGCGCCTTGTCCAGAACTGAAGTGCTCACTTCTCGCCCCCCGATACCGCCCGCGCGACCTGAGCGATCTGCTCCCAGGTACCCGTCAACTCTTCCATCTGCTGACTTGCAGTGCTGGCGGCGGCCTGACCGCGCTCCTGAGCAGAGTGCAGAGCATCACTGAGAAACTCCTCAGCCGTCTGAAGCAGGTGGTGCATGCCGGCCAGATGTGCATCCCTGAGCGGGACAGCGCCCTGCAACATCGCGACAAGTTCGTCACCTTGCACCAAGTCCGGCGTGAGCTTGGCGAGATCTCGCTCCAACACCGTCAGGCTCGCCCAGTCGGCGTCCTTGATTTCCTCCAACAGACGCCGGATGGTCGGCACCTGCCCGCCGCCTCCCAGGCCCAACTCCACCGCCACCTGCAGCGAGGCCTCCAACTGACTCAGCAAGTCAGATGAACGCTCTCCTCGCGGGAACCGCTCCCGGATCCCCTGCAGGAGCGAGACCAGGTGCACATGCTGTGCCGAAACCAAGACGCGCCATCCGATCAGCGGCAACTCAGCCGGCTTTGCCCACTCCGGAACTTCGACATCATCCAACTCCCAGCGTTCAGCCGCACGACGCAACAAGGGCAGTGCTCGGGCCGCGTCAATGACCTGCACGGCACCTGCTCCCTGTCCCACTCCGAGCGCTCCGCGCAGCCTGTCCACCAACTCGGGACGCTTTTCCAGGTGCCGGGCCAGCCTGTCCTGCCACATGCTGGTGCGAGAAGAATCATCAGGGCGCTTCCAAGACTCGCCTGAAGAGAAGGCCGCGGCGTGCAGCTTTTCCAGCGGCATGCTGGGGTGAGCGTGACCAGCGAGAGCTGCGCCCATCAGTGACACACGCAGTCCTGCCACCAGATCGTCATTGCACAACTGCAGGTGCCTGGTAACGCGTTCGCGCAGGACACGGCTGTAGCGGTCTGCCATGCTGGACAGGCGCAGCAGGTCCTGGGACCGCACCCCGACGGAAGAGTCGGCCTCAAGCAGGACCAGACTCTTGAAGAACTCGGCGTTCGCCGGAGTGCGCTTGAAGACGACGGGCGAGTCGGCGCCTGCTAGCGCTTCGGCAGCCGCTCCTTGGATGGAAACAGTGTTGGCCTTGATCGTCCAGCCGGCTCTCTCTGCGTCTCCGGTGCCGAGCGGCTTCATCGGAGGGTGGAGCCAACTCTGACGGTAGACGGCAGACCGCGACACCACAGAACGCACCGTCCGTGCCTCCGTGGTGCTCAACCCTGCATCGTCAGTGCTCCAGCTTTCGATCGCATCGACACGTTTTTGCAAGCTGGCGGACAGGCCCTGCGGGTTGTCCGGCGGCAGTGGAGACTTCGGCTGGCGAGCGGCAGTTGCCCCAGCGGTGCTGGACGAGGGCGAGACACGGCGGCGGTCGGAGTCGATGGCGAGAGGGGCAAGGGAGAAGGCCGTAGCGATTCCCGAAGGGAGATTGACAAGTTCGTCGCGGCTGTCACCCCAGAACTCGAGCAGTTTCTCCCGGCGGGCGCCGTCTGCTTGGTCGAGGTCGGCAATCTGCTCTCGCACCCGACTGGCCAGAGGCAGGTCTTGGGCATCGCGGTTGATTTTGAAGCGGCTGCGGAACTTCTCGTCGGGGAAGGTTCCCTCTTGAACGCTGCTGTAGCCCTCGGTGAGAACAGGGATCAAGGCACGGCTGAGGACGGTCCTGGGGATGAAGGCATGGGGCTGTTCGGAAGGTGCGACCGCATGGACGGTCCGTTGCAGAGCCAACCGGTTGAAGGGATACAACCCGAAGCCTTCCGCCGATTTACCGAACGCGTCATGACATGCGGTGCGGACAGGACAGTCATCGCACTGGTTGGGTGCCTCGGGCTTGCCCGCGTGCGCTTCCAGTCCTTCGCGACCGACCCGGGCGGCATTGAGGTAGCGGCCAGCGAAGGATGCGATGGCTTCTGTGCTGTCTTGGCCATCCAGGACGAGGTCCAGATTGTAGACATGGCCGCCAGTGGAGGCGGCAATGCGAGTAAGGGCTGTTTCAGGAAGGTCATGGAAATAACCGCTGGTGATGGCCATGAGCGTGCGCATCGGGGCGAGTGCAGTACGGCCTTCACGCTGTGATGTCTCGGTGATCGCATCCAGCAGGTCGCGCTGCACGCCTTGGATCAGCGCGAAGTCCTCCACCAGGAGGATGATCTCCTTCTTCTGCCCTGCATAGATTTCGCGGACCTTCTTCATCGCGTCCAGCACTCGTCCACCACTGAGGTGAGACGTTGCCTGGACGGACTTCTCCCAATACTCGTTGAGCAGTTCGACAGCGGCGTCGCGCATCTCCGGTTTCGACAGGAGTAGCCGCAGCATCAGCTTTGTGGGTGCGGCGACGCCGTCCATCGAAGAAGCCACGCTCAGCGGAAGGTCGGCAACCGTGAAGTGGGGAGGCCGCTCGGCATCTGACCCACGGTCACTGAGCATGTCCTTTGCGAAGCGTGGAATGAACTTCCCCTCTTCCAGCATCTGATCCTGTAGAACTGGGTCCTGCAGGATCAAAGCCAGGCCTTTTTGGCCGGCCAACTGACGCTGCCTGCCGCGCAGCCCTTCCGAAGAGGTCCCCGCAAGGGCGATCACCAACTCGTTGATGAGTCGCAATGCCAGCGAGGAAGCGTCGAAACTACCGGTGGAGCCGCGTACGTCCGAGCGGATCTGCGTGATCCCCTCGTCCTCGACGCCGTCCAAGAGAGCGTCGATCACGTGCCGCAGGCTCGTCTTGGACTTCTCGAGGTAAATAACCTTGCGCTTGTCCGATGGCGGGAGGTTCTCCCGCACCCACCGGACCAGATGCGACTTGCCCGACCCGGACTCTCCGACGACCGGCATCAGGACCGTGCCGGTGGCCGTCTTCCGTCCGAGGAAATCATTCAGGACGTCTTTCTCACTGGCCATCTGACCAGTGTTGTTGAACCGCCGGCCATCGATCTCGGCACGATGGATCTGGAGAGGAGTATGCGTGGCCAGGAAGACTGCAGGTGAAGCCACCACAGCTTCGGTCTGAAGGGTGGAAACGACTCGCTCGACATCCCAGCATGCATAGTCACGCAACTCAAGCATCGTCGCCCTCCAGCAGGGTGATGGTTGAACAAGAACGCGGAGAGGTGCGTTCCGGGTCGTGCAGGTTGATGACGGTGGAAGCGTCAGAATCCTGCCCCAAGGCCAGCCAGCCTTCGTGTTCGCCTCGCATGAGAGCAAAGGACACCGCAGGACCGGCGGTCTTAGCCGGCGACGGCGTATATCCCTGAGCCTCCGCCAGAGAACCGCCCATAAGTACAGGAATTTCACGGCGCAGCAGCTGCAGTGCGCTCATGGATTCAACGGGGCGGCCAAGCTCCAGGCTTGCACTGAGTGTCTGGCGCACAGCCTGCGTGCAATCAGGAGTGTATCGATCTGCAGGATGGGGTGCGGTCGCCATCAAGCCAAGAAAGGTTCCCCAGGCGGCGAACGGGGCCCATCGTGTGGTATTTGCCAGCACAAGGTGGCCGTCTGGAGCCGATCCGTTGTGCAATGCGTCGAAAATTGCCGCATTGAAACTTTCCTTGAACGGATCCCTGGTAAGGATCCAGGTAAGACCGCGACGAACGTCCTCGGGCGGATCGGGAACCTCGGCATCAACTGCCAGAACAGCCCTGCGGATTACCCTTTGGAAACGGGAAAGATCGTCGACGGAAATATTCTCCAGCCCGCCTGCGAGAGACCACTCGCCTTCGCTGGATACGACCGCCAGACCCAGATCCCTCAAAGAATTCAACGAATGGTGAACCGGGCCAGAATTCCTCGCCTCCTCTCCCGGCTCCAAAAACATGGTGACAGCGTCTTTGGTTGTCGGCTTCCCAGACGATACAAGGAAGCGAACCACAGTCCACATGACGGCAGGGAAGGGCGTAGGGGTGTTCAACAGGTGCATGGTCAGAGCTCTCTTCTCGCATGCTCGAGGGAAACCGTGGTCACATGAGTATCGAGAAGGAGACGGCCAGGCCGTTCAGGAGCCTTCGCCTTCTCAGGATGCAGCAAATAGATCGGCCCGCCGTCGGACAGACGCGTCCAAGCGTCAACATCCACCACGGAATCTTCGTCCCGCTCCACCCACACCATCAGGCCCCGAACCTCATGCAGGAGACTGCAGCCACTATCGAAGATCACAGCACCCGCACCAGCCTGCTGCTGAACCTGAAGCGCCGCTTCGCCATCAAGCCCAGGACCGCCGAAGTAAGACACCCCGGCCCGTGCCAGACGCACCAACAAGGGCATCAACTCGGCTCGGCGCTCCTCCCCACTGCGCCAGTACAGGCCAAGGCTCGCACCATAGGGGTGCAAGCGGTGCAGCGGAGCCGCGGCCCGAGGCCACTCGGCGATGTCCGGATCAGGAGACCATGCCGTGCGGTACAGCGTTCCTGGACCGCCAGGGGGCAGGCCCTGGCGCCGGCAAGACGGGCACCCACGACATGCCGGCATCGTGAAGTAGCGGTCTACGGTGTAGTACTGCGCCAGGTCATCGGCCATGCAGCGCCGACGCAGCAGCAACTGCTCCATCCGCTGCAAAGAACGGTCCTGAGCCGTCTTGATACCGCGGCGAACTCGGTCGATAGCAGCAGCGAAATACTCGGGGTTGTTCGTCTGCCCGTCTTTGATTTCGATATCCATAAGATCGGACGCCTCGTCGTAGAACGCAGTCAGCTTTCGCTGCCACATCCCCTCTTCCTCATCTTGCACACGCCGTGGCGGCTCGGGAGGACGGATCTCGATCAGACCAGCGCGTGCCATGAAGTTGAGGATCTGCTCGTTCCAGCCGCGGTGGCGTGCAAATCCTTCGGCCAGCCGCGCCGGGCGGTGCGTCAGGTTCACCCGGTAGGAAGTACCCCGCATCTTGGTGTGCTGCAGGAACATCCCTTCCCACCACCGCTCCCACGCCTTGGCTGCGGTGATGAGGTTTTGATGGTTGAGGGTCCGGGCGATGGAGCGGTCTGAGGGGATGGTGGCGAGGTAGGCCAGAGACGGGCTGCCGTCCCGCCCGCCACGACCGACCTCTTGGTAGTAGCGGTCAACCGTCTCCGGCAGACAGGCATGGATCACCGTGCGCACATCACCCAGATCAACCCCGAGGCCGAAGGCGGATGTGCCGACGACGACGTCAAAACGGGTTGACACAGGGGAGTCATCCTGACGGCCTGCCCAGCCCGACAGCGCCGCCCGCCGCTCCTCTTCGGTGGAATCACCATGCACGGTCCCCACCCGGTGCAACCCAGCTTCACGCAACCGCTGCCGCCACAGCTTCGCGTCCTCGCGACGTGTCACATACAGCACCATGGGCTTGGGCAGGCGGGTGACCGCCTCCACTACAGCCTCGGTACGCTCCTTCTCCCGAGTGAAGGAATCGATGAAGTAAGCCGGCTCCTGCCGCAACTCCGACGCCCACACCATCTTCGCCTGCGAGGGGCGAGCGAACAGGTCCTCCAAGGTAGTGACCTGCTGCTGTGTGAGCGTGGCGCTCATCGCCACGGTGCGCGGCGCCCACTGCGGACCGGCTGCGCTGATCCAACTGCGCCGTTGAGTTGCCAAAGACTGAAAAGCTGTCCGGAAATCGTTGCCCCACTGCTCGACGAGGTGGGCCTCATCCAGGATGAGGTAGTGGAGATGCTTGGCGTTGGCGGCCTCCAGCAAGGCTGCCTGCAGTCCCATGGTCACCGCCTCGGGGGAGGCCACCACCACTCCCTGGCGTCCGGAGACGATGTCGTCCCGGATCTGTTGCTTGGCTGTGGCATCCAAAGAGCCGACATACGCATACCGGCGCCGGGCGGCGTCAGGATGTGAACGAATGAGCAGACTCCGGATGCGGCGCTCCATGTCGATGGCCAGCACCACCGTGGGCACCACTAGCACCGACACGCCGCCGTGGGCGCCGGCCAGCAAGCACGCCGCGAGCGCAACCGGAGTCTTGCCGTGCCCGGTGGGAAGACAGACGATGGCTGTTTCCCCCGGAGGCATCATCGCCAACGACCGCGCAGCCTGCTGCTGACCCCGGGAAAGATAGTGGCGATAGTCCCACACATGCCTCCAGAACGGGTCGGCCGGCGTGTGGTCCAACGCTCGCCGCATCGATGAATCGACCCCCAGGACGGCCTGGCGGACCTGATCCAACCCTGCTTCGCGCCCTGGAGAACCGTCCTCAGCCGGCGCCCACGGGACACCGCGCAGCAGGACATGATCACCATCGGGCAGCGCGTCAAGGCCACCTGTCCGCCACTGCTCGAGCGTCGGAAGCCCCACGCGCAGGGGGACCGGCAAGCGAGCCGCATTCCCCAGGGCGTCAGCGCGCAACAAAATCTGATGCGTCAGCGTGACGATGTCACGCCACCCACTGGCTCCGCTGCCGAGCCCCACCAGCGCATCGCCCAACCGGCGCACCGTTCCAGCGAACGAGCCCGCGTCGACAGCAGGCCATGCGGCCAACAAGCGCTTGGCCTGCCCCCACTCATCGTTACTCATGACTGCACATACTCCAAGCCTCGGCGCACGACACACACAGCGGCACCGATACGGACGACTGGACGAGACAGCCCCTTGGCCAACGCCTGCAAAACAGCTGCATCGGTGACCAGCCCCTCCGTGTCGCCCACCAGATGACCTGCGGCACGACGCGCACCGCACTGGGCGTTAAGAACAGCAGCCACCTCCAAGGCCTGCCGCTGAGCTTCCTCGCAGGTAGCTTCCAGATTCGTGTGCTGATGCAGGAAGCCGAGGGCTGCCCGTGACGCCTCGCGCGCGAAGACTGCGGCAGCCTCCTGACCGCCAAACAGACCGAAGTACTCATCAGCGCGAGCGCTGCTGTAGTTCCGATCTCCCCGCGCCTTGTCGTATGGCGCATCCAGCCAAGCAAGTTGTGCCGGATCGGTTACCGCCCGGTTGGTGCCACCCTCCACCCACACCCGGCGCACGAAAGGAGCCAGGATGCGGTCCGCTTGCCGACGCAAGGCCCGTGCCGCGTCCGCACTGTTCTCCACATGCGCCATGGCAGCCGAAACATCGGCCTCGACGAGAAAGTCGAAACCGTAGTACGGCTGAGGTTCCTCACCACGCGGCATGTGCCGGTCGATACGGCGGAAAGCCGCACTCTGCCCCAGGTCATCATTGAGGACGGCCTCACTCAACAGATCCACCAGCGGGTTACCCAGACGAAACAACCGCGTCCCAGGCTGCCGAAGGGCCAAGGAACGATTGAACACACCCGCCGCCAGCGCATCGTCCGTGATGCGCTGCTGTACCCGCTTCCAGCGCCGAGGCGCCAGCAGCGGGTGTGCAGACCCCACCTGGAACCGCACCACTGGCACAGCGTTCACCGAACGTGTCACATGCTGCAGATGGATCCCCCCACTGTCCTTTTGGGAGTAGTCCAACAGAGCAGACTCGATGTGCTTCCAGTCCGTCTCGACCTCAAGGAGGGAACCTGGCACACTGCGCAGACCCTGCCCCGCAGCATGGATGGATTCCAGCAGATCCATCTTCGCGATCTCATGCTGCTCCTCATCCAGACGGCGCCGCACCTCTTCTCGCTGAGCCAGCAATCCCTCCGGCCCGGCGGCGAACGCCTGCGCCCACACAACCCCCAGAGACTGGGCCAGGGCATCCTGCAACGCAGAAGTGGAGGCGTCGAAGATCTCATACCCCTCCGTCAACAACGTCGCCCAAGCCTCTGCAAAAGAGGCATCACTGCCGCCTTCATCAGCCAGACGGAACTGTGCCGCCGCCCCGCTCTGCCCCGCACCCTGGGAACCGGGGTACCGGTCCACCCGTCCCAGCCGCTGCTCGAGCTGATTGGCGGACCAGGGAAGCCGCACGTGGAACACGCCGTCGGCCTCCTGCAGATTCAACCCATCCTCTGCGGAGTCATCGACAACCAGAATTGCCTGTCCGGCATCGCTGGACCACACCGCCAGCGCATCCGCCGCATCGTTCGACGTCTGGCGTCGCGTGTGCTCAGCGACAGTCACCTGCTTGAAACGGCTGCGGAAATAGTCAGCCAACTGGCCGGACAGCTGCCCCGGACCACAGAAGATCACCGACTTCTTCAACCGGCGCACATGGGGGAGTAGGGCATTGACCAGGCTCCGTAGATCCTCCCGAGAAGGCGAACCAGGTTCAGCCTCCAGGCTGGTCACGAGCGAGCGCTCCACCGCCACCACCGGAGCAGCCGCCAAAAAAGCCTTCTCCTGCGGGCTTACCCCCGCCCGCGAGGCGGCTTCCTCATCCCCGTGAACGCGCCACCGCAGAACATCCACCACGTCCTGAACCAAAACGGTCGCCCGCACAGCAAGAACAGCCAACACCAACCCATAGTCCCCACCACGGCCGGTAGTCCCCGTGTCCTGCACATGGTCATGCACCAGGCGCCACCAGCGCAGCACCACCTCCGTCGCCCCTTCACCCATGCCAGAGGGAGAAGAGATGAGGGTCGGCCTGGCCCGGCCCCGCACCACATACGCCAGCCCAGCAGTACCTGCCTCATCCTTCTCCCGCACAACCGCCTCACGGCGATGCCGGATCACCCGCCGATGAACGCGATACGTCTCGCTCAGATGCGCCCGCACCTGCGCGACCCGGTAACCGAACTCGCCGCGCAGCGCCTCATCGACCAACTCGTCCTCATCGGTCAGCAACGCCACTACATTCCGGGCGAGTTGACGAAACCGCGTGTCGGTATCAGGCAGCAGCTTAGCGATGTCATCAAGGCTGTCCCGGATCACATAATTGAGATCCGCATCGAGGGACTGGACAGCGTCAGCCAGGGTCGCCCGCATCGCGTAACGCTCCTCGAACTGCAGTTGCTCCTCCCAGCGGTACAGCTCAGGATCCAGCAAGTGCAGCAGCCCCAGATTGGTCAGATAGTGAGACGTCACCGGCGTCGCCGACAGCAGCAGAAGCCGCTCGGCGGAGTGGGCCAGTTCACACAACTCCCGATACGGCGACTGCTGCGGCCCCGACTGCACCAAGACATGGGCCTCGTCCACCACTACCAGCGCGAAGCCCTCGTAGGCCTTCCACTTGTGCGGAGTGTCGTGCGAGGTGACAACCAGCCGTTCCACCGGGAAGTCGCCGATGTGGAACTTCTCCTGCAGTTCCCTCAGCCACTGCCGACGCAGCGGCGCCGGGCACACGACGGCGACACGCGCCGCCGGATCATCCAGCAGGATCTGCCGGATGACATAACCGGCTTCGATCGTCTTGCCCAAGCCCACCTCGTCCGCCAGCAGGTACCGCTGGATGGGATCGGACAGCACCGTCAGCGCGGCCTCCACCTGATGGGGGTAGATCTCTACTGAGGCAGACAGGAAAGTACTCATACCTGCACAGGCGCCCCGCTGCCGCAGCAGACTTTGCAACATCGGCAGGCGCGCTTTCCGAAACGGTGCCGTGCTACCTCCCCGTACGGCAAGGCTGGCTACGGGGTCCTGGACCGGCTGGTCCCAGCGAACGTAGAGAGCGACCTCCGGGATCGGGAAGTCATACTCGGTATTGGGAAACCGCACAAAGTACTCTCGCTCGCCGGCGTGCGCGATCCGCCCCGCGTTCCAGGAGCCATCGCGGCTCCTCCACCAGATACGCTCCTCACGGTCCAAAACCACCCGACGCACCAGACCGTCCGTGACCCACTGAGAGTGCGCCACATCGGCGACGGGAGACTCGAAGTAGTCGACACGGACCCTGCCGTCCTCGACCGCCCCAACCTTGCCGATCCCCAAGCCGTTTGATGCCTGGACGAAAGCGCCGATCCGCAAACCCCCGGCGTGGCCGTACGTCATGAACCTGCCCCCACATGTGCTGTGCAGCCAGCCCCCTGCAAGGCGCCACGCCCCAAAACGCTATGACTGCAAATCCTGCACCATCTGATCACATTTTCCACAGATGATTGAACCCTCAAGGACAACTTGATGGGGCGACCAGATACGGCAGCCCCGAACGGTGTAGCACCCAAGGGAAGTCGACAGGCCAGAACTTGCCATAGCCCACCCGACCACCCCAGAACACGCTCACGGCTCGGACAGCCCGCTTGCCGCCGCAACCTGCCCCTCCCACCAAGACCGCCCAACCTCACCCCCTGCGCTCCCCGCCCGGGAAGCAGGCCACAGCCACTGCCCACGGAACCTAGTACCGCTAGAGCAGCACTCTGCACGGCGACCTCCACGCCGCAATCCGCCGAACAGCACGATAGGAGCCACCACTGACATCACTCGCTGCCCCAGCCCCTAATCCGCCGATAGCGACCGTCAGCCGAAGCGGCAACGCTGCATGCACGCCCGTATGACCGCGAACACACGTTCTGAATTGAGCCGGCGAACGCCCGCTGGACTACCACACCCCGACCCGACCTTTTTGTCCATGACAAGCCCGTGGTAACGCCCCCCTGGCCTGTTGTAGGCCCACACACCTGTCCGGGCCACCACCACACAACTGTCAGTGCCATGCGATGTACTGTCTGGACGTTCTTCCCGCCGCCCGTCCGCCGCTGGAGCAGAGCGCAAAGCAACCCTCACACGAGACAGAAAGAGCATCGTGAACGTCCCCGCTCCCGCTGGCATCGCCACACTCGTTGCCTACATCGCCACCATCCCGGCCGCCAACTTGGCCGTCACCCACATCGGAGCCCTCCCCGTCGGCTTCGACTACGCCGCACCCGCCGGCGTATACATGGCGGGACTGGCTCTCGTGCTGCGCGACCTCGCACGCGAAGCAGCCGGCCGAAGCGCCATTCTCGCCGCCATAGCCATCGGCACCCTCCTCTCCTACGCCCTGGCCGACCCCAGCCTCGCGATCGCCTCCGCAGCAGCCTTCGCCGTCGCCGAAACCCTGGACTTCATCGTCTACGAACCCCTGCGCAAGCGCGGACTGCTCACAGCCATGCTTATCTCGAACGCCGTCGGCCTCCTCGCCGACAGCCTGCTGTTCCTCAAGCTCGCATTCGACTCCTACGCCTACCTGCCGGGCCAGATCCTCGGCAAGACCTGGATGACGCTTGCCGCGGTGGCAGTCCTGGCATTGCTGCGACGGCGCAAGGGCATCACCACCGCAATCGAACCCGGTGGACGAGCATGACCGAGGAACCTCCCCACCTCAGCTGACCACCTGCCCCCAGGGACACTGCGCCGTCGGCACCACATGGAGAGAGAGGCCCGATGGGCCCTCGCCCGCCCGGCGCAGTGTCCGGCCAGCCGATCGTCTGATCATGGTTCCCCCGCGAGCACGAGGTCTTCGCAGCGGAACCCGTGACTGGGCATCATCCGCTTTGACGGACATCGGAGATCAGGGGCTTCAGCCCCGGTAAGGATGCTGTTCATCATGGAGAGCATGGGGAAGAAGAAGCCGCGCCCTCGCCGCTCGTTCACGCCGCAGTGCAAGGCCGAGATCGTCGAACTGCGCCGGCGCGGTGACCGCTCGGTCGGTCAGGTCGCCAAAGACGTCGACCTGATTGAGACCACGGTCCGCGACTGGGTCCGCCAGGCCCAGGTCGACGCCGGTGAACGCGACGGGCTTGACCAGCGGTGAACGTGAGGAACTGGCCG
>NZ_JBHXRW010000079.1:0-29066 GCF_042716635.1 Streptomyces sp. NPDC058664 | reverse complement strand
CGCTTCCTGGAGACCGTCAAGGGGTACGCGAAGGAGTACGCGCTCGACTACCCGGCCAGCCGCACCGGCATCGGCCTGGGCACCCTGGGCCCGGACGCGGTCACGGTCGGCGCGGCGATCCTGCCGCTCGCGGACTTCTTCGCCAGGGGCGGCCGGCGGGCCGAGGCGGAGGCGGCGGAGGAGCAGCCGGCCTGGGCGTCGACCGTACGGGACCGGGCGGCGCACTGAGCGCCGCGGGCGGCCGGGGTCTCAGGCGACGGAACCTATGCGGCCGTCCGGTGCGCGGGGGCCGTCGTGGTGGATCGGGGTGTGGGCGCCGGTGAGGGAGACGCCGCTGCCGCCGCGGCGGTCGGCGACGATCTCGGCGCCGATCGACAGGGCGGTCTCCTCGGGCGTACGGGCGCCGAGGTCGAGGCCGATCGGCGAGCGCAGGCGGGCGAGTTCGAGTTCGGTGACGCCGACCTCGCGGAGGCGCTTGTTGCGGTCCTCGTGGGTGCGGCGGGAGCCCATCGCGCCGATGTAGGCGGCGGGAAGCGTCAGGGCGGCCTTGAGGAGGGGGACGTCGAACTTGGCGTCGTGGGTGAGGACGCAGAGGACGGTCCGGCCGTCGGTCTCCGTCGACTCCAGGTAGCGGTGGGGCCATTCGACGACGATCTCGTCGGCCTCGGGGAAGCGGGCCGGCGTCGCGAAGACGGGCCGCGCGTCGCACACGGTGACGTGGTAGCCGAGGAACTTGCCGACCCGGACGAGGGCGGCGGCGAAGTCGATGGCACCGAAGACGATCATGCGGGGGGCGGGGACCGAGGACTCGACCAGGAGGGTCAGCGGCTGCCCGCAGCGGCTGCCGTCCGCGCCGATCTCCACGGCGCCGGTGCGGCCCGCGTCGAGCATCGCGCGGGCCTCGCCCGCGGCGGTGCGGTCCAGCTCCGGGTGGCCGCCGAGCTTCCCCTCGTACGAGCCGTCGGGGCGGACCAGGAGGGCCCGGCCCATCAGTTCCTCGGGTCCTGCGACGATCCGGGCCAGGGCCGCCGCCTCCCCCGTGGCGGCGGCCGCGAGCGCGGCGGGGAAGACCCCGCCGCGGACCGGGGTGACGAGGATGTCGATGACTCCGCCGCAGGTCAGACCGACCGCGAAGGCGTCCTCGTCGCTGTAGCCGAAGCGCTCGACGACGGTCCTGCCGTCGTCGAGGGCCTGGACGCACAGGTCGTAGACCGCACCCTCCACACACCCTCCGGAGACCGAGCCGATCGCCGTGCCCTCGCTGTCGACGGCGAGTGCGGCGCCCGGCTGCCGGGGCGCGCTGCCGCCGACGGCCACCACGGTGGCCACGGCGAAGTCGCGTCCCTGCTCGACCCACCGGTTGAGCTCTTCGGCGATGTCCAGCATCTCGGTTCTCCTCTGGAAGGTGTGGGAGGGCGGCGGCGTCAGCTGACGCCGAGCCAGCTCTCGAGCGGGTGGATCGCGAAGTACACCACGAAGATCGCGGTGAGGCCCCACATGAAGGCGCCCACCTCGCGGGCCTTGCCCTGCGCCACCTTGATGACGGCGTAGGAGATGACACCGGCCGCGACACCCGTGGTGATGGTGTACGTGAAGGGCATCAGGACCACGGTGAGGAACACCGGGATCGCCACGGAGCGGTCGCTCCAGTCGACGTGCTTGGCGTTCTGCATCATCATCGCGCCGATGACGACCAGGGCGGCGGAGGCGACCTCGGCCGGCACGATCGCGGTGAGCGGGGTGAAGAAGAGGCAGGCCGCGAAGAAGGCGCCGGTGACGACGGAGGAGAGGCCCGTGCGGGCACCCTCGCCGACGCCGGTGGCCGACTCGACGAAGACGGTCTGGCCGGAGCCGCCGCCGACACCACCGATGACACCGCCGGCGCCGTCGATGAACAGTGCCTTGGACAGGCCCGGCATGCGGCCCTTGTCGTCGGCGAGGTTGGCCTCGGAGCCGACGCCGATGATGGTGGCCATCGCGTCGAAGAAGCCGGCGAGCACCAGGGTGAAGACGATCATGGTGATCGTGATGTAGCCGACGTCGCCCCAGCCGCTGAAGGACACGTCGCCGATGAGCGAGAAGTCCGGTGCGGAGACGGCGCTGCCCTTGAGCTCCGGCGGGCCGGAGAACCAGGCGCCCGCGCCCTTGGCCGGGATGTCGGCGACCGCGTTGACGATCATGGCGATGACCGTGCCCGCGACGATGCCGATCAGGATGGCGCCGGGGACGTTCCTGGCCTGCAGCGCGAAGATCAGCAGCAGGGTGACGGCGAAGACGAGGACGGGCCAGCCCATGAGCTCACCGGCCGGGCCGAGGGAGACGGGGCCACCGCCCGGGGCGGGGTTCTCGTGCACGAAGCCGGCCTTGACGAAGCCGATGATCGCGATGAAGAGGCCGATGCCGATGGTGATCGCGTGCTTGATGGCCAGCGGGA
The DNA here is from genome assembly GCF_042716635.1 of Streptomyces sp. NPDC058664. Taxonomy (NCBI): domain Bacteria; kingdom Bacillati; phylum Actinomycetota; class Actinomycetes; order Kitasatosporales; family Streptomycetaceae; genus Streptomyces; species Streptomyces sp. NPDC058664. The sequence goes on along the minus strand of NZ_JBHXRW010000079.1, from coordinate 26,632 downwards.
TCGCGTTCATGATCATCTCGCGGAGGCCCGTGACCACCAGGAGACAGATGATCACGCCGTAGGCCACGCACATGGCCATCGCCTGCGGCCAGGTCATGACGGCGATGACCTGCGAGGAGAGCACACCGGAGACGCTGAGGCCCGCGGCGAGGGCGAGCGGGACCTTGCCCCAGAAGCCCATCAGGAGAGTGGTCACGGCCGCGGCGAGCGCGGTCGCGGTGATGAGGGCGGGCTGGCTGAGGACGTTGCCGGCCACATCCTTGCCACCGAGGATCAGGGGGTTGAGCAGGAGAATGTACGCCATCGCCATGAAGGTGGTGACGCCGCCGCGGATCTCCGTCGCGACGGTGGATCCTCTCTCCGAGATGTGAAAGTACCGGTCGAGCCAAGAGCGCCCGGCGGGGACGTTGGAGCCGGAGCCCGCGTCCTCCGAAGCGGTCTTGGGCTCCACAGACGACTGGGTCATGGGGCCTACTCCCAAGGTTCAAAGGGGCACCCGCATCAGACTTCGAAGGAGTTCGGATCTGGTTGAAGCTGCGGGATTTGGGATGCTGCGTGGGCTGCACGACCCGGGGGACGGCCCGAGACGAACGAAGTGAATCGGTACTGCGGGTACTGCGGGTGACTGCTGGTACCGCGGGTGGTGCGGGTACTGCTGGGGGATACTCCGGGCGGTACGGGCTGGGAAGTGTGACGTTCCTGGGAGGCACGTACCGCCCGGAGAGTTCCTAGAGGGTGCCGGTGAGCGCCTCGGGGCGGACCGGCGTCTTGTTGAGCTCCAGGCCCGTCGCGTTCCGGATCGCCGCGAGCACGGCCGGGGTGGACGACAGGGTCGGGGCCTCGCCGATGCCCCGCACGCCGTACGGCGCGTTGGGGTCGGCCAGCTCGAGGTAGTCGACCGGGATGGTCGGCGTGTCGAGGATCGTGGGGATCAGGTAGTCCGTGAAGGAGGGGTTGCGCACCTTCGCGGTCTTCGGGTCGACGATGATCTCCTCCATCACCGCGACGCCCAGGCCCTGGGTGGTGCCACCCTGGATCTGGCCGATCACGGAGAGCGGGTTGACCGCCTTGCCGACGTCCTGGGCGCAGGCCAGTTCGATGACCTTGACCAGGCCGAGCTCGGTGTCGACCTCCACCACCGCGCGGTGCGCGGCGAAGGCGTACTGGACGTGGCCGTCGCCCTGGCCGGTGACGAGGTCGAAGGCCTGGGTGGGGCGGTGCCGCCACTCCTCCTCGACCTCCACGGCCTGGTCCTCCAGGACGTCCGCGATGGTGGCGAGGGCCTCGCCGCCGTCGGTGACGACCTTGCCGCCCTCCAGGAGGAGTTCGGCGTTGGCCCACGCCGGGTGGTACGAGCCGAACTTGCGCCGGCCGATCTCCAGGACCCGCTCGCGGACGAGCTCGCAGGAGTTCTTGATGGCGCCACCGGTCATGTAGGTCTGGCGGCCCGCGGAGGTCGAACCGGCCGAACCGACCTGGGTGTCGGCGGGCTGGATGGTGACCTGCTGGACACCGAGCTCGGTGCGGGCGATCTGGGCGTGGATGGTGATACCGCCCTGGCCGACCTCCGCCGCGGCCGTGTGGACCGTGGCGACGGCCTCGCCGTTGATGACCTCCATGCGGATCCTGGCGGTCGAGTAGTCGTCGAAGCCCTCGGAGAAGCCGACGTTCTTGATGCCGACGGCGTAGCCGACGCCCCGCACGACACCCTCGCCGTGCGTGGTGTTGGAGAGGCCGCCCGGCAGGGCGCGGACGTCCGCCTCCTCGCCGGCCGCGAGCCACTGCTGCTCCGGCGGCAGCGGACGGGCCTTGACGCGGCGGAGCAGCTCGGCGACCGGGGCCGGCGAGTCCACGACCTGGCCGGTCGGCATGATCGTGCCCTGCTCCATGGCGTTGAGCTGGCGCAGCTCCACCGGGTCCATGCCCAGCTTCGCCGCGAGCTTGTCCATCTGGGCCTCGTACGCGAAGCAGGCCTGGACCGCGCCGAAGCCGCGCATGGCGCCGCAGGGCGGGTTGTTGCTGTAGAGGCCGATCGCCTCGATCTCGACGTCCTCGACGACGTACGGACCGACGGAGAGGGAGGCGGCGTTGCCGACGACCGAGGCCGTGGACGACGCGTACGCGCCGCCGTCGAGCACGATCTTGCACTTCAGGTGGGTGAGCTTGCCGTCCTTGGTGGCGCCGTGCTCGTAGTAGAGCTTGGCGGGGTGCCGGTGGACGTGCCCGAAGAAGGACTCGTAGCGGTTGTAGACCATCTTGACCGGCTTGCCCGTGCGCAGGGCGAGCACGGAGGCGAGGATCTGCATCGAGATGTCCTCGCGGCCGCCGAACGCGCCGCCGACGCCGGCCATCGTCATGCGGACCTTCTCCTCGGGCAGGCCGAGGCAGGGCGCGATCTGCTTGAGGTCCGAGTGCAGCCACTGGGTGGCGACGTACAGGTCGACGCCGCCGTCCTCGGCCGGTACGGCGAGGCCGGACTCGGGGCCGAGGAAGGCCTGGTCCTGCATGCCGAAGGTGTACTCGCCCTTGACGATGACGTCGGCGCGCTTGGCGGCCTCGTCGGCGTCGCCGCGGATGATCGGCTGGCGGTGCACGATGTTCGGGTGCGGTACGTGACCGGAGTGGTGGTCGTCGCGGTTCTCGTGGACCAGGATCGCGTCCGGGGCGAGCGCCGAGGCCTCATCGGTGATGAGGGGCAGCTCCCGGTACTCGACCTTGATCTTGGCGGCGGCGCGGCGGGCGGTCTCCGGGTGGTCGGCGGCCACGAGGGCGACCGGCTCACCGTGGTGACGGACCTTGCCGTACGCGAGGACCGGGGTGTCCTGGAACTCCATGCCGTAGTTCTTCGCGGCCGGCAGGTCCTCGTGGGTGAGGACGGCGTAGACGCCGTCCATCACGAGGGCCTCGGAGGTGTCGATGGACACGATCTCGGCGTGCGCGACGGTGGAGCGCAGGATCTGGCCCCACAGCATGTCCTCGTGCCACATGTCCGAGGAGTAGGCGTACTCGCCGGTGACCTTGAGGGTGCCGTCGGGGCGGAGGGTGGACTCGCCGACGCCGCCCTTGACGTGCTTCTGGGTGACGTCGGTGGGTGTGCCCGCCGGAACGGTGCGTGTGTTCTGGGCCATCGTCAGACCGCCTCTCCCTGACGTTCCTGGCGAGCGGCCGCGAGGCGGACCGCGTCGAGGATCTTCTCGTAACCCGTGCAGCGGCAGAGGTTGCCGGAGAGGGCTTCGCGGATGTCCGCGTCCGTCGGGGACGGGTTGCTCTCCAGCATCTCGTCGGCCGCGACCAGCAGACCGGGGGTGCAGAAACCGCACTGGACGGCGCCGGCGTCGATGAACGCCTGCTGGATCGGGCTCAGTTCGACGCCCTCACCGGTCTGCGAGTCCTGACCGGGCTTGGCCTCCCACTTCTTGGCCGCGTCGAGCGAGGTGCCGCAGGCGCCGGAGGCGCAACCACCGTGTTCCGTACGCTGCTTGGCGTACTCGGCGAGACCCTCGACCGTGACGACCTCGCGGCCCTCGACCTGACCGGCGGCGACCAGACAGGAACACACCGGCACCCCGTCGAGGCGGACCGTGCAGGAACCGCATTCGCCCTGCTCGCAGGCGTTCTTGGAGCCGGGCAGACCCAGCCGCTCACGCAGAACGTAGAGGAGGGACTCGCCCTCCCAGACGTCGTCGGCTTCCTGCGGACGACCGTTGACCGTGAAATTGACGCGCATGGTTATGCAGCTCCCTCAAGCGTGCGGCCTGCGCCGCGGTACTGCTCCCAGGTCCAGCCGAGCTGGCGGCGGGCCATGATGCCGACGGCGTGGCGGCGGTACTTGGCGGTGCCTCGGACGTCGTCGATCGGGTTGGCGGCGCCCGAGCAGAGGTCGCCGAACTGCTTCGCGATCGACGGGGTGATGATCTTGCCGTTGTCCCAGAACCCGCCTTCCTCCAGAGCCGCGTTCAGGAAGGCCTCGGCCTCCTTGGCGCGGATCGGGGTCGGCGCGGCGGAGCCGATGCCGGTGCGCACGGTCCGGGTCTCCGGGTGCAGGGCCAGGCCGAAGGCGCAGACCGCGATGACCATCGCGTTGCGGGTGCCGACCTTGGAGTACTGCTGGGGGCCGTCCGCCTTCTTGATGTGGACGGTCTTGATGAGCTCGTCGGGCTGGAGCGCGTTGCGCTTCACACCGGTGTAGAACTCGTCGATCGGGATGAACCGGCTGCCGCGCACCGACTCGACCTCGACCTCGGCGCCCGCGGCGAGCAGGGCCGGGTGGGCGTCGCCGGCGGGCGAGGCGGTACCGAGGTTGCCCCCGACGCCGCCGCGGTTGCGGATCTGCGGGGAGGCGACCGTGTGCGAGGCGAGCGCCAGGCCCGGCAGCTCGGCCCGCAGGTGCTCCATGATCCGGGTGTACGGGACGGAGGCTCCGAGCCGTACGTTCTCCTCGCCGACCTCCCACTCGCGCAGAAGCTCGATGCGGTTCAGGTCCAGGAGGTACTCGGGGCGCCGGTGGTCGAAGTTGATCTCGACCATGACGTCGGTACCACCGGCGATGGGCACGGCCGTGGGGTGCTCGGCCTTGGCGGCGAGCGCCTCCTCCCAGCTGGCGGGGCGAAGGAAGTCCATGGTGGCTCTCTTCTAGTGATTCTGGTGATCAGGGGTCGCGCAGGGTTCCGGGGGTACGGCCGGCCCTCGACTTCATGTTCATGTGCTGTTCACGCGGTGTGTGGCCTAGTACACAAGCCCACGATCGCCCGGGTGCAGTCACCGAAAACATGAAGGAGTTGGCTGGCTCCCGTCGTCGTCTTGTAGATTCGAACGAAAGGCGGGGAACAGAAACCTCGCTGTTTTCCCCTGGAAACGGTGGCACCACCCCACCGGCGACAACGCGACACCCCCCACCCCACTGACGAAGGAACGGCGGCGACACGATGCGGCTGCGCGCACTGCTGGAGAACGACGCGCTCGGGCTGCGCCTGCTCGGCGGCGAGGACGAGCTGGACCGCACCGTCCGCGGCGTGATGACGACGGACCTCAAGGATCCCAGCCGGTACCTCACGGGCGGTGAGCTGGTGCTCACCGGTCTCGCCTGGCTGCGGGAGCCGGCCGACGCCGAGCCCTTCGCCCGCATCCTGGCTTCGGCCGGGGTCGCGGCCCTCGCCGCCGGTGAGGCGGAGCTCGGCGACATCCCCGACGATCTCGTACAGGCGTGTTCGCGCCACCGGCTGCCGCTCTTCGCGGTGAACGAGTCCGTTGCGTTCGCGACGATCACCGAGCACGTTGTTCGACAGGTCTCCGGCGAGCGGGCGGGCGACCTGGCGGCCGTCGTGGACCGGCACCGGCGGCTCATGACCTCGGGTCCCGCGGGCGGCGGCCCCGAGGTGGTCCTCGACCTGCTCGGCTCCGACCTGGACCTGAGGGCCTGGGTGCTCTCCCCCACCGGCCGCCAGATCGCGGGCGCGGGCGAGCCCCTCCCGGCCGGTCTCGCCGCCACCCTGGCGGGTGAGCACCTGGCCGCCACCCGGACCGGACGGCGCGGCCCGCACCGGCTGAGCACCGGCGGAACGGCGTACTCGCTCTTCCCGATCCGCAACACCGGCCGGGGCGCCGTCCCCGCCGCGAGGGACGTGCGCGAGACGGTCCTGTCCGACTGGCTGCTCGCCGTCGAGGCGGACGCCGGGGACTGGCCCGCCGCCCGGCTCGACCTGCTCCAGGGCGTCACCCAGCTGATCGCCGTCGAGCGGGACCGGCGCGACGCGGCCCGTACGGTACGGCGCCGGCTCGCCCAGGAGGTCCTCGAACTGGTGCAGACGGGCGCCGCGCCCGCCGAGATCGCGGCCAGGCTGCGGGTCGCCGCCCCGGTGCTGCTGCCCGGGCTCGGCACGGCCCCGCACTGGCAGGTGGTCGTCGCCCGGGTCGAGTGGGAGCAGGAGGCCGGTCAGGGCACCGCCGTGGACGGCGGCCCGGTCGCCCAGGCGCTCCTGGAGGAGATCCTCGTCGACCCGGCGACCGTGGGCGCGGAGTCGGCCGACCGGATCGCCGTCGCGCACAGCGGCGACGAGGCCATCGCCCTCGTCCCGCTGGCGGCGGGGCCGCTGCCGGACAGCGAGGACGACGGCCCGGCCCCGGCCCTCGGCCTGCACGCGGACGCGCTGCTCGCCGCCGTACGGGCCCCGCTCTCGGCGGGTCTCGCCGACGACGGACGGCTCACCCTCGGGGTCAGCGCGGCCGTGCACTCGGCGGAGGGCCTCCGCGGGGCCCTGGAGGAGGCCCGGCACGCCCGCCGGGTCGCCGCCGCGCGCCCCGGCCGGGTCTGCGCGGCCGGGCACCACGAGCTGGCCTCGCACGTGCTGCTGCTGCCGTTCGTCCCGGACGACGTCCGGCGCGCGTTCACGGCCCGGCTGCTCGACCCGCTGCGCGACTACGACCGGCGCCACCGCGCGGAGCTGATCCCGACCCTGGAGGCGTTCCTGGACTGCGACGGTTCGTGGACGCGCTGTGCGACCCGGCTGCACCTGCACGTGAACACGCTGCGCTACCGGGTGGGCCGGATCGAGCAGCTGACCGGACGCGACCTGTCGCGTCTGGAGGACAAGCTCGACTTCTTCCTCGCCCTGCGGATGAGCTGATCGCCGTACGGGGCCTGCGGATGAGCTGATCGCCGTACGGGTGACCGGCCGATCGCCGTACGGACCGGCCGCTCGCCCGTACGGGTGAGCCGGCCGCCTCGTGGCCGGGCCGGAAAGTCACCTTCGGGATTCATCCCTTCGGGCGAGTCCGGTGGAGTGACGTCCGGGCCGGTGACGGCCCGCCGACCGGGGCGGCCGGCGGGCCGCCCCGCGGCCCGATCACGGGCCCCACGGCGATCTGACGGGCTGTCGGCCGCCCTTCCCGCGGCCGTACCCCGATCCGCCGGGCTCTTGTGAAATCTTTCACCTGACCCCTTGGCCAGGTACTCCCCTTCGTGCTCTGATGCGGTTCTCACTCAACAGCTCAATGGCGCGCTCGGGGAGGGCAATGTGGCGGATACCGCCATGTCTGGTTCCGAATCAAGGGGCGGCGGAGATCCGTCCCTCGCCTACGGCAAGGAGACCCCCGTCGAGACCGCCATATGGCGGCTCCGGTCCCGGGGATGCTGGACGGACGCGGCAGCGCTGCTCGCGCCGCACGCGGCCGAACCGGCCGCCGCACTCGAACGGGCCGCGCTGCTGATCGAGCGCTGCCTCTACACCGAGAAGGGCTGGGCCGACGCGGAGGAGGCGCTCCGGGCGGCCGAGGCGGTGGCCCGCACCGACGAGGAACGCGGGGCCGCGGCCTGCGAACGCGGCTACCTCGCCTACGCGTCCACGCTGCTCGGGGTGCGCGACCGGGCCGACGAGGCCCGGATGGCGCTCGGCAGGGCCGCCGCCCTGATCGCCCCTTCCGCCGAGGGCCGGCCCCTGCTCGACCTGCGGCGCGGACTCATCGCGCAGAACCTCGGCGACTCCCCGCAGGCCGCGCGGGCCGCGTACCGCAGGGCGCACGCGGGGGCGGCCGCGCAGGGGGACTCGCTGCTGCTCTCCTCCACCTGGCGGCACCTCGCCGGACTCGCGCTGCGGGAAGGGGAGTTGGCGGAGGCCCGGCACGGCTTCGCGGAGTCGCTCCGCATCCGGGAGGAGCTGGGGTACCTGGTCGGTACGGCTCCGGCCCTGACCGCCCTCGCCACCACGGAGACGGAACCGGAGGCGGGCCGTCTGCGCGCCGAGGCCCGCCGTCTCTTCCGCCTCCTCGGCGGGGTGCCGACCTGGCTCGCGAGCCAGCTGACTCCACAGACGGCCACCTGAAGCACCTTGGCGGATAAGCCAAGTGACGCCTGATCAACTCCTCGGCACGAGACACACCAGACTCTCGTCGGTGCCGATGAGCAGGGAGCCGGCGCCGGTGACGGCGACCGCGCGGACCGGGGGGCCCGGACGGAAGGCCAGCGTCCGGCCCCCCTCGGGGCGATGGAGGCCGACGAGACCGTCGGCCCAGGCCACGGCGACCAGCGGACCGTGCGGGGTCTGGGTCGCGTGCAGGGAGACCACCGGCGAAGGGCGTTCGGCGAGGGGTTCCGGGCGCGGGTCGCGGCCCGGCGTCCAGATCCGGACCGTCCCGTCGGCGCCGCCCGAGCAGACGAACGGGGTCTCGGACTCGACCGCCGAGACCGCCGTGACCCGGCCGCTGTGCGAGGCCGACTGGTGCAGGCCCGTCAGGCCGAAGGCGTGCACGGAGCCGAGCCGGTCCCCCACCACCACCGAACCCTCGATCGCCGCGAGGGCCGTGCCCGGATGGCGGGCCAGGGTCGTCGAGACCGCCTCCGTGAGGCGCTCCAGGTACGGGGCGCGGGGCGCCGCCCCCCGGACCGTGTGCAGCCTGCCCCGGTCGTCCAGGAGGAGCACCGTGCCGTCCGGCGCGGGGGCGAGCGCGGTGATCCGGCCGGGCACGGTGTGCGCCAGACGTCCCGCGGGGCTCGCGTCGGCCTCGTGCAGCAGCCGTACGGCGCCGGTGCGGTCGCCGACGAGCAGGGTCCCTTCGAGGGGCCCGCCGGCCGCGCCGAGGACGGTGACCGGGCCCGGCCAGGGCGGGGTCAGGTCGCCGCGGTGACGGGCCCAGCGGAGCCGCCAGGGGGCGTCCTCCGCCAACGCGGCCAGAGCGGGGCGCAGTCGGGGGTCGGCCCCGTCGCCGAGCGCCGCAAGCAGTACCAACGCCCTTTCGGACGGGGGCTGTTCGCGGCAGAGCGACTGTCCGGCCCGCATCCAGGCGGTCCGCAGCCCGCCGTGGTCACCGGCGGCGCCCTCACCCGGGCGGGCGGACGGCTCGGGGCCGTCGAGGGTGCCGGGAAGTCCGGCGGCGGCGGAACCGGTCACGTACGCCGTGGTGACGAGCAGCGGATCGGCGACGCAGACGGCCACCGGGTCGGAGAGGTCCGGCAGCGGCCGGGTCCGCTCCCCGGGGGCGTCGTCGGCGGCGGGGTCCGGTTCGCCGTCGAGGTCCACGACGGTGACCCGGCGGTCGACGCGGAGGGCCGCGGGGGCCGGGGTGTCGCTGCGGGCCTCGACGACGAGACGGATCCGGCCCACGCCCGCGAGTTCGGCGATCAGTTCGGTGAGCGCGGCGGGTTCGGCGGCGGCGTGCAGATCGGTGAGGAGGAGGACGCTGCGGCCGGCGGGCCGTGCCTCGCTGGTGGCGAGGGCCTGCACGAGGTCGCCGGGCGACCTGGCGACCACGCCGAGGCGGTCGGCGATCGTCCAGGTCGCGCCGAGCACGCTCTGGCCCGCGAGCGGAACGATCGTCCGGGCCGCGCGGCGGCGCGGCCGGCCGGCCCGTGGGCCGTACGCGGCGAGCCAGCCGAGCAGGGCCGTCTTGCCGCTGCCGGGGGCGCCGGTGACCAGGCAGAGCCGGGGCGCCTCGGGATCGGTGAGCCAGCCGAGCAGGGCCGTGGCCCCCGCTTCCGTACCGGTGGCGGGTCGGCGTCCGTGCCCTGCCGGGGACGGGGTCGCGGACGGCATGGGACACCTCACGGGCGACGCGGTGCGGGCGGCTGACGTCAATGACCTTAGTGGTCCGGGGAGCGGGGAGGGGCCTTGTCGATCAGGCCGGACCGGGTGCGGACCCGGCGCCCCGGCCGGACGGGTCGAGGACCGAGCCGACGGCGGGCAAGGCGACAACGGGGGTAACGTCTCATTGCCACAAGGGAGTTGCCGGAGCGCTGCGATACGTTGGCGATGTGACCGATACGGAATCGCGCATCGACACGTCCCGACCCCACACCGCCCGGATATGGAACTACTGGACCGGCGGAAAGGACAACTACGCAGTCGACCGGGAGGCCGGCGACCGGATCCGGCAGCTGCATCCCGGGATCGGGGAGTACGCGAAGGCGGACCGGCCGTTCCTGGGACGGGCGGTGCGCCACCTGACCGAGCAGGAGGGCATCCGGCAGTTCCTGGACATCGGGACGGGGCTGCCGAGCGCCGACAACACGCACGAGGTCGCCCAGCGCGTCGCCCCCGACACGCGGGTCGTCTACGTGGACAACGACCCGCTCGTCCTCGCGCACGCCCGTGCCCTGCTGGTCGGGAGGCCCGAGGGCCGCACCGACTACCTGGACGCCGACCTGCGGGACGTCGACACGATCCTGGCCGCGGCGGCGAAGACGCTCGACCTCTCGCGGCCGGTCGCGCTGATGCTGCTCGGGGTCGTCATCTTCGTCGAGGACGACGAGGAGTCGTACACGGTCGTCCGCCGGCTCATGGACGCGCTCGCACCCGGCAGCCACCTCGTCCTGTCCCACACGGTCACCCACCCCGACATGCCGGATGTCGACGCGGCGGTGGCGTTCTGGAACGAGCACGGCACCCCGAAGCTCACGCAGCGGACCCCGGCCGCCGTCGCGCGCCACTTCGACGGCCTGGAGCTGCTCGATCCCGGTGTGGTGTCCTGCTCCGCGTGGCGGCCGGAGACACCGGTGCCGGACGTCGCGATGTACGGGGGCGTCGGCCGCGAGTAAGGGCGGACACGGGAGTCCGCCGCGCTCCACGTCACCGCCCGGCACCCCGCCGGGACCACTCCTGGTCCGCCGGACACGCCCTAGCACTCCGAGCCGGTGAAGTGCTCCCGCACCAGGGTCTGGACGACGGTCAGGTCCTGGGCGATCAGGGCGTCCAGGAGGGCCGTGTGCTCGGCGGCGTCCGCGACGAGTACGCCGTGGCGGAGGACGGGGGCGCTGATCAGGGGCCACTGGGAGCGGCGGTGGAGGTCGTCGGCGACGGCGAGCAGCTGCTCGTTGCCCGCGAGGGAGAGGACGGCGCGGTGGAAGGCCCGGTCGGTCTCCGCGTAGTGGGCGCGGTCGCCCCGGGCGGCGGCGGCCGACGTGGCTTCGGCGAGCGGGCGGAGCGCGGCCCAGCGGGCGGCCGGGACCGTGCGGGCGAGCCGCAGCATGACGGGGACCTCGATGAGCGCGCGTACCTCGGCGAGTTCGGCGAGCTCGCGGGGGGTGCGCTCGGTGACGCGGAAGCCGCGGTTGGGCACGACCTCGACGGCCCCTTCGACGGCGAGGCGCTGCATGGCCTCGCGGACCGGGGTGGCCGAGACGCCGAAGCGCTCGCCGAGGACGGGGGCGGAGTACACCTCGCCGGGGACGAGCTCGCCGTCGACGAGGGCGGCACGGAGGGCGTCGAGGATCTGGCCGCGGACGGAGTGCCGCACGACGCGGGGGGCGGGGAGGCCGGCGGGCCGGGGAGCCGACGGTCCGCCGCGGGTGTGCTCGCCCCGGACGCCCGGCCCCTGCCGCGCGCCGCGGGTCTGCCCGGGAACGCGTACGGCGTCGGCGTGTGCGGGGTCCGCTTGTGCGGGATCTGTACGTGCGGCGTCCGCGCGTGCGGCGTCACCGAAGGGCGGGGACGGCCTCTCCGTCGCCCGCTCGCGCGCTGGGCCCTGCTCCACCCGGGTCCTCCTGCGGCCTCGTACCGGGCCCGGCTCGCGTCGCCCGGGTCCTCTGTGCACGATAGGCGAACGGACCGGCATCGAGGGCGTGCGGGCTGCCCCGCTGGTAGGGGCCGTGGCAGGTGGTGAGAGGTGACCCCGAATCGGGTAAGGTAAGGCTAACCTGCCAACGCTCGCGATTCGGTGGTCCACATGACCGTCCCCGCCTTGTTGCCCGCCCCTCCGGCCTCGCCCGTCGCGGCCGCGTACGCGCGCCTCGCCGAGGTCTTCCCCCATCTGCGGATAGAGGAGCTCTCCCCCGGTGGGCGGCTGCCGCGCGACGCGGGCTGGGTCGGCGCCGAGGCGCTCGCGGCCGGCGGCCCCGACCTCGACGCCTTCCTCGCCTGGGACAACGCGCAGGTGCTGCGCGACTACGGCACCCAGGCCCGCCCCGACGTCGTCGCGAGCTTCGGACTGCACCGGTACGCCTGGCCGGCCTGCCTCCTCGTCACCGTCCCCTGGTTCCTGGACCGCAGGGTCCCCCGGCTGCCCGCCGGCAACGTGGCCTTCCAGCGGGCGCTCGGCCGGCTGGCGGTCCGGGTGGAGGAGTTCGCCTGCCTGCCGGGCGACCCCGCCGCCGCCCTGCCCGGCGCCCGGGTCGTCGCGGACGAGGACGCGCTGCGGGCCGAGGTGCGCGCCTCGCTCGCCGAGCACTTCGAGGCGGTCCTCGACGGCTTCGGCCCCCGGATGCGGCGCGGCCGCCGGGCCCTGTGGGGAATGGCCACGGACGAGATCGTCGAGGGCCTCTGGTACGTCGGGACACTGCTCGGCGAGGAGCGGCGGGCGATGGACGAGCTCGAACTCCTGATGCCGGGGACGGCCAAGCCGTACAAGCCGTACGCGGGCTCCGCGGGCTTCCGCGAGCTGCCCGGTTCGGAGGGGCCCGACGGAGGACCGCTCACCACGCGCGACCGGGCGACCTGCTGTTTCTTCTACACCCTGCGCCCCGAGGACACCTGCGTCACCTGCCCGCGCACCTGCGATGCCGACCGGGTCCGTCGACTGGCCGCGACCGCCTGAGGCTCCCGGGGGATTACGCCACCCGGACGGGTGACGTGAATCGAACCCGAACCCCTTCCCTCGTACGGGCATTCGACCAGATCGCACCTATTCGTATGCCCTGGCGCCCCGATGGCGTGCTCTTGCCCGGAAACCCCTTGAGCACCCCTCGGGGTCGGCCAGTATGGGCCGCCAAACGCCCTACTGCGATGCAAGGGACACCGCATGAGACTGACCGACATATCGCTGGACTGGCTGCTTCCGGGTGGCGTGATGGTGGCCGGAGTCCTGACGGCGGTGGCGGTGCTCGCGCGCGGGAAGCGCGCCGGTGACCAGGCCGCGGCCGAGGACTCCTGGGAACGCAGCGAGGAACGTCGCAGACGCAAGGAGGCGGTCTACGGATTCGCCTCGTACGGCCTGCTCTTCTGCTGCGCCGCGGTCGCGGCGGCGCTCTCCTTCCACGGACTCGTCGGCTTCGGCCGGCAGAACCTCAACCTCACCGGGGGCTGGGAGTACCTCGTCCCCTTCGGCCTCGACGGCGCCGCCATGTTCTGCTCGGTGCTCGCGGTCCGCGAGGCCAGCCACGGCGACGCGGCCCTCGGCTCGCGCCTGCTCGTCTGGCTGTTCGCGGGCGCGGCCGCCTGGTTCAACTGGGTGCACGCCCCGCGCGGCCTGGGCCACGACGGTGCCCCGCAGTTCTTCGCGGGCATGTCCCTCTCGGCGGCGGTGCTCTTCGACCGGGCCCTCAAGCAGACCCGCAGGGCCGCGCTGCGCGAGCAGGGCCTGGTTCCCCGCCCGCTGCCGCAGATCCGGATCGTCCGGTGGCTGAGGGCACCCCGGGAGACCTTCGCCGCCTGGTCGCTGATGCTCCTGGAGGGCGTACGGACCCTGGACGAGGCCGTCGACGAGGTCCGCGAGGACCGGAAGGAGAAGGAACAGAACCGCATCCGCAGGCGCGACCAGGTCAAGCTCGACCGGGCGCGGCTCAAGGCGATCAACCGCCAGCACCGGGCCTTCGGGCTCGGCAGGGGCGGCGGGCGCCAGGTCGAGATGGCGGCGCTCAACGCCTCCCCGGGTACGGGCCCGGGTCCGGGGTCCGGCACGGGCCAGGCCTCCGGTTCCGCCTCGGCGTCCGTCCCGGCCGCCGTCGCGGAACCCGCCATAGCGGACCCGGGACAACTGCCGCTTCGACCCCGGCCCTCCCTCCAAGCCGTCAGGGGCAGTGACACCCGGACGGTGGACCTCACCGCGGAGGACGACACCCAGACGCTGCCCCGTCTCGACTCCCTGGAGCGCAAGCTCAAGGATCTGGAGCAGCAGTTCGGCTGAGCACCACCGCTCACCGGGCACCACCGTCCACCGCACACCGGCGGGGCCGCCTCTCAGGCGGCCCCGCCGTTCAGTTCGAACCACACCACCTTGCCCACCGCGTGGTCCTCGACGCCCCAGGAGTCGGCCAGGGCCTCGACGAGGATCAGCCCCCTGCCGTGCGTACCGTCGTCGGCGGGCGGTACGTGCGACGGGGCGAGTCCCGGGACGAAGTCACGGACCTCGACCCTCAGCTGCTCGGGCACGACCGTCGCGGTCACGACGGCCCCGTGCTCGGTGTGGATCAGGGCGTTGGTCACCAGTTCACTGGTGAGCAGTTCCGCCACGTCGGAGGCGCCCGGTCCGCCCCACCTCCGCAGCAGTTCGCGCAGGGCATGTCGCACCTCCGGTACCGCGGTGAGATCCGCGCATCCCACCTTCCTGAGCAGTTGAGTCGGCTGTCGTGCCTCCCCGGCCATAACCCCCACCCACAGATCGCGTCGAACAGGCTCACGGGGATGCATGCCCCGCCAGTTCGTCCGCATTCCCTCAGGGTCGGGGCACGTTGCGCAGGTTGGAGCGCGCCATCTGCAGCATCCGGCCCACTCCCCCGTCGAGGACGATCTTGCTGGCGGAGAGGGCGAAGCCGGTCACCATGTCGGCCTTGATCTTCGGCGGAATGGAGAGGGCGTTAGGGTCGGTGACGACGTCCACCAGGGCCGGGCCCTTGTGCTTGAAGGCGTCCTTGAGGGCGCTCGTCAGCTGTTTCGGCTTCTCGACCCGGACTCCGTAGGCGCCGGCGGCGCGGGCGATCGCCGCGAAGTCGGGGTTCTTGTTCGTCGTTCCGAACGAGGGAAGTCCGGCGACCAGCATCTCCAGCTCGACCATGCCGAGCGAGGAGTTGTTGAAGACGATCACCTTCACCGGCAGGTCGTACTGCACGAGGGTGAGGAAGTCCCCCATCAGCATGGAGAACCCGCCGTCGCCGGACAGCGACACGACCTGGCGGTTCCGGTCGGTGAACTGCGCTCCGATGGCCTGGGGCAGGGCGTTGGCCATCGAGCCGTGGCTGAACGAGCCGATGATCCTGCGCCGCCCGTTGGGGCTGAGGTAGCGGGCCGCCCATACGTTGCACATGCCCGTGTCGACCGTGAACACGGCGTCGTCGTCGGCCAGTTCGTCGATCACGGAGGCGACGTACTCGGGGTGGAGGGGGACGTGCTTCTCGACCTTGCGGGTGTACGCCTTGACGACGCCTTCGAGGGCGTCGGTGTGCTTCTTGAGCATCTTGTCGAGGAAGCGGCGGTCGGTCTTGGCCCGGACCCGCGGGACCACGCAGCGCAGGGTCTCGCGGACGTCGCCCCAGACGGCGAGGTCGAGCCGGGAGCGGCGGCCGAGGTGCTCGGGCCTGACGTCCACCTGCACGATCTTCACGTCGTCGGGCAGGAAGGCGTTGTACGGGAAGTCCGTGCCGAGCAGGATCAGCAGGTCGCACTCGTGGGTGGCCTCGTAGGCGGCGCCGTAGCCGAGGAGGCCGCTCATGCCGACGTCGTACGGATTGTCGTACTGGATGAATTCTTTGCCGCGCAGGGCGTGGCCAACCGGGGCCTTGATCCGCTCGGCGAACTGCATCACCTCGGCGTGCGCGCCGGCGGTGCCGCTGCCGCAGAAGAGCGTCACCCGGTCGGCCGCGTCGATCATCCGGACCAGGGCGTCGATCTCGGCGTCCCCGGGGCGGACGGTCGGCCGGGTGGTGACGAGGGCGGTCCCCGCCGTCTTCTCCGGGGCCGGCTGGGAGGCGATGTCGCCGGGCAGCGAGACCACGCTGACGCCGCGCCGGCCGACGGCGTGCTGGATCGCCGTGTGGAGCAGCCGGGGCATCTGCTTCGGGTTGGAGATGAGCTCGCTGTAGTGGCTGCACTCGCGGAACAGCTGGTCGGGGTGGGTCTCCTGGAAGTAGCCGAGGCCGATCTCGCTGGACGGGATCTGCGAGGCGAGGGCCAGGACGGGGGCCATGGAGCGGTGGGCGTCGTACAGACCGTTGATGAGGTGCAGGTTGCCCGGGCCGCAGGAGCCGGCGCAGGCGGCGAGGGTGCCGGTGATCTGGGCCTCGGCGCCCGCGGCGAAGGCCGCGGTCTCCTCGTGCCGTACTTGGATCCAGTCGATGGTGGGGGTACGTCGGATCGCGTCGACGACCGGGTTGAGGCTGTCACCGACGACGCCGTACAGGCGCCGCACGCCCGCGCGCACGAGGATGTCGACGAACTGTTCCGCCACGTTCTGTTTGGCCATGGCTCCATCAACACACGGCCCGGCGCGTCACGCCTCCCAGACGCCCACCCCCGTACGGTCATCGGCGTAACCGGTCACCCTCAGCTGGGTGTCGGCGAGGAACGCGGCCAGGCCGGGCGGCTCGGGGTCGGCCCAGCGGGCGGCGAGCTCGCGGGCGAGCGCGGGTTCGCCGCGCATCGGCTCGGCGAGGCCGGGTGAGGCGAGGAGCAGGGTGTCACCGGGACGGGCGACGGAGGCGCGGAAGCGGAACGGCTCGGCGGGCGGCGGTACGGGCTCCTCGACGAGCGGCCCGGGCACGGTGGTGATGCCGAGGTCCATGGTGAGCCGGTCGCCCTCCTCGGTCTCGGAGGCGACGGCGTCCGGGGGCGGTGAGCCGAAGCCGACGACGGGGGCGCCGGTGACGGCGGCCGGTTCGGGCAGGAGCGGTTCGATGTCCTGCCAGGAGCCGTCGCGGAGCCGGAAGAGACCGCCGCCGCCGATGCCGAAGAAGACCCGGGTGCGGCAGCCGGGGTCGGCGGGGACGAGCAGGCAGCGGAGGGTCGCGGTGTACTCGTCGGGGGCGAGGCCCCGTTCGGCGGCGCGGGCCCTGAGCTTGCCGTAGGTGCGGTCGGTGAGCCGGTGCAGTCCTGACTTGAGGTCGCCGCGGCGGCCGGACCTGATGTCCTCGGAGAGCCGGGCGTGGCTGCGGCAGACGGCCTCGGCGATCCACCGGCAGGCGTCGGCGGCGGCGAGGTGGGCGTCCTCGGCGGCGCGGGACCCTGCGGCGACGGCGACGAGGACGAGTGCGGTCTCGTCGTGGCCGAAGCGGGCGGTGAGCAGGGCGTCGCGGCGGGGTTCGCCCCGGTAGCGGGCGGAGTCGCCCCGGACGGAGGCGGCCCGGACGGTGCAGGTGCCGTAGCGGGCGCCGTCGAGGACGGTGTCGGAGACCAGTTCGCCGAGCTCGCCGGGCCGGGCGACGGGCAGGGCGGTCGGCTCGGGCTCGTAGGTGGGCGGTCTGCTGCCGACGAAGCCGGTGCGGGGCCGGGGCACGGAGACCTCGGCGATGGGGCCGGTGTCGGTGTCGGCGTCGGGCCCGGTACGGGGCTCGGCGCCGGGCTCCCGCTCCTGCGGCGCGGCTCCGGGGGACGGTACCGGCACCTGGACGGTGGGCGCGTGGGCGGGAGGCGGCGGTACGGGAGGAGCCGGCGGCGGCGAGGGAAAGGTCCGGGGCCCCGCCGCAGGGGATTCCCACGGTGCGCGATCGTCCGCGGCCTCGGCCGTCACGGGCGGCGCGGGCGTCGGGACCGTCTCAGGGGCCGGGACCGCCTCGGGGACCGTCACCGGCGGCGCGGGCGGCGGGGCCGCCTCCGGGGCCGTCACCCGCCGCTCGGGCGCCGGGGCCGCCTCGGGCGGGTCCGGCGGTCGCGGCGGCGGTGTGCCCGTCGTGGCGCGGGCGGCGGCGGCGAAGTGGTCGTCGAGCGTGTCGCCCGAGACCACCGGGGCCGTGTCCGGCGCCGACTCGTCGTAGAGCTTGTCCCACCAGTTGCTGTCCCCCTGCTGAGTCATGCCCTTATTGTCCACCGCGCACGGCGCCCGAAAACGGGACATCAGGAAAACCGTTGCTGCGAATGGGTGGTCCGCCGGGCGACCCCACCCCCCACGGGAAGGACGCCCGGCGGACCGGCGTGGTCAGCGCACGTCGTAGGCGCGGACCACGGTCTGGGTGACGGAGTTGCCGTTGGTGTCCGTCAGTTCGGTCTTCAGGGTGACGGGCCTGCCGGCCGCGCCCGCGTGGTTCACGGTCGCGGTCCACGTGCCGCCCTGCTGAGAGACCCGCGCTTCGGTCCAGGTCGTACCGCCGTCGTAGGAGTACGAGAGCTTCGCCGAGGTGAGCGCTGCGGGAGTGTAGCCCGCGTGACCCGTCACGGTGAGGCCGATGTGCTGGCCGTCGTTCGCGGCGAGGGTCTTGAGTCCGTCCTCCGGAAGGTCGTACCGGGGGAAGAGAATCGGGATGCCCTGAGAATAGACGCTCTCGTCAAGCTTGGAGGTGAATTTCCATACCGAGTTGACGGAAGTGGAGCGGGCCCACACCTTGCTGCCGATCTTCATGGTGTTCTGTTCCAGCTCGTACGCACCCGCTTCGGCGGGCACCTCGAACACTCCGGACGGCCAGCCGTTCTCGCCGACGAGCTCGCCGTCGCGGCGCAGGCGCAGGTTGCCGATGTCCCCGAAGGAGCCGGGCTCGGCGTGGTGGGTGCTGTCGCCCCACATCGCGGCGGCGAAGCCGATGAGGTTGCCCTGGCGCTCGGCGGTGAGGACCGGCGCGCCGGTGCCGTCGCGCGGGGCGGTGGGGGCGATGACGCCGTCGTACCACTTCTCGGTGCGCTTCTCGCCGGCCCCGTACGTGCGCGGGAGGCCGGTCATCAGCTCGCCGAAGGGGAAGCTGCTGCCGATCCGCTGCTGCCAGTGGGTGTCGCCCGGCGTGTAGAACTCGGTGCGGGTGCCGGGGGCCGGGACGCTCTCCAGGCCCGCGAAGGAGACGGAGAGACCGCTGGGCCGGTAGGCGTTCGCGAAGTCCATGAAGTCCGTGGCGATGCCGGCCGAGCCGTAGCGGGAGTCCGTGCGGCCGAGGCGGGCGTCGCGGACCCGGTAGTCGCGGTCGTCGTCGAGCTCACCGGTCTCGGGGAAGGCGAGGTTGTAGACGTACGGGGACTTGGCGGTGGCCTTCCAGACGAGGGTGACCTCGCCACCGGCGAGCCTGCCGAGGAGCGCTCTGGCCTCGGCTGTCGGGATGCCGAGGACCGGTAGGCCGAGGCCGGTGAAGGAGCCGCCCGGGTACCAGCGGCCGGGGGCGTCGCGGTACGTGACGGCGCCGAGGGCGCCGGCGGCCTTGGCGTTGCGGGCGAGGGTGGCCGCGTTGGCGGAGGTGTCGGGGAGCCGGACCAGGGCGAGGCGGCCCTGGACGCCGGCGGCCTTCAGCTCGTCCGGGGTGCCGGTGCCGGCGTCGACGAGCCGGGCGGAGCCGGTGCCGTCGAGGTTGGCGGAGTCGGTGGAGGCGGTGACCGGGTGCAGGGTCAGGCCGTCGGTGGTGCGCAGCGAGGTGATCTGCGGGGCGGCGGAGCGCCAGTAGCTGCCGAACTCGAAGTCGCCGTTCCGGGCCTCGCCTTCGACGGAGGCGTAGTGGCCGCGGACGGTTCGGGGGGCGGCCATGCTGCCGCCGTGCGTCCAGGTGTCGTCCCAGGTGCGGGCGAACGCCAGGGTGGTGCCGCGGCGTTCGGACGGCCGGTCGGTGCGGACCGACAGCTCGTGGGCCTCGCGGGCGTCGAGGACGACGGTGGTGTCCTTCCTCAGCTCGAACTGCGGGCGGGCCAGGTAGCTGAGCGAGTCGACCAGCGTGGCGCCCTCCCCCGCGTCGGGGGTGGTGACGAAGGAGGAGAGGAAGTAGCTGCCGGGTCGCAGGCGGTAGACCTGGTCGGCGGCGCCGTCGTTGAACCGGCGCTCGCCGGTGGCGGTGTCGGTGCCGATGACGTCCAGGGAGGACGCCCCTGCGGCCGGGTCGCCCTGGCGGTCGATCAGTTTGACGCGGAGGGTGACGGTCTCGGGCTCGATGTGGAGCGCGAACGGGGTGGAGACGCGCACGCCGCCGGGGCCGGTGGCGAGAACGCGGCCGGTGACGTCGCCGTACTGGGCGCGCTCCAGGCGGGCCGTGGGGTCGATGCCCAGCGGGACCTCGACGGTGGCGCCGGCCGGGACGGTGACGGTGCGCGCGCCGAGGCGGGCGACGGTCGAGCGGACGCGGGAGCCGTCGTTGCCGGTGACCTTCCCGACGGCCAGGTCCAGGGTGACCGGGGCGCCGGAGGTGTTGGTGTAGGGGACCCGCACGGAGGTGCGGTCGCTCGTGTCCTGCGGCCAGTGGAAGGTACCGCCCTGGACGGCGGGGGCGCCGAGGACGGTCTGGTCGATCGCGGCCTTGACGTCGAGGCGGCCGCCGCCGACCTCGCGGACGTCGCCGGGGACGTCGGTCTCGGCGGAGGAGACGAGCGCGGCCTTGAGCTGCCGCGCGGTCCAGTCGGGGTGGCGCTGCTTGAGGATCGCGGCGGCGCCCGCGACGTGCGGGGTGGCCATCGACGTACCGGACATGGCCTGGTACGCGTAGAGGCCGCGGCCGCCGGCCGCGGCGGCGGAGATGCCGACGCCGGGGGCGGCTATCTCCGGCTTGAGGGTGTGGGCCTCGTTCGCGACCGGGCCGCGGCTGGAGAAGTACGCGGTGGAGTCGTCGCGGTCGGTGGCTCCGACGGTGAGGACACCGGGCGCGCAGCCGGGCGAGGAGACCGAGTTGAGGGACGGGCCGGAGTTCCCCGCCGCCACGACGAACAACGTGCCCTCGCTCTGGGCGAGTTGTTCGGCGGCGGCGCTCATCGGGTCGTCGCAGTCGGTCTCGGAGGGGTTGCCGAGGCTCATGGAGACCACGTCGGCGCCCTGGGCGACGGCCCATTCCATGCCGGCGATGATCCAGGACGTGGCGCCGGAGCCGGAGTCGTTGAGGACCTTGCCGTTGAGGAGCTGGGCGCCGGGGGCGACGCCCTTCTTCTTGCCGCCGCTCGCGGCGCCGGAGCCGCCGACGGTGGAGAGGGTGTGGGTGCCGTGGCCCCCGCGGTCCTCGGAGGTGTCGGAGTCGGTGAAGTTCTCCGAGGCGACGATCCGGCCCTTGAGGTCCGGGTGCCGTGTGTCGGCGCCGGTGTCGAGGACGGCGACCTTGGTGCCGGTGCCGTCGTAACCGGCGGCCCAGGCCTCGGGGGCGTGGACCTGTGCGGTCGAGCGCTCCAGGGTGGCCTCGACCTTGCGGTCGAGCCAGAGCTTCTTGATGCCGGCGGAGGCGGAGCGGGCGGCGGGGGCGGAGACCTCGGCCCAGAAGGTGGCGGCCTGCTTCTTGTCGGCCTTGAGCGCGACGCCGTCGACGGTCTTGAGGATCTGGCCGCGGCGGGCGCCGCGCGGGGCGGCGAAGCCGGAGCGGGTGACGTCGGAGCCGTAGACCGCGATGAGGGGCAGGGTGGTGGTGGAGGAGTCGTCGTAGCCCTGGCGGACGAGGCCCGTGACGTTGAAGAGCTCCTCGTCGACGCGTCCGGCGGCGAGGGCGGCGGTGGCGCCCTCGGGGTAGACGTACAGGTCCTCGCCGGAGCGCCGGGTCTGCACGAGGGGGACGGACCCGTCCTCGCGCGGCAGCACGGTGGCCGCCGGACCGCCCTCGGCGTCGGTGCCGACCAGGACGCGGTCTCCGGTGACCAGGGTCACCGTGGCGGTCCGCTCCCCGGCACGGGCCGAGACCTCACCGCCGACCAGCGGTCGATCGGTGGTCGTTCCGTCCCGCGGCGCTGCCGCGGTGGACGGCGCGACCGCGGTGACGGCCAGGACGGCGGCGGTCGCCACCCCCAGGGCCGTACGCGAAATCGGGCGCATCGCTCTCCCCATCTGATTCCGGAGAAGTGGACGCAAAACGCCCGCCTCCGGAGGCTGTTGGTGCTGCGGTGGCGCCACATTGGCAGAGGTGAGGGCGGTACAGGGATGATGGGGAAGGCGGGAATACGCCGTGGCCGTTTCCCGCCAGGTCACCAATGGAACGAATGCCTCCGGTGAACGTCCTGGGAAGATCCGGGGCTCTCGCCGGAGGCGCGGCGAGGGGTGGGGCATCCATGCTGGGAGCGATAGGACTCGACGAGCGCCAGGAGTCCGCGTACCGCGCGCTGGTCGCGCTGGGCGCGGCCGAGGTGATCGACCTCGCGCACCGGCTCGCGCTGCCCGAGCAGGACACCGAACGGGCACTGCGCCGCCTCGAGTCGCAGGGCCTCGCCGCCCAGTCCTCGGCCAGGACCGGTCGATGGGTGGCGGCGCCGCCGGGCGTGGCGCTCGGCGCGCTCCTGACCCAGCAGCGGCACGAGCTGGAGCAGGCGGAACTGGCGGCGAAGCTGCTCGCCGAGGAGTACCGGGCGGAGGCGGCGGAGGCGGCCGTGCACGACCTGGTGGAGGTGGTGACCGGCGCGAGCGCCGTCACCCACCGCTTCCTCCAGCTCCAGCTGGGCGCGACCGAGGAGGTGTGCGCCCTGGTGACGGGCAAGCCGATCGCGGTCTCCGGACTCGAGAACGACGCGGAGGAGCAGGCGGCCGGGCGGGGGGTGCGCTACCGGGTGGTGATCGAACGCGAGGTGCTCACGCTCCCGAGCGGACTCCTCGAACTCTCGGCGGCGCTCAGCCGTGACGAGCGGATCCGGGTCGCGGACCGGGTCCCCACCAAGCTGGTGATCGCCGACGGGAACCTGGCCATGGTGCCGCTGACCGGACGGGGCGCCGAGCCCGCGGCGATCGTCGTGCACGCGAGCGGGCTCCTCGAATCGCTGATGGGCCTGTTCGAGTCGGTGTGGCGGGAGGCCCTGCCGCTGCGGCTCGGCGCGAGCGCGCACATCACCGAGGACGAGGCGCCGGGCCCGGACGTGATGGACCTGGAGATCCTGTCGCTGCTGCTCGCCGGAATGACGGACGCGAGCGTCGCGAAGCAGCTGGACCTGGGGCTGCGGACGGTCCAGCGGCGGGTGAAGGGGCTGATGGAACTGACCGGGGTGACGACCCGGCTGCAGCTGGGCTGGCACGCGTACGAGAAGGGCTGGGTGGCACGCGGCTGAGCACGCCGAACCCCGAAAGCGGCACACGGCCGAATGCCCGGCTGCCGACGGGCCGGGGGCGGGCGGCTCGGCGCGCCGGTGCCGGCGGGCCCGGCGGCGCGTGGCCGAGCGCGCCGGTGCCGGGGCCCGCGCGGGGCCGCCACCCCGTATGCCCGTCGCGACCTGCGCGGACGTGGATTGTGGGGGACGCTGGTCAGCGTGGGTGTGTGGCAGCTCCTGATGGTCGCGACGGTGATGCTGCTCGGGCTGTCCGGGGTGCTGGTCCCCGGCGTACCGGGGACGTGGCTGGTGTGGGCGGCGATGCTGTGGTGGTCGCTCCACGAGCGGACGGACCTCGCCTGGATCCTGCTCGCCTCCACGACCGGTCTGCTGCTCCTCACGCAGGTGGTCGTCTGGCAGCTGCCACCGCGCCGGTTCCGGGGCGTCGGCATCACCCGCCGGATGGTGACGTACGCCGGGGTGGGCGCGTTCCTGGGCTTCGTCCTGGTCCCGGTGGTCGGCGCGATCCCCGGTTTCGTCGGCGGGATCTACCTCGCGGAACGGCTCCGTCTCGGCGGCCACGGCCAGGCCGGAGCGGCGACCCGCACGGTGATGCGGGCGGCCGGCACGAGCGTGCTCGTCGAGCTCTTCGCCTGTCTGCTGATCGTGGGGGCGTGGGCGGGCGCGGTGCTCTGGGGCTGAAGCGCGCGGGGGCCGAGACCGCCGGGGCCGGACCCGGCAGGCTCCCTCAGGAAGACGACGACGACGCCGCCGAGGTGAGGTAGCGCCCCGCGTACGAGCGCCACGGTCGCCATTCCTCCGTCCCCGGGACCGCCGTCGGGGGCACGTCCGGGTCGCCGAGGGACCTCATCCGGATCAGGGCGGCGGCCTCGGCGGTCACGCCGGGGACGGCGAGCAGGGCGCGCTCGGCCTCGTCGCGGTCGGCGCCGGGGTCGAGGCGTACGGCTCCGTCGGCGAGGGCGCGGGCCAGCGGTCCCGCGACGGGGTGGCCGGTCAGGGCGGCCGGTTCCGGGAAGAGGTGGGTGAGGGTGCCGCAGGCCGTGGCCAGGGCGGTGCCGTACCGCTCGACGAGCCGGGCCGACTCCTCGGCGCCGAGGACCGTCCGCAGCGCGAACTCCTCGGGCTCGGCCGTACCGGGGGAGCGCACGCCCGGCCGGGCGGCCACCTCGGCGGCGAGCCCGGGGGTCGACCCGAGGCGCTCGGCGACCGCGTACGGGTCGGCGTCCAGGTCGAAGAGGCGGCGCAGCCGGTGCACGGCGGTGGTCAGGTCGCGCAGTTCGGTGAGGTGGATGCGGGCGTCGAGCCAACGGCCGGCCGAGCGTTCGTCGACGGAGACGACGCCGGTGCCGTACGGGAGGCGGAGCGTCCGCCGGTAGGTGCGGGCGCCGGGGGCGCCGACGACCTCCTCCACGCGGGGCACGGCCTCCGCGGCGAGCAGGTCGAAGACCTCCCCGGCCGCGTACGGGCCCCGGTGGGCGAGCCGCAGCGGGACGCCGGCGGCGAGCGCGGTACGGGCTCCGGCGCCGCTGCCGGCCTCGGCGCGCAGGGCGGTGGGGGTGCGGGCGTAAACGGCGCGGATCGTCTCGTTGAACTGGCGGACGCTGGCGAAGCCGGCCGCGAAGGCGATCTCGGTGACGGGCAGCGCGGTGGTCTGGAGCAGCAGCCGCGCGGTGTGCGCCCGCTGGGCGCGGGCGAGCGCGACGGGACCGGCGCCGAGCTCCGCGGTGAGCTGGCGCTGCACCTGCCGGGTGCTGTAGCCGAGGCGTCCGGCGAGGCCGGGCACGCCTTCGCGGTCGACGACGCCGTCGCCGATCATCCGCATGGCGCGTCCGACGACGTCGGCCCGTACGTTCCACTCGGCGGAGCCGGGCACGGCGTCCGGCCGGCAGCGGCGGCAGGCACGGAAACCGTGGCCCTGGGCGGCGGCGGCCGTCGGGAAGAACGCGACGTTCTGCCGTTTGGGGGTGACGGCGGGGCAGCTGGGGCGGCAGTAGATCCCGGTGGTGCGGACGGCGAAGAAGAACTCTCCGTCGAACCGGGCGTCCCTGCTGCTGACCGCCTCGTAGCGGGTGTCGTCGTCCCTCATGGCTCCCAGTGTGGGCCCCCGGACCACACCGGGCTCGCGGTTTTCGGACACGACGCTGCGGCCGGGGGACGGTCGTCCCGTCCCCCGGCCCCGCTACCTGCCGCCGTGCCCGCGCTTCAGCACCATGGCCTGTCGGCCGGCCGCGCTCCGGCGCTTCCAGTCCTTGAGCATCTCGGTGCGCAGCCGGGCGTCGGTCTTGGCCACGATCCGCTGGTTCTCGCGGAGCAGTTTGCGGTAGCTCTCCAGACGGCGCACCGGCAGCGAGCCGTCCTCGACCGCCGCCGCGACCGCGCAGCCCGGCTCCGACTCGTGGCCGCAGTCGTGGAAGCGGCAGTCTCCGGCCAGCTCCTCGATCTCCGAGAAGACCTGGCCGACGCCGGTCTCGGCGTCCCAGAGCCCGACGCCGCGCAGTCCGGGGGTGTCGATGAGGACTCCCCCGCCCGGCAGGACGAAGAGGTTGCGGGTGGTCGTGGTGTGGCGGCCCTTGCCGTCGATGTCGCGGGCGGCCTGGACGGTCATGACGTCCTCGCCCACGAGCGCGTTGGCGAGGGTCGACTTCCCGGCGCCCGAGACGCCGAGCAGCACGGTCGTACCGCCCGCGACCACCGCGGAGAGCACGTCGAGACCCTCTCCGGTGGTCGAGCTGAGGGGCACCACCTGGACGCCCGGCGCGACCGTCTCGACGTCCTCGACGAGGTACGAGAGGCCGACCGGGTCGGGCACGAGGTCGGCCTTGCTGAGGACGACGGTCGGCTGGGCGCCGGACTCCCAGGCCAGGGCGAGGAAGCGTTCGATCCGGCCGAGGTCGAGCTCGACGGCGAGCGAGACGGTGATGACGGCGTGGTCCACGTTGGCGGCGAGGATCTGCCCCTCGGACCGCTTGGAGGAGGTGGAGCGCGCGAAGGCCGTCCGGCGCGGCAGGCACGCCCGTACGTACCGGGGGTCGCGGACGCCCGCCGGGTCGACGGCGGCCCAGTCGCCGGTGCAGATGACCCGGAGCGGGTCGTGCGGGGTCACGAACGCCGTGTCGGCGCGCACGATCCCTTCGGCGGTGGCGACGTCGCACTGGCCGCGGTCGACGCGGACGACCCGCCCGGGGAGGAGACCCTGAGCGGCGTAGGGCGCGAAGGCGGCGGCCCAGCCGGAGTCCCAGCCGTACGAGGTGAGCGGAGGCCGGGCATCAGAAGGGGACGACGTGTCGGAGGAGGACATGTCGAACGAAGCGTTGGACAAGGGGAACCCTTCGAAGGGTGGCCCCGGCGGCGCGCTCCGAGCGCGCGGATCGAGTGGGTGTCAGCCGGAGACCACAGAGGTGGGAACGATGAACTCCTGAATGCGGGCAGAGCCCGTCACCGTGACAGTCATCAATGTCCTCACCCCCTGCTTCTTCTCGACGAACCGACACCGCTCGCTTGGAACGGATGAGCAGAACCATAGCCCCATGGGCGGCACCGCACCACCGATTAAACGGGGTCCCGCCCGCACGGCAACAGCATTCGGCTTCCGCCTCGTGTACGCGCCCGGCGAAGCGCGGCTGGGAGGATCGGAGCGCACGCAGCACGGGATGTTCGTCGATGTCCTGCGTCATGGCCGTGCCGGTCCAGTGCAGATAGGCGATGCCCACGCCGACCCTTTTCGGCGCGATCTCGGCCCGGAGCGACAGGGCGAACGACTCCACGCCCGCTTTCGAGGCACAGTACGCGCTCATCATCGGGGCAGCGCCGAAAGCGGCGGTGCTGGCGATCTGGAGGAAGTACCCCCGCGTCCGAACGAGCTGGGGCAGGAACACACGGGC
>NZ_JBHXRW010000078.1:0-29562 GCF_042716635.1 Streptomyces sp. NPDC058664 | reverse complement strand
GACCGCGTGGGCCTCGCCGGCGGCGGTGAGGACGCCCACGCCGGGGGCGAAGAGGGCGCCGAGGACGAGGGCCAGGGCGGTCAGGACGGACCGGAGCTTCATGGGGAGTGCCTCCTGCTGGTGACCGTGACGGGGGATGGTCCTGAGGTGCAGGTGGTTCAGGTGCTCGTCTCGCACGGGGATGATGCCGCAGTTCTACGCGCGTCCGCCAGAGGGCGTCGGGGTCCTTGTGACGCCGTCCGGATGAACATCCTCCAGGGATGTTGAATGTTGAACGGAATAGGGTTACAGTCGTTCTCGTTGAAGGTTCAACCAACGACATGGATCGCCACCGACAAGGAGAACGTCATGGGTCTGTTCAACCGCAAGAGCAACGAGTCCGCCGTCGCCGTCGCCACCCTCCCGGTCGACCCGGCCCTGGCCGCCCTGACCGGCGACTACACCATCGACCCGGCGCACAGCAGCATCGGCTTCACCGTCCGCCACGCCATGGTCACCAACGTGCGCGGCACCTTCGCCGAGCACGAGGGCGCGCTGAAGCTGGACGGCGCGAACCCGGGCGACTCCACCGCCTCCATCGACGTCAGGATCGCCTCCATCGACACGGGCATCGCCGACCGCGACGGCCACCTCCGCAGCGGCGACTTCTTCGACGCCGAGCAGTTCCCGCTGATGAGCTTCCGCTCCACGGCGGCCGAGCAGCTGGGCGGCGACAAGTACCGGATCACCGGCGACCTGACCATCAAGGACGTCACCAAGCCGCTCGCCATCGACCTGGAGTTCAACGGCACCGCCACGGACGTCTACGGCAACGAGCGCGTCGGCTTCGAGGGCTCCGCCGAGATCCTGCGCTCCGCGTGGGGCCTGACCTGGAACGCGGCCCTGGAGACCGGCGGCGTGATGGTCAGCGACAAGGTCAAGCTGAACTTCGACATCTCCGCGATCAAGAACGCCGCCTGAGCCCGGCCTCCCTCCGGACGACACACGAGCGCGCCCGCCCTCCGCGACAGCGGAAGGCGGGCGCTCGGCGTCCCCGGTGACTTACGGGGCGGCTCGGCGTCCCCGGTGACTTACGGGGCGGCTCGGCGTCCCCGGCGACTTGTCGGAGGCGGCTCGCCGTCTCCGGTGGTTCCTCAGAGGCGGCTCGCCGCCTCGACCACCGCCGGGACCAGGCGGTTGTTCTCGGCCGCGCCCGGGCCCGACATGAAGCCGAAGCGGCGGCGGGTGTAGCTGTACGCGAGGCCGGTCGCCGGGTCGGCGAAGGCCTGGGAGCCGGGGGCGCCGCTGTGGCCGACGGCGGCCGGACCGAGGGAGGGGTAGCGGGTGGCCATCGGGACGAAGCCGAGGCCGAAGGCGTTCTCCGCGCCCGTCACGAGGTCGGTGCCCCGGGAGTGGATCCGGGCGAACTCCGCCAGCGTGTCCGGCTTCAGGAGCGGGGCGCGCCCGTCGAGCTCGCCGGCGATCGTCGCGTACATCCGGGAGAGGCCGCGCGCGGAGCCGGTGCCGCCGCCGGAGAGCGGCGCCCGCTCCCGGAACGTACGGGAGTTCGCGTAGTCGAGGTCGTCGAACGGCGGGTCCGCGTGGAGGTTGAAGCCGATGGCCATGAGGCTGTCCGGCGCGATCGGGTTCGCCGCGAGGAACGCCTGCTCCGCGGGCGTGGGCAGCATCGGCAGGGCCGTACGGAAGCGCGGCTCCAGCTCCTCGGGCAGCCCCAGGTAGTAGTCGAGCGCGTACGGGGCGCGGACCCGCTCCTCGAACAGGTCCCGGACCGTCCGGCCGGTGGCCCGCAGGACCACCTCGCCGACCAGGGCGCCGATCACGAGGGCGTGGTAGCCATGGCCGGTGCCCGGCTCCCAGAAGGGCCGCTGTCCGGCGAGCCGCGCGGCGATCGCCCGGTCGTCGGCGAGCTCGTCGGCGCTGAACCCGCCGTCGGTGCCGATCACGCCGGAACGGTGGGCGAGCAGCTGGCGCAGGGTGAGCTCTCCCTTCCCCTCGGCGGCGAACTCGGGCCACCAGGAGGCGACGGCGCGGTCCAGGTCGAGGGCGCCGTCCTGGACGAGGAGGGCGGTGACCAGGGCCATGGCCCCCTTGGACGAGGAGTAGAGACCGAGGAGCGAGTCCCCGTCGACCCCGTCGCCACCCCACAGGTCCACGACGAGCCGGCCGTGGTGGTGGACGGCGAGCTGCGCCCCGCCGTCGCGTGCCTCGTTCGCCACGACGGTGGCGAACTCCTCCCGTACGGACTCGAATCCGGGCTCCACCGTGCCGTGGACGTCACTCATCGCGCTGCTCCCCCATCGTTCACGTTCGGAGAGGAGAACGATCAGCCGCCCGTTTCCCTTCCCGACTCGCCGAAGAACATCTGAAACCGCTGGTCAACGCCCTTGTCAGTGGGGGCGGCTAGCGTCGGCGGCATGGAATTCCGTATCGACAGCGGTGCGTTGACCGACGCCGTGGCCTGGGCCGCGCGCGTCCTGCCGGCCCGCTCCCCCATGCCCGTCCTCGGCGGCCTGCTCCTGGAGTCGGCGGCCGGCCGGCTGCGGGTCTCCGGTCTCGACCACGAGGCCTCGGCCCGTGTCGAGCTGGAGGCCGACACGGACGTCGAGGGCCGGGTCCTGGTCCTGGGACGGCGGCTGCTCGACATCTGCAAGGTGCTCCCCTGGGGCCGCGTGGAGTTCGCCGTGGAGGGCGCCCGCCTCTCGGTGACCTCCGGCGACGCCCGCTTCGGCCTCTCCCTGCTGCCGCTCGACGACTACCCCGCCCCGCCCGTGCTGCCCCAGGTCCGCGGTCTGGTGGACGGGGACGCCTTCGCCGCCGCGGTCGGCCAGGTGGCGGTGGCGGCGGGCCGTGACGACTCGCTGCCCGTCCTGACCGGGATACGGCTCGCCCTGGCCGGGACGACCATGACGCTGGCCGCCACCGACCGCTACCGCTACGCCGTCCGGACCCTGGAGTGGAAGCCGGCGGCCGAGGCGGCCGCGGAGGACGCGGACGTGGTCGTCCCCGCCCGCCGCCTCACCGAGATCGCCCGCTCCCTCGCGGGCGGCGGTCCGGCGCGGCTCGCCCTGGACGACGGCTCGATCGGCTTCGAGAGCGCCGGCCTGCGCACCACCACCCGGCTGCTCGACGGGCGCCTCCCCCGCCACGACAAGCTCTTCGCCCTCGGCGACCACGCCCTCGCGGCCACGGACCGGGTCCCGCTGACCGAGGCCGTCAAGCGGGTCGCGGTCGTCGCCGAGGGCGACAGCCCGGTCCAGCTGACCTTCACCGCCGACGCGCTCCACCTCCAGGCGGGGTACGAGGACGACATCGCCTCGCAGCGCCTTCCGTCCACCCTCACGGGCCCCGACACCCTGACGGTCGCCTTCAACCCGGGCTACCTCCTGGACGCCCTCACCGCTCTGGACTCCCCCGAGGTCCACTTCCACCTGCTGGGTCCCGGCCAGCGCGCCCTCCTCACCGAAGGCCCGGCCGCGGCCCACCGCCATCTGCTGATGTCGGTGAAGCCGCTGGTCTGAGCACCGGGGGTGGCCACAGGGGGTGCCTGGTGCCCGGGGCCCTAGAAGCCGCCTCCGCCGTCG
Organism: Streptomyces sp. NPDC058664; assembly: GCF_042716635.1. NCBI lineage: Bacteria > Bacillati > Actinomycetota > Actinomycetes > Kitasatosporales > Streptomycetaceae > Streptomyces > Streptomyces sp. NPDC058664. Next base: position 25,981 of record NZ_JBHXRW010000078.1, on the reverse strand, counting down.
AAGCCGCCTCCGCCGTCGAAGCCTCCCCCGCCGCCGAAGTCGCCGCCGCCGAAGCCGCCCGAGTCGCCTCCGAAGTCTCCGGAGCCGAAGTCACCGGCATCGAAGTCGCCGCCGGAGAAGTCGCCGCCGCCGTACTCGGAGGCGTAGGCCGGGGTCGCGAGCATCGAGCCGAGGAGCGTGCCCATCAGGAGGCCGGGGAGGATGCCGCCGCCGAAGTAGCCGCCCGCCCAGGGGCCGTACGCCGGGCCCGCCTCCCAGTAGGGGCGGCGGACGCCGTCGGCGTCGACCGTGCGGGCCAGCGGGTCGAGGCCGTCGTCGAGACGGGCCGCGTCGGCGGCGCAGACCGGAACCTGCCGGGTGGTGCCGCCGGCCGGGGTCCAGGTGCGGTCCTCGGTGGAGGGGCCGTGGCGCGGGTCGAAGAAGCAGGGCGCGCGGCGCTCGGGGAGCGGGCGGGACTCGCGGCGGGCGGCGAGGACGGCGAGGGAGTAGCGGCCTTCCTCCAGGGCCTGGGTGACGGCGCGGACGTCGTGGGGGTGGGCGGCGGAGGCCATGAGGGACTTGGCCTTGTCGTACGAGTCGAGGGCACGTTCGTAGTCGCCGCGCATGGCGTCGTCGGCGCCGGGCTCGGCGGGGTGGAAGTCGAGGCGTTCGAGCTCTTCGCCGAAGGCGGTGATGTCCTCGTCGACGACGACCCTCAGCTTGTCGAGGGCGGCCCGTTCCTCGGCCTCCTTGCGGAGCCGGTTGCGGCGGACGACCGCGTAGGCGCCCGCGCCCGAGGCGGCGACGACGGCGCCGAGGGTGACGAGTCCGGCCACGGGGACGCCGGAGTCGGTGCCGACGGAGCCCCAGGAGGCGGGGGCGGAGCCGCGCAGGGCGGGCAGGGCCTGGTCGACGAAGTCGTTGAGTTCGGCGGCCGCGTCGGCGCCGGGCCGGCTCACCGAGGCGGCGAGGTTCTGCGCGGCCGCGGGGGACATCACGGAGGGGTCGGAACCCGCGTCGAAACGGTCACCGAGGTGCACCGCGTACAGGCCCGCGGCACCCGTCTGGGCGCGCAGGTTGTCGATGAGGCCGTTCGGCGGGAACTGGGCGTTCGCCGGCAGGACGGCCACGAAGAGCGGCTTGTCCGCGTCCTTGATCTTCTGGGCGAGGGCGTCCGCGTCGGCCTTCGACAGCTGGTCGGCGGCACCCGGGTCGACGTACACCGGGCCCTGCTTCAGGGCGGCGGCCGCGTCGGGTATCCCCGTGGCCCTGGCGCCCGAGGAGGGTGCCAGGGCCAGGAGCAGGAGCAGTATCAGCCCGGCGAGGGCCGACAGGGTGGAGAGCGGCCTGGTCCTCATGTCTTGAAGCTACCCGAATGGCAACAAACAAGACATAGGGGGTCGATCGGATTACTCGGCGGGGTCGACCCCGGCCCTCAGTACGCCGTACGTGAAGGCGTCCTCCAGGGCCTGCCAGGAGGCGGCGATCACGTTCTCGCCGACGCCGACCGTCGACCACTCGCCGTTGCCGTCGCTGGTGGTGATCAGGACGCGGGTGGTGGACTCGGTGCCGTGGCGGCCCTCCAGGATGCGGACCTTGTAGTCGACCAGCTCGAACTTGGCCAGCTGCGGGTAGATCCGCTCCAGGGCGAGCCGCATCGCCCGGTCGAGGGCGTTGACGGGGCCGTTGCCCTCGGCGGTGGCGACGATCCGCTCGCCCTTGGCCCAGAGCTTGACGGTGGCCTCGTTGGCGTGGGTGCCGTCGGGGCGGTCCTCGACGATCGCGCGCCAGGACTCCGTACGGAAGTAGCGGCGGGCGCGGCCCTCGACCTCCTCGCGCAGGAGCAGCTCGAAGGAGGCGTCGGCGGCCTCGTACGTGTAACCCTGGAGTTCGCGCTCCTTGACCCGCTCGACGACGCGGGCGACGAGCTCGCGGTCGCCTCCCAGATCGACGCCGAGCTCCTTGCCCTTGAGCTCGATGGAGGCGCGGCCGGCCATGTCGGAGACGAGCATCCGCATGGTGTTGCCGACCAGCTCGGGGTCGATGTGCTGGTAGAGGTCGGGGTCGACCTTGATCGCGGAGGCGTGGAGTCCGGCCTTGTGCGCGAAGGCGGAGACGCCGACGTAGGGCTGGTGGGTGGAGGGCGTCAGGTTGACGACCTCGGCGATGGCGTGCGAGATCCGGGTCATCTCGGCGAGGGCGCCGTCGGGCAGCACCTTCTTGCCGTACTTGAGCTCCAGGGCCGCGACGACGGGGAACAGGTTGGCGTTGCCGACCCGCTCGCCGTAGCCGTTGGCGGTGCACTGGACGTGGGTGGCGCCCGCGTCGACGGCGGCGAGGGTGTTGGCGACGGCGCAGCCGGTGTCGTCCTGGGCGTGGATGCCCAGGCGGGCGCCGGTGTCGGCGAGGACGGTGGCGACGACGGCCTGGATCTGGGCGGGGAGCATGCCGCCGTTGGTGTCGCAGAGGATGACGACGTCGGCGCCGGCCTCGTGCGCGGCGCGCACGACGGCCTTGGCGTAGTCGGGGTTGGCCTTGTAGCCGTCGAAGAAGTGCTCGCAGTCGACGAAGACGCGGCGGCCCTGGGAGCGCAGGTGGGCGACGGTGTCGCGGACCATCTCCAGGTTCTCGTCGAGAGTGGTGCGCAGGGCGAGCTCGACGTGCCGGTCGTGCGACTTGGCGACCAGGGTGATGACCGGGGCGCCGGAGTCCAGGAGGGCCTTGACCTGCGGGTCCTCGGCGGCGACGCCGCCCGCCCTGCGGGTGGCGCCGAAGGCCACGAGCCGCGCGTTCTTGAACGCGATCTCCTGGGTGGCGCGGGCGAAGAACTCCGTGTCGCGCGGATTGGCGCCGGGCCACCCGCCCTCGATGAAGCCCACACCGAACTCGTCGAGGTGTCGGGCGATGGTCAGCTTGTCCGCGACGGTGAGGTTGATGCCTTCACGCTGCGCCCCGTCGCGCAGCGTCGTGTCGAAGACATGGAAGCTGTCGTCGAGGCGTGAGCTCTCGGCGTTCTCCGTGGTCATGACTGTGATGGCTCCTGTCGGATGTGGCTCCGGAAGGTCTGGATCCACTTGCCCCCATTCTCACGCGTCGTCCGTTTCCGGCGGTGGTGGGGCCGGAAAAAGAAAAAACCCCTCGCGGGTGCGAGAGGTCTGCGCGCGGGTCTGGGGCACGGTGTCCACTGCCGCGGGGGTTGTGCCGCGGTTCAGTGGCCACTGCGGACCGGCGCGCCGCTGCCGATAATCATCGTGGTAGCAAGCACGCCGGAAGTCTGGCACAGGTCGGACGTCAGCGGGACGGCGGTCTCACGATACGGGCAGCTGGTCCCGCTTCCGGCCGGGCGCGGCGGAGCCGGCCGCGCCGACCCGGCCCAGGTCGATGTCGCGGGTCTCCCGCATCGTGAGGTAGACGACCAGGGAGACGGCCGCGCAGCCCGCCACGTACCAGAAGAAGCCCGACTCGATGCCCGCGTCCTTGAACCAGAGGGCCACGTACTCGGCGGTGCCGCCGAAGAGGGCGTTGGCGATCGCGTACGGCAGGGCGACGCCGAGGGCGCGGATGCCGGTGGGAAAGAGCTCGGCCTTCACGCAGGCGTTGATCGAGGTGTAACCGGTGATGACGAGGAGCGCGAGCAGGGAGAGCCCGAGGGCCGGCCAGAAGGAGCCCGCGTGCTTCAGCATCGTCATGATCGGCACGGTGAGGAGCGTGGAGCCGACCGCGAAGGTGATGAGGAGCGGGCGGCGGCCGATCCGGTCGGAGAGCGCCCCGGCCAGCGGCTGGAGGCAGGCGAAGACGATCAGGGCGCAGAAGGAGACCAGGGTCGCGGTCTGCTTGGGGAGTCCGGCGGAGTTGGAGAGGTACTTGGTGAGGTAGGTGGTGTACGTGTAGTACGCCACGGTCCCGCCCATGGTGAGCGCGACGACGAGGAAGGCCTCGCGCCGGTGCGCCCAGAGGGCCGTGAGGGTGCCCTTCCGGTCGCCCGCGACCGCGTCGTCGGCGGTCTCCTCGTACACCTCGGTCTCCAGCATGGTGCGGCGGAGGTAGAAGACGACGGCCGCGCCGAGGGCGCCGATGACGAAGGGGACGCGCCAGCCCCAGCTGTGCAGGGCCGCGTCGGACATCGTCCGCTGGAGGACGATCAGCAGGCCGAGGCCGAGCACCTGGCCTGCGGTCATCGAGACGTACTGGAAGCTGGAGGCGAAGCCGCGGTGCTTCGGCGCCGAGGCCTCGGTGAGGTAGGTGGCGCTGGCGGCGTACTCGCCGCCGACGGAGAGCCCCTGGAGGAGGCGGGCGACCAGGAGGACGGCGGCGCCGCCGTACCCGGCGACCGCGTAGGTGGGCGCGATCGCGATGAGGAGCGCGGAGGCGGACATGAGGGTGACGGTGAGGGTGAGGGCGGCCTTGCGGCCCTTGCGGTCGCCGACCCGGCCGAGGAGCCAGCCGCCGACGGGCCGCATGAAGAAGCCGACGGCGAAGATGCCGGCGGTGTTCATGAGTCTGGCGGTGTCGTTGCTCTCGGGGAAGAACGCTCCCGCGAAGTAGGTGGCGAAGCTCGCGTACACGAACCAGTCGAACCACTCGACCATGTTGCCCGCGGATCCGACCCAGATCTTCTTCCAGTGCTCTCGTCCCATGGGCGAGAACCGTGCCGGAGATCCCCCACGGGCAACAAGGCCACAGCGCGCAACGATCGGGTGTACTTACGTGCGTTACGGTCGCGGCAGCAGGTCCTGGTCGATGAACTCCCGTACGTGCGCGATGACTTGATCCCGCCCCGTACCCGGGATGCCGACGGCGACGTGCACGCTGAAGCCGTCGAGCAGGGCGCGCATCCGGGTGGCGAACCGGTCCGGGTCGACCGGCCGGAACTCCCCGCGCGAGACCCCCTCGGCGAGGATCGCGACGAGGTCCCGGTGCCAGGCCCCCTCGATGGCGGCCTGGCGGGCACGGGCGTCGTCGTCGGCGTTCTGTGACCGGTTCCAGACCTCCAGCCACAGCGTCCAGTGCGGATCGCGCGGCCCGACGGGCACGTACACGTCGACGTACCCGTCGAGCCGCTCGCGCGCGGTCCCGGGCCGGGAGAGCAGCGCGCTCCGCTCGGCCCCGAGCCGCCCCTCGCTCCACTCCAGGGTCTGGAGCAGCAGTTCGTCCTTGGTGCGGAAGTAGTAGAGCAGGTGCCCGCTGCTCATCCCGACCTGCCGCCCGAGCCCGGCCATGGTGAGCCCGTCGAGCCCCCGCTCGGCGATCGTGCCCATGGCGGCGGCGAGAAGCTCCTCGCGGGGCGGGGCGGCCTGGTTGCGCCGGCGGGGATGGGGCGGCGGGCTGCTGCTCTGACTCACTCGTACGTTCTACCGCATGCCCGCCCGGCTCAGATCTTCGGCTGCTGCTGGGTGATGCAGTGGATGCCGCCCCCACCTGCGAAGATCGTCCGCGCGTCGACGAGGACGACCTCGCGCTCCGGGAAGAGGCGGCGGAAGATCTCGGCCGCCAGCTCGTCGTGGGGGTCGTCGAAGGCGCAGAGGACGACGCCGTCGTTGCACAGGTAGTGGTTGATGTACGAGTAGTCGACCCAGTCGCCCTCCTCGTCCTTGAGGACGGTCGGGGCGGGGATCTCGACGACCTCCAGGGGGCGGCCCTGGGCGTCGGTCTGGCCGCGCAGGATGTTCACGTACATCCGGGACCGCTCGTAGTCGGGGTGGGCCGGGTCCTGCTGGCTGTGGACGAGGACCGTGCCGGGACGGGCGAAGGCGGCGACGATGTCGACGTGGCCCTGGGTGCCGTAGAGGCCGTAGTCGCCGGTGAGGCCGTTGGGGAGCCAGATGGCCTTGGTGGTGCCGAGCTTGGCGTGGATCTCGGCCTCGACCTGCTCGCGGGTCCACTCGGGATTGCGGCCGGAGCCGAGCTGCACGGTGTCGGTGAGAAGGACCGTGCCCTCGCCGTCGACGTGGATCGCGCCGCCCTCGTTGACGAGGGGCGACGGCAGTACGGTGACCTGCGCGAGGTCCGCGACATGGCGGGCGATCTTGGAGTCGTGTTCCCAGCGGGCCCAGTCCTGGGCGCCCCAGCCGTTGAACACCCAGTCCACGGCCGCCAGTTCGGTGCCGTTCGTGACGAAGGTCGGGCCGATGTCCCGCATCCAGGCGTCGTCGAGGTCCCGCTCGACCAGGTCGATCTCCGGGCCGAGGAGCGCGGCGGCCGAATCCGCGTCGCCGGGGGCGACCACCATCGTCACCGGCTCGAAGCGGCGGACGGCGCGGGCCACCGACGCCCAGGCGGCGCGGGCCTCGGCCAGCTCGTCCTCGTTGGTGAAGGTGGGGTTGGTGCTGGGCCAGGCCATCCAGGTGCGCTCGTGCGGCATCCACTCGGCGGGCATGCGGTAGGTCATCGAAGAGTCCTAAGCGAGGTCAGAGGAAGTAGAGGCGGTTGAGGGAGACGGATTCGACCGCCTCGGAGCGGATCGGGGACCCGTCGAGGGAGACGAGGCCCGTACGGTCGTCGACCTGGACGTCTCCGACCCGCGAGTTGAGCAGCAGGTCCGCGGGGCCGATGCCGCGCGTGCCGCGCACGGGGACGCGGCGGCGCCGGGTCGGCATCTTGTCGGCGCCGAGGTCGACGGCGGCCTGGGCGACGAACGCGACCGAGAGGTCGGCGGCCGTGGCGCCGTGCCCGCCGAACAGCGGTCCGAGGACGAGCGGTTCGCAGGTGTCGGTGGCGGCGTTGGGATCGCCCACGACCCCCCACGCGGGGAAGCCGGACTTGAGCACCAACTGCGGCTTGGCACTGAAGTACTCGGGCCGCCACAGCACGATGTCGGCCAGCTTCCCGGCCTCGATCGAGCCGATCTCGTGCGCGAGGCCGTGGGCGATCGCCGGGTTGATGGTGAGCTTGGCCAGGTAGCGGAGCACGCGCGCGTTGTCGTCGTGCGCGCCGTCGCCCTCCATGGGTCCGAGCTCGGCCTTCATCTTCCCGGCCATGGCGAAGGTCCGGCGTACGGTCTCGCCGGCCCTTCCCATCCCCTGCGCGTCGGAGGAGGTGATCCCGATCGCGCCGAGGTCGTGCAGGACGTCCTCCGCGCCCATCGTCCCGGCCCGGATCCGGTCGCGCGCCATGGCGGCGTCGCCGGGGAGGTCGGTCTTCAGGTCGTGGACGGAGACGATCATCCCGTAGTGCTCGGCGACCGCGTCGCGGCCGAAGGGCAGGGTGGGGTTGGTGGAGGAGCCGATGACGTTCGGCACGCCCGCCATCTTCAGGACGTTGGGCACGTGTCCACCGCCGCAGCCCTCGATGTGGAAGGCGTGGATCGTACGGCCGTCCAGGACGCGGAGGGTGTCCTCCACGGACAGGCACTCGTTGAGGCCGTCGCTGTGCAGGGCGACCTGGACGTCGTGCTCCTCGGCGACCCGGAGGGCGGTGTCCAGGGCGCGGGTGTGGGCGCCCATGTCCTCGTGGACCTTGAAGCCGGACGCCCCTCCCTCGGCGAGCGCCTCGACGAGGGGCGCCGGGTCCGACGAGGAGCCGCGGGCGAGGAAGCCGATGTTGACGGGCCAGGCGTCGAAGGAGTTGAACGCGTGGCGCAGGGCCCAGGGCGAGTTGACGCCGACGCCCCACACGGGGCCGAACTCCTGGCCGATGACCGTGGTGACGCCGCTGGCGAGCGAGGCCTCCATGATCCGGGGGGAGAGCAGGTGGACGTGGGTGTCGACGGCTCCGGCGGTGGCGATGAGGCCCTCGCCGGAGACGATCGAGGTGCCGGTGCCGACGACGACGTCGACGCCGTCGAGGGTGTCGGGGTTGCCGGCCCGGCCGATCGCGTGGATCCGGCCCTCGCGGATGCCGATGGACACCTTGCGGATGCCCAGGACGGCGTCGATCACCAGGACGTTGCTGATGACGACGTCGCAGGTCTCGCGGACGGCGGCGGCCTTCAGGTGCAGTCCGTCGCGGGCCGTCTTGCCGAAGCCGGCCAGGAACTCGTCGCCCGGCTTCTGGGAGTCCGACTCGACCCGGACGACGAGCCCGGAGTCGCCCAGGACGACGCGGTCGCCGGCGCGCGGGCCGTGCACGGATGCGTACTCGTACGGGTCCATCAGTTGCCCTCCTCGTCGGACGGGACGTCGGCGGTGACGCCCAGGTAACCGCAGGCCGCCGCGCGCCGCAGTGCCTCTTCCTTCGCGCCGGGCGCGTCCAGCGGGCCGTCGACCAGGCCCGCGAAGCCGACGGCGACGCGGGCGCCGCCGATCGGCACGAGCCCGACCTCGGCCGCGCCGCCCGGGTCGAAGCGGAAGGAGGCGCCGGCCGGGATGGCGAGCCGCATGCCGTAGGCGGCGGCCCGGTCGAAGTCGAGGCGCGGGTTGACCTCGAAGAAGTGGAAGTGCGAGGTGACGCTCACGGGGACGGTCGCCGTGTTCCGTACGGGGAGGGTGAGCGCGGGCTCGGACTCCGGGTGTCCGGGGCCGGGCAGCAGCGCGCCGGGCGCCGCCTCTCCCAGGCTGTCGCCACCGATCGGGTCGGAGACGACCGCGAGCCGCGAGCCGTCGTCGAAGACGGCCTCGACGTGGATCTCGGTGACCACGTCGGCGACGCCGGGGAGCACGTCGTCGGGGCCGAGGACCGAGCGGGCGGCCTCGATCGCCTCGGCGAGCCGTTTGCCGTCGCGGGCCGCCTCGCAGACCGTGTCCGCGATGAGCGCGGTGGCCTCGGGGACATTGAGCCGCAGGCCCCGGGCCCGGCGGGCGCGGGCGAGCTCGGCGGCGCCGAAGAGCAGCAGCCGGTCGCGTTCCGTGGGGGTCAGTCGCACGTCCGAAACACCTCCTGTTTGAGCGACACTCTAAATGTTGAGACGCTGTGTTCCAAGCATTGACTCGCCCGGCAGGCACAGGTCACATTGAGCGTCACTCTAAATCCCCGCCGCTCCCGTCCCCAGGAGTCCCCATGCCGATAGAACAGCGCGGAGTCGACACCATCCCCGAGGTCGAACGCACCAGCGGTCCCCGCGACCTCGTCGCGATCCTGCTCGGATCCAACCTCTGTCTGGGGGTGATCGTCTTCGGCTGGCTCCCCGTCTCCTTCGGCCTCGACCTGTGGGGCTCGGTCACCTCCGTCGTCGCCGGCACCCTCGTCGGTGTCGCCGTCACCGCGCCGCTCGCGCTCGTCTCGCTCCGCACCGCCACCAACCTCTCCACCTCGTCCGGCGCCTTCTTCGGCGTCCGCGGCCGGCTCGTCGGCTCGGTGGTGGGCCTGTTGCTCTCGCTCGGCTACACGGCGCTGACCCTCTGGATCGGCGGTGACGTCATGGTGGGCACGCTCGCCCGGCTGACCGGCCTGCCGACCGGCGGCGCCACCCACGCCGCCGTCTACGCGCTGCTCGCCGCCTGCACGGTGGTCGCCGCGGTGTACGGCTACCGGCTGCTGCTCAGGCTGAGCAAGGCCCTCGCCGTCGGCATGACCGTGCTCCTCGCCGTCGGAGTCGTCGCCTACGCCGGGGACTTCACGACGGCGGCGGTACCGGACACCCCGTACCTGCTCGGCTCGTTCTGGCCGACCTGGCTGCTCTCCGCGGTGGCCGCGGGCCTCAGCGGACCGGTCGCCTTCATCACCCTGCTCGGCGACTACACCCGGTACGTCTCCCCCGAGCGGTACAGCTCCGCGAAGGTCTGGCGGGCCACCTCCCTCGGCCTGGTGGTCGGCCTGCTCGTCCCCCAGCTCTTCGGTACGTACACGGCGCTCGCGGCCCGCGGGGCGCTCGACTACGCCGGGCCGCTCATCGCCGCCTCCCCCGCCTGGTACCTGGTCCCGCTCCTGATCGCGGCCACCGCGGGCTCCGTCGGCAACGCCGGTCTGATGCTGTACTCGATGGGGCTCGACCTGGACGCCATCCTGCCGAAGGCCACCCGGGCCCGCGCCACGCTCGTGGTCGCGGCGGTGGCGACCGCCTTCGTCTTCCTCGGCCACTTCGCCTCGGACGCCCAGACGGCGATGACGTCCTTCGTCCTGCTGCTCACGGCCATCGGCACGCCCTGGGCGGTGATCACCCTGATCGGCCACGCGCGGTGCGCGGGGACGTACGACCCGGAGGCCCTCCAGGTCTACAACCGCCGTGCGCGCGGCGGGATCTACTGGTACGCGGCGGGCTGGCACCCGCGCGCCACCGCCTCCTGGGCGATCGGCGCGGCGGCGGGCCTGGCCTCGGTGTCGACGCCCCTGTACGAGGGGCCGCTGCTCGCCCTGACGGGCGGGATCGACTGCAGCTTCGTGGTGTCGGGGCTGGTGGGCGGCGCGCTGTACGCCGTACTGACGCCGAACAGGGCCCCCGGGACGGTGACGGCCCCGGAAGCCCTGGCACCGGCGGAGTAGCGCCGGCGGAGCGGCTGCCTCCGGAGCGGCGCCGCCGACCGGGCGCGTACGTCGGCCTCGCCGTCCACGCGCCACCCGGTCCGCGGGTCGTGCGCCCCTGCCGTACTCCCCCGGTAGGAGTCACGGCCGTGCGCCGCCCCCGGCAGTAGGTCACCACTCGGCCTGCGGTGCGATGAAACCCCCTCCGAGCGGCGGGACTCTGGGATCGACCCGAAGAGGACCGATGGAGGGAGCCCCGATGGAGGGCCGTCGGCCGGGGGGGTGCTGGCCCTGTGGGTGATCGTGATCGCCCTCGCCGGAAAGCTCGGCGGCGTGCAGCGCGACCGTCCCGTCGACTATCTGCCCGCGAGCGCCGACTCGACCCAGGTCGCGAAGATCACCGAGCAGATGCCCGGTGGGGACTCCACCGACCTCGTGCTCGTCCATCACCGCGAGAGCGGTCTGACCGCCGCCGACAAGGCCACCGCCGCCGGAGAGATGAAGAAGGTAGCGGCCGAGCACGCGCTCGCCTCGCCCCCGCGGGCCGTCCCTTCCGAGGACGGCACCACCCTGATGTACGCCGTGTCCGGTACGGAACCCGGTACGGACGAAGTGGCCAGGGACGTCTTCGTCCACGACATCCGTGAGACCGTGAGCGGCGAGGTCGGCGGGCCCGGCGCCCTCGCCACGGACGCGAGTGAGGTCTACGACTCGCTGGACGGTCCGCTCCTCTACACGACCGTCGCCGTCGTGGCGATTCTCTTGATCGTCATTTACCGCAGCCCTTTCCTCTGGCTCGTCCCGCCGGTCGTCGCCGGTGTCGCCGACCACCTCTCGATGGCCGTCACCCACGCCCTCCACCAGGGCTTCGACATCAGCGTCTCCGGCCAGAGCGCGGGCGTGATGACGATCCTCGTCTTCGGTGCGGGTACCGATGACGCGCTGCTGCCGATCTCCCGTTACCGCGAGGAACTGCGCCGCGCCCCACGCCCGTACGACGCCATGGTCGCCGCTCTGCGCGGCTGCGGCCCCGCTGTGCTCGCGTCCTCCGGGGCCGTCGCTCTCGGCATGCTCTGCCTGCTCGCCGCCGACATGAACAGCATCCGGGGCATGGGGCCCACGACCGCCGTCGGAACGGGACCGGGTCCAACTGGTCATCATCGCGTACGAGTCGGGTCTGGTGGCCCCGGGCGGACAAGGGTCTGCTGGAGCGGCCCCCCGTGCTGGGCGCACGGGGGCACGTCGCGGTGCGTCACCGGTGCGGATGGCCGAGTGGGAACGGCCGCGGCCGTTCCCACTCGGCCATCCGTCCCTAGCCGAGCTCGTGCATCCAGCCGTGGACGTCCTCGGCCTTGCCGGTCTGGATGGCGAGCAGCGCGTCGCGCAGCTTCATCGTGACCTCGCCGGGCTCGCCGCCCGACTGCCGCCACTCGCCCCGCTCGGACTTGACCGTGCCGACCGGGGTGATCACGGCGGCGGTGCCGCAGGCGAAGACCTCGGTCAGGGTGCCGTTCGCGGAGTCGGCCTGCCACTGGTCGATGGAGACGCGGCCCTCCTCGGGCTCCAGACCGAGGTCCGCCGCCAGCTTGAGCAGCGAGTCACGGGTGATGCCGGCGAGCAGCGAACCGGTGAGGGTGGGGGTGATCAGCTTGTTCCCGTACACGAAGTACAGGTTCATGCCGCCGAGTTCCTCGACCCACTTGTGCTCCACGGCGTCGAGGTAGGCGACCTGGTCGCAGCCCTGCGCCGCCGCCTCGGCCTGCGCGAGCAGGGAGGCCGCGTAGTTGCCGCCGGTCTTGGCGTCGCCCACGCCGCCGGGAACGGCGCGGACGCGGTTCTCCGAGAGCCAGATGGAGACGGGCTTCACGCCACCGGGGAAGTACGGGCCGGCCGGGGAGGCGATGACCACGAAGAGGTACTCGTTGGCCGGGCGGACGCCCAGGCCGACCTCGGTCGCGATCATGAACGGACGCAGGTAGAGCGAGGCTTCGCCGCCGTGCGCCGGAACCCACGCCTTGTCCTGCTGGACGAGCAGGTCACAGGCCTCGATGAAGGTCTCGACGGGCAGTTCCGGCATGGCCAGGCGGCGGGCGGAGGACTGGAAGCGCCGGGCGTTGGCGTCGGGGCGGAAGCTGGCGACGGAGCCGTCGGGGCGGCGGTAGGCCTTGAGCCCCTCGAAGATCTCCTGGGCGTAGTGCAGGACGTTCGTCGCCGGATCCAGGTGCAGCGGGCCGTACGGCACGAGCGCGCCGTCGTGCCAGCCGCGGCCCTCGGTCCACCGGATGGTGACCATGTGGTCGGTGAAGTGGCGGCCGAATCCCGGGTTGGCCAGGATCGCCTCGCGCTCCGCTTCGGACAGCGGGCTGGAGGAGGGCTTGAGCTCGATCGTGGGCGTCGTCATGAGTGCGTGTCCTTCACCGGTTGTGTGGGGAGGACCGCGCTCACGCCTCAGTCGTCGACCGAGGTCGACAACTGCGTGGACGTCCGAGCATGCCCGCGTGCCGCGGCCCACGTTCGATTATCGCGCGTGGGAACCGGTGCACGAAACGGGTGAACGCGGTCCAGGGTTCGATGGTGACACCCCGCGACCGCACAGGAACAGCCGCCGGGTGCGTGTACGACCCGGCGGCTGCTGTCTGGTGTCAGTAGGCGCGGGTCAGCTCGCTACTCGCGCGGCGAGCGCGTCGCCGATCTCGTCCGTCGTACGGACGGTGGCGCCCCGCTCGGTGAGGTCGGCCGCGACGGCCGCCTCGACCCGGGCGGCCTCGGTCTCGTATCCGAGGTGGCGCAGCAGGAGGGCGACGGAGAGGACGGTGGCCGTGGGGTCGGCCTTGCCCTGGCCCGCGATGTCCGGCGCGGAGCCGTGGACCGGCTCGAACATGGACGGGAACTCGCCGCTCGGGTTGATGTTGCCCGAGGCGGCGACACCGATGCCGCCGGAGACGGCCGCGGCGAGGTCGGTGATGATGTCGCCGAAGAGGTTGTCGGTGACGATCACGTCGAAGCGGGCCGGGTCGGTGACGAGGAAGATCGTCGCGGCGTCGACGTGCAGGTAGTCGGTGGTGACCTCGGGGAACTCCTGGGCGACCTTCTCGAAGGTGTTCGTCCAGAGGTGGCCGGCGAAGGTCAGCACGTTGTTCTTGTGGACCAGCGTCAGCTTCTTGCGCGGGCGGGCCTGGGCACGGGCGAAGGCGTCCCGGACCACGCGCTCGACACCGAAGGCGGTGTTGACCGAGACCTCGGTGGCGACCTCGTGCGGGGTGCCCTTGCGGATGGTGCCGCCGTTGCCGGTGTACGGGCCCTCGGTGCCCTCGCGGACCACGACGAAGTCGATCTCGGGCTGTCCGGCGAGCGGGGTGGCGACGCCGGGGAGCAGCTTCGAGGGGCGCAGGTTCACGTGGTGGTCGAAGGCGAAGCGGAGCTTCAGCAGGAAGCCGCGCTCCAGGACGCCGGAGGGCACCGACGGGTCGCCGATGGCGCCGAGCAGGATGGCGTCGTGCTTCTTGAGGGAGTCGAGATCGGCGTCGGTGAGGGTCTCACCGGTGGCGTGGTAGCGCTTGGCGCCGAAGTCGTACTCCTCGGTCTCCAGCTTCACGTCCTGGGGAAGGACGGCCGAGAGGATCTTGAGGCCCTGGGCCACGACCTCCTGGCCGATGCCGTCGCCGGGAATGACTGCGAGATTGATGCTGTGAGACATGTCGGCACCCTACTCTTCGTCCCATCGTCTGACACGTTACGTCCACCATGTGGACGAATCGCCATGCCGGACGGGGGGCGGTCAGTGGCCGGTGGAGCCGCCGTTGTCACGGCGGTCGAGGGCGCGCTGGAGGGCGGCGGCGGCGTTCTGGCGGGCCTCGTCACTGGGACGGTTGACGGAGTGGCGGACGCGGCGGGCGGTCTGAGTGGCCATGAGGGATCGACTCCTTGAGATCAGTGATGATCCGAAAGTGCGGAGATCAGTGGTGATCGAAGGTGCCGGCAGGGGCGGGGAGCGCCGCCGCAGGGGTTGCCTGCACAAGGGGCGTCGCGCTCTCGACCGCCATTCGCTGATGAAGCGAGACGTTCGGCTCCTACAAAGCTAGGGCAGGAGACCGCGTCTGTCTCCACAATTACTCGGACTTCCTACTATCTGAGACGGCAGACTGTCATGGCATGACTATCTAGTTTGCATTCCTACCTAGCTGGTGATCCAATGCACCCATGGCCGCAGACCGCAGATCCAGCTGGCTCAAGGGAGTCCTCGACCTGCTCGTCCTCTCCCGCCTGACCGACGGAGAGAGCTACGGGTACGAGATCGCCAAGGCGCTCGCCGACGCGGGCCTGGGCGAGATCAAGGGCGGGACGCTCTACCCCGTACTGAACCGCCTGGAGGAAGGCGGCCTGGTGGAGGCCGAGTTCCGCGCCGCCGAGCGCGGCCCGGGACGCCGCTACTACCGGCTCACCGCGCACGGCCGCGCACTGCTCGCCGCCGAGACCGGCGCCTGGCTGGACTTCCACCACACCGTACGGACCATGCTCGACCCAGGGGGGACGACGACACCATGACCACCGACGCCTACTTCACCCGGCTCTCCGACGCGCTGCGGGCCGCCGGCGTACCGGACCCGCAGATCGCCGCCACGATCGAGGACCTGCGCGCGCACCTCGCCGAGACCGCGACCGACCCGGAGGAGGAGTTCGGGCCGGCCGACGGGTTCGCCGCGCGGCTCGGCGGACTCGCCCCGGCACCCGGCGAACCGGACGAGCGGGCGGAGTCCTGGACCTGGACCGCCGACCTCTTCAACGACCGCCGGATGCTCGCCGTCCACGGCGACCAGGGCTGGGAGGTGGAGTCGCTCGACGCGCTCGGCCGGTTCGTCTGCCGCCGCTCCGCGACGGCGACGCTGCGGTGGGAGTACCGCCGCGAGGTCATCGGCGCCCGACGCCGCGCGAAGGTCCTGGCCGAGCTCGAGCCCGAGGGCTGGGAGCTGTGCGGCGAGTGGCTGGTGTACGGCTACTTCAAGCGGCCGCGCGCGGCGACGACGGGCCCCGCGGGCGCACTGGAGGCTCCGCCGGCGGCCCCGCACCGGTGGCTGTTCCTGAGCCGCCGCGGGAAGGCGGCGCTGGCGGTGTGGCTCGTCCTGGTCGGCGGTGCGATGACGGCGTGTTTCATGGGGACGCTCGGCACGGGCGGTCTCGCGATCTCCATCGCCCTCGCCTCCATGTTCTCCGCCCTCTGGACCTCCCACCTGGAGACGGCCAAGGGGCGCGCGGCACAGGACCCGCCCGCCTCCTGACGGTTCCTCACATCACGTCACCGTCCCGCCAGTCGAAGACCAGCGGGGCGGCGGGGCCGGGCAGGGACCGGCCGGCCGCGGAGCGCACGAAGACGGAACCCTCCTCCTCCGGGAGCCGGACGATCCCCTCGGGCCCGAGGGCCTCGATCCGCCCGCTCCAGAGCCGCCAGCCGCGCGCCCGGTAGAGCGCGTCCCCGTCGTCCGAGGCGCTGAGCGCCCCGAAGGCGTACGCGCCGTCGATCACGCGCTCCAGCTCGGCCATGACCAGACCGCCGAGCCCCCGCCTCCTGAGGTCGGCCCGGACGGCGACCCCCTCCACGTAACCGACGCGGTACGAGCGGCCCCGGTGCAGCGCGCGCCGTATGATGACGGCGCCGTGCGCGGCGACGCCCCGCCCGTCCTCGATCCAGGCGTGGACGCCGCCGAGGGTGTGGTCCCAGTCCTCGTCGCCGAAGTGGCCGTCGAAGGCGGTCTCCAGCATCTCGCGTACGGAGTGGAGCCTGGCGGCCCCGACGTCATGGGTGGGCGCGATCCTCACGGTCATGCCCCCAGCCTTCCACCTTCCACCTTCCACGCCACCTAACCCTTCACCAGCCATTGACAGGTTAAGGGCAGCCTGCTTGAGTCGACTCATGACCACTGTCCCGGACTTAAGGGGTTAGAACGATGTCCGTGCTGCCGACCCGTCACCGCACCGTCACCGTCCGCGGACACGAGATCGCCTACCGCGAGGCGGGTCCCGCCGACGCCCCGGCACTCCTCCTGCTGCACGGCTTCCCCACCAGCTCGCACATGTTCCGCGACCTGATCCCACTGCTCGCCGACGACCACCGGCTGATCGCCCCCGACCACCTGGGCTTCGGCCGCAGCGCCGCCCCCTCCGCCGCCGACTTCGACTACACCTTCGCCGAGCTGGCCGCGCTCACCGCCGAGTTCACCGAGGCCCTGGGGCTGGACCGGTTCGCCCTCTACGTCCAGGACTACGGCGCCCCGATCGGCCTGCGCCTCGCCCTCGCCCACCCCGAGCGGATCACCGCGATCGTCACCCAGAACGGCAACGCGTACGAGGAGGGCCTCGGCACCGAGGCCTGGGTCCCGGTCCTCGCCCTGATCGAGAACCGCACCCCCGAGACCGAGGAGCCGGTCCGCGCCATCCGCTCCCTCGACGGCATCCGGTGGCAGTACGAGACGGGCGTCCCCGCCGAGTACCGCGAACTCCTCAGCCCCGACGCCTGGCACCACGACGCCGCCCTGATGGCCCGCGAGGGCCAGGACTCGATCCAGCTCGGCCTGATCGCCGACTACGGCTCCAACTTCGCCCTCTACCCCGCCTTCCAGGAGTACTTCCGCACGAGCCGGGTCCCCCTCCTCGCCGTCTGGGGCGAGGGTGACCAGGTCTTCGTCCCGGCGGGTGCCGAGGCCTTCCGCCGCGACCTCCCGGACGCCGAGATCCACCTCCTGCCGACGGGCCACTTCGCCCTGGAGACCCACGCGCCCCGGATCGCCGAGCTGATCGGTGACTTCCTCGCGCGGCGCGTCCCCCTCAGGCCGTAGCCTTCTCCAGGTCGCGGGCCATGCGCTCCACCCAGTCGGTGAAGGGCTCTCGATGGTGGCCCTCTCCCCCGCGCAGGGCGGCGATCTGCTCCTCCGTGATCCGGTCGGGTCCCGGCACGGTCAGCAGCCGGTGCAGCTCCTTCATCAGGGACACCAACCGCAGCGCGTCGTGGTGCTCGATCGCGTCGACCCCGTGCCCGGGGCCGATCGTCGTCGAACCAGGCATGACGTACCTCCTCACCGAGCCCCCTCCCAGCAGCCTAAGCCCCTCGCATGAGAACCGCCCCCGTCCTCGGTTGGGGGACCGAGGAGGGGGGCGGTGATCAGGGGCCGCTCACGCGGCGGGGGCGTCAGCCCATGTGCGGGTAGCCGTACTCGGTCGGCGGGACCAGCGTCTCCTTGATGGCGCGGGTCAGCGTCCAGCGCATCAGGTTCTGCGGGGCGCCGGCCTTGTCGTTCGTACCCGAGGCGCGGCCGCCGCCGAAGGGCTGCTGGCCGACGACGGCGCCGGTCGACTTGTCGTTGATGTAGAAGTTGCCCGCGGCGAAGCGGAGCTTCTCCATCGTGTACGCGGCGGCGGCGCGGTCACCGGAGATGACCGAGCCGGTGAGGGCGTAGTCCGAGACCGACTCCATCTGGGTCAGCATCTCGTCGTACTTCTCGTCCTCGTAGACGTGGATCGCCAGGATCGGGCCGAAGTACTCCGCCTTGAAGACCTCGTTCTCCGGGTCGGTGCACGCGATGACGGTCGGGCGGACGAAGTAGCCCACCGAGTCGTCGTACGTGCCGCCGGCGATGATCGTGCAGCTCGGGTCGGCCGCGGCGCGGTCGATCGCCGCCTTGTTCTTGGCGAACGAGCGCTCGTCGATGACGGCGCCGATGAAGTTCGACAGGTCGGTGACGTCACCCATGGTGATGCCGTCGACCTCGGCCGCGAACTCCTCCTTGAAGCCGTCGTTCCAGATGGACGCCGGGACGTAGGCGCGCGAGGACGCCGAGCACTTCTGGCCCTGGAACTCGAAGGAGCCGCGGGTCAGCGCGGTCTTCAGGATCGCGCGGTCGGCGCTCGGGTGGGCGACGACGAAGTCCTTGCCGCCGGTCTCGCCGACGATCCGCGGGTACGCGCGGTACTTCTCGATGTTGTTGCCGACCGTCTTCCACAGGTGCTGGAAGGTCTTGGTGGAACCGGTGAAGTGGATGCCGGCCAGGTCGCGGTGGTTCAGGGCCACCTCGGAGACGGCGATGCCGTCGCCGGTCACCAGGTTGATGACGCCCTTCGGCAGGCCGGCCTCCTCCAGGAGCTCCATGAGGAGCACGGCGGAGTGGGTCTGCGTCGGGGACGGCTTCCAGACCACCACGTTGCCCATGAGGGCGGGGGCGGTGGGCAGGTTGCCCGCGATGGCCGTGAAGTTGAACGGCGTGATCGCGTAGACGAAGCCCTCGAGCGGGCGGTGGTCGAGACGGTTCCACACGCCCGGGGAGTTGGCCGGGGGCTGCTCGGCCAGGATCTGGCGGGCGTACGCCACGTTGAAGCGCCAGAAGTCGACGAGCTCGCACGGGGTGTCGATCTCGGCCTGCTGGACGGTCTTCGACTGGCCGAGCATGGTGGAGGCGGCCAGCGTCTCGCGCCACGGGCCGGCGAGCAGCTCGGCGGCGCGCAGGATGATCGCGGCACGGTCGTCGAAGGACATGGCGCGCCAGGCCGGGGCGGCGGCCAGGGCCGCGTCGATCGCGTCCTGGGCGTCCTGCTCCGTGGCGCCGCGGAAGGTACCGATGACGGCCTTGTGGTTGTGCGGCTGGACGACCTTGAACTCCTCGCCGCCGCCGAGGCGCTTCACGCCGCCGATGGTCATCGGCAGCTCGCGCGGGTTCTCGGCCAGCTCCTTGAGCTTGACCTCGAGGCGGGCACGCTCCGGGGAACCGGGGGCGTAGCTGTGCACCGGCTCGTTGACCGGAGCGGGGACCTGGGTGACAGCGTCCATGGTTCGCAGTACTCCTTGTGAGAGGTGGGGCTCAGCCCTTGGTGAGGATGGAGCGGACGAAGAAGAGCAGGTTGGCCGGCTTCTCCGCGAGACGGCGCATGAAGTAGCCGTACCAGTCGGTGCCGTAGGCGGTGTAGACGCGCATGCGGTGGCCTTCGGCGGCGAGGCGGTGCTGCTCCTCGGTGCGGATGCCGTACAGCATCTGGAACTCGTACTCGTCCAGTTTGCGCCCGGCGCGGCGGGCGAGCTCCTGGCCGACGGCGATCAGTCGCGGGTCGTGGGACCCGATCATCGGGTAGCCCTCGCCGTCCATCAGGATCTTCATGATCCGGACGTACGCCTTGTCGATCTCGGGCTTGTCCTGGATGGCGACGGAGGCCGGCTCCTTGTAGGCGCCCTTCACGATCCGGACGCGGGAGCCGTTCGCGGCGAGGCGGCGGGCGTCGTCCTCGGTGCGGAAGAGGTACGCCTGGATGACGCAGCCGGTCTGCGGGAAGTCCTTCCGGAGCTCCTCGTGGATGGCGAACATCGAGTCGAGGGTGGTGTGGTCCTCGGCGTCCAGGGTGACGGTGGTGCCGATCTCGGCGGCGGCCGCGACGACCGGCCGGACGTTCGCGAGGGCCAGCTCGTGGCCTCCCTCGAGCGACTGTCCGAACATCGACAGCTTGACGGACATCTCGGCGCGCTCGCCGAGGCCCAGCTCCTTGAGGCGGCCGACGAGCTCCAGGTAGGCGTCCCGGGCGGCGTACGACTGCTCGACGGTTGTGATGTCCTCACCGACGACGTCGAGGGTGACCTCCAGGCCGCGATCCGCCAGCTCCTGGACGATCGGGACGACGTCGCCGACCGTCTCACCGGCGATGAAGCGGGCGACGACCTGCTTGGTCCCGGGGGCGGCCGACACGAAACGGCGCATCTTGTCGCTGCGCGACGCGGCGAGGATCACGGGACCCAGCACGGGGACCTCCAGAAGGACAGGGATGACGAAGGGTGCCGTACCCGATGTTTCGCAAGAAACCGGGAACAGCACGAAGAACCACCGTGAAACCTATGGATCGCTCCGATCGTCCGCCATCTACAGCTGTCACGCATCCGTGCGCGGCGTCTCATACATATGTCTGAAAGGGTGCGAGAATGGCGGCGTGAAGGGCGATTACCAAGAACTGGTGGACGAGATCTCGGCGCTGCTCGGCGCCCCGGCGACGCTGGAGAACCGCGACTTCGGCCTGATCGCCTTCGGCGCCCACGACAGCGAGGACGACAGCGCCATGGACCCGGTCAGGACCCGCTCGATCCTGACCCGCAAGTCCACCCCCGCGGTCCGCGCCTGGTTCGAGGGCTTCGGCATCACCCGGGCGACGGGCCCGGTCCGCATCCCGGCCGCCCCGGACGCCGGGGTGTTCCGGGACCGCCTCTGCCTTCCCGTACGGCACCGGGGCGTCGTCCTCGGGTACGTCTGGCTGCTCGACGCCGAGCCCGGCCCCACGCCCGCCCAGCTCACGGCCGCGATGGAGGTCGCCACCCGGATCGGCGACCTCCTCGCCGGTGAGGAGCGCGCGGACGCCGACCTCTCGCGCGAGTTCGCCGCGGTCCTGACCGCCGGGCGCGGCTGGCAGAGCGACATGGCCGTCGCGGCCCTCCGGGCGGCCCTCGGCCCCGGCGCGGACGGTCTGCACACCGTCGTCTGCGTGACCCCCTGGCAGGGCGAGCCCCCCTCGATCCGGGCGGTCCCCGGCGTGGCGGCGGTCGCCACGCTCCCGGAGGGCGCGTCCCTCGCCGTCCTCGTACGGCTGCGGACGGCCGAGGACCTCTCCCCCGCCCACACGGCCGCCGACCGGCTGCGCGCCACCGCCCCGGCCGGCATCGCGACCCCCCGCCGGGGCCTCGCGGAACTCCCGGCGGCCTGGCGCGAAGCCAACACGGCGGCCCGTGCGGCCATGGCCCAGCCGAAGCTCGGTCCGGTCGCGGAGTGGGCCGGGATCGGCCCGTACCGCCTCCTGGCGGCGCTGTACCACCCCGAGATCGACCCCGTCGTCGCACCGCTGCTCGCCCCCGCGCACGCGGAACTGGCCCGCACCGCAGAGGCGTTCCTCGACAACGCGGGCCAGGCCGGCCGCACGGCGGCGGCCCTCGGCATCCACCGCCAGACCCTCTACTACCGGCTGTCCCGGGTCGAACAGCTCACGGGCCTGGACCTGGACGACGGCGAGGACCGCCTCCTGCTCCACATGTCCCTGAAGTCCGCCCGGCTGTAGCCCCGGGGCTCATCGGACGGCCCTGCCGCGGAAGGCCCGCGCGCCCGGGGTCACCGGACGGCGGACGGCGCGGCGTCCCGCAGGTCCCACCACCGGGGATCCCACTGTCAGCGCCCCGCGGAGTCACGCGTGGCCCAGGTGTGCACGAGGCGCCCCTGGTCGTCACCGAGGACGAGTTCGACGTGTCCGTTCCAGCGCGAGTGCAGCCGAGCCGGGTGTACCGGCCGGGCGGCGGTTCGGGAAAGGGCCCGGAGGACAGTCCGCCGGGATGGAGGACGCACCGGTCGCCGGTGAGGACGACCAGGGCCCCGTCGGGCAGCGGCACCACGCCGAGCACCGGGCCGTGGCCCCCGTCCGGCACGCGCCGCCGGCGGCCGGCGGCCGAGCCCGGGCTGCGCCAGACGGCGCCCGTCCCGTCGACGGCGGCGAGACCGCCGCAGGCCACGGCGGCCCGCACGGACACCAGGTCCGCGGGAGCGCCGGGGAGCGGCGCCCAGGTCGCCCACTCCCCGCCGCCCAGGTCGTCACGGTGCCAGCCGGTGCCGTCCCGGTCGACGGCGTACAGCCGGTGCGCGGTCCACGGGGCCCCGGCGGCGGCGATGTCGGTCGCCGGGGCCGTGCCGGGCGTCGGGACGGACTCCCACGCCGACCAGTCCTCCGCCGGTTCACAGGTCTTCGGGTCCACGGCCGGCGACCGCTGCCACAGCCGCCCGTCGCGGTCCAGGAGCCACAGGTGCTGCCGGTACGTCTCGGGGGACCCGGCGGCCAGGGCACGCGCGGGCGCCGGTCCGTCCATGCCGTGCCAGCCGCTCCAGCCGGGGCCCGCGTTCCAGCCGCGACACAGCCCGCGGGAGTCGGCGGCGAACACCTCCAGATGCGGGTCACCGTACGAGGCCGCCGCGAGCGCCGCGTACGGAATGAGCAGGGTGGAGGCGAGCGGCTCCGTCGTCGCCAGGCCGCGCAGCCGGCGCGCGGCCTCCCGCGCGGTCGGCCGGCGCGCCGGATCGGTGGACAGCAGCTCCCCGGCCAGGGCCGTCGCCCGCGGCTCCGCGCCGGAGGCCGTGAGCGCGTCGACGACCTCCCGGGCCAGCCGCAGGGCCTCCTCCGCCCGCGGCTCGGTGACGCGCGAGGGCAGTCCGCCGAGCAGGCACTGCCCGAGGACCATGCCCAGCGCCCACAGGTCGTCGGCGGGCCGCACCTCACGGCGTCCCGCGCCGGGCGGCGCCAGCCTCTGCGGCGACATGGAGGAGGGCGTGCCGCCCAGATCCTGGGCGGCGGTCTCCCTCAGGGCCGTGGCCACGTCGAAGTCGGCGATCTTCCACAGACCGCGGCAGCGCACGATGTCGCCCGGCTTCAGGTCCGCGTGCGCGAGGCCGCGGGCGTGGACGTGCTCCAGCGCCTCGGCCACGCCCGCCAGCGCCGCGACCGCCTCGTGGGACGGCAGCGGGCCCGCGGCGTCCAGGTGGTCGCCGAGCGAACGGTCGCCCAGCTCCATCACCTGCACCAGGCAGCCGGCGTACGGCCCCTCACCGGCGAGGAACGCGTCGACGTGCGCGACCGCGTGCGGGCGGCCCATCAGCCGCTCCTGGACGCGGATCTCGTCCAGCGCGCGCCGGCGCTGCTCCGCGTCCCCGCGCACGTAGTAGATCTTCACCGCCCGGTGCTCGACGTGCCCGTCCATGTCCGGTCGCACCCGCCGGGCGGGCAGCACCCGCGCGAACTGCCCGCTCCCCGACGGAGCGGCCTCGTCGACCAGCCACTCCCCCACCCGCGTCTCGGTCACGGCGGGAGTCTGGTGCTCCGGGCGGGACGGGACCCGGGGATCGGGGACAGGAGTGGGGGCGGGACGGTTCCGCGAGGGACCGCGCCGGGGTCCGCCGGCCGGCGGACCGTCAGCCGCCCTCCCCCATCAGGACCTTGAGCCCTTCCGTGAGGTCGTCGGCGCTCGGTGCCGTGTCCGGGTCGACCATCCACTGGATCATCACCCCGGTCGCCAGGGCCTGGCAGAGCAGTCCGGCCACCCGGGCCTTCTCGGGGTCCGCCTCCGGGTCGATGCCGAGCATGCCCTCGGCGATGCCGAGCCGGCCCTCCCGCTGCGGTTCCTTGATGGCCTCGCGCAGCTTCTCGTCGTCGTCGAGCCGGGTGACGACCTCGGTCTGGAGCTTCCAGACCGGGCGGCTGGCCTCTGCGGCGCCGATGAGCTGCGCCCACATCGCGCGGAAGCGCTCGTACGGATCGGACTGGAGGCGTACAGCGTCCTCGCTCCCGCCCGGGACGGTGACCCGCTCGCCCCACTCCTCCGTGAGGGCCAGGAACGCCTGCTGGAGCAGGGCGTCCTTGGAGCCGTAGTGGTAGCCGATGGAGGCGAGGTTGGTGCCCGAGGCGGCGACGATGTCGCGGGCCGTGGTGCGCCCGTACCCCTTCTCCAGGAGGCAGCGCTTGGCGCCTTCGAGGAGGTCTTCCTTGTGTCCCATGACAGCACTGTACCCGGCCGCTAGACACCTGTGTAAGACAAGTGTCTAGCGGCCGGGTACGAGGCTGTGGAGCCTTACGTCAGACCAGGTTGACGGAACGGGCCGAGGTGGCGCCGATCTCCGCCGCGATCTCCGCGAGCACCGGCGCCGGGAGCGTGTCGTCCACGGTGAGCACGACGAGCGCCTCGCCGCCCTCCTCCGCGCGGGAGACCTGCATGCCGGCGATGTTCAGACCGGCCTCGCCGAGGATCCGGCCGACGGTGCCGACGACACCCGGGCGGTCCTCGTAGCGCAGCACGACCATGTGGTCGGCGAGCGCCAGGTCCACGTCGTAGTCACCGACCGCGACGATCTTCTGGAGGTGCTTCGGGCCGGCCAGCGTGCCGGAGACCGCGACCTCCTCGCCGCTCGCCAGCGTGCCGCGCACGGTGACGACGTTGCGGTGGTCGGGCGACTCGGAGCTCGTCGTCAGCCGGACCTCGACGCCGCGCTCCTGCGCGAACAGCGGGGCGTTGACGTACGACACGGTCTCGTCGACCACGTCCTCGAACACACCCTTGAGCGCCGAGAGTTCGAGCACCTTCACGTCGTGCTGGGTGATCTCGCCGTACACCTCGACGTCGAGACGGGCCGCGACCTCGCCCGCGAGCGCGGTGAAGATCCGGCCGAGCTTCTCGGCGAGCGGCAGACCCGGCTTCACGTCCTCCGCGATGACACCGCCCTGGACGTTGACCGCGTCCGGGACGAGCTCACCGGCGAGCGCGAGGCGCACCGAGCGGGCGACGGCGATGCCGGCCTTCTCCTGGGCCTCGTCCGTGGACGCGCCGAGGTGCGGGGTGCAGACGACCTGGTCGAGCTCGAAGAGCGGGGAGTCCGTGCAGGGCTCCTTCGCGTACACGTCGAGACCCGCACCGGCGACCCGGCCCTCCTTGAGGGCGGTGTACAGCGCCGCCTCGTCGACGATCCCGCCACGCGCGGCGTTCACGATGCGGACGGAGGGCTTGACCTTGTGCAGCGCCTCGTCACCGATGAGACCGAGGGTCTCCGGGGTCTTCGGCAGGTGGACGGTGATGAAGTCGGCGACTTCGAGCAGCTCGTCCAGGGCAAGCAGCTTCACCCCCATCTGGGCGGCGCGGGCGGGCTGCACGTAGGGGTCGTACGCGACGATCTTCATGCCGAAGGCCGACATCCGCTGGGCGACCAGGACGCCGATGCGGCCGAGACCGACGACGCCGAGGGTCTTCTCGCTCAGCTCGACGCCCGTGTACTTGTTGCGCTTCCACTCGCCGTTCTTCAGCGCGGTGTTGGCCTGCGGGATGTTGCGCGCGGTGGCGACGAGCAGACCGCACGCGAGTTCGGCGGCGGTGACGATGTTCGAGGTCGGCGCGTTGACGACCATCACGCCGGCCTTGGTGGCGGCGGAGACGTCGACGTTGTCCAGACCGACACCGGCACGGGCGACGACCCGCAGCTTGTTCGCGGCGGCGAGGGCCTCGGCATCGACCTTGGTCGCGGAACGGACCAGGATCGCGTCCACGTCGGCGATGGCGGGGATCAGCTCGGCGCGGTCCGCGCCGTTGCAGTGCCGGATCTCGAAGTCCGGGCCCAGCGCGTCGACGGTGGCGGGCGACAGCTCTTCAGCGATGAGTACGACAGGTTTCGAGCTCACGTGAGTCCTCACAGATCCAGTGCGGACGGCCGTCCCGACGGCCGCAGGCGGTGGAGGGGGCTTGCCGCGTGAAAGCGCACGACGCTGTGGGCCTGAACGCGAATGTTGTTGAAAGTGTAGTGGTGCTCGGGCGCGGTTCATGCGCCTCGGTGGAAGGATCACCCGTCCGTGGTTGGACGGGGTGTCCAACGATGCGGGAAGGGGCCGGACACAGTGTCCGGCCCCCGCCCCAGAGGCTTACGCCTCCTCGTCGTTCACCCAGCTCATGAGCTTGCGCAGCTCCTTGCCGGTGGTCTCCAGGAGGTGGTTCTCGTCCTGGGTCTTGTACTCGTGGTACTTCTTCAGACCGCCGTGGTACTCGGCCATCCACTCCTTGGCGAAGGTGCCGTCCTGGATCTCCGCGAGGACCTTCTTCATCTCGGCCTTGGTGGCGTCGGTGATGATCCGCGGGCCGGTG
>NZ_JBHXRW010000077.1:30116-31173 GCF_042716635.1 Streptomyces sp. NPDC058664 | reverse complement strand
ATCACTGCGGGCCACCCGGTCCGGCCGTCAGTCCCGTCGCCGTCCTGCAACCACCTGGCTTCGGAACTCCACCGCCGTACCGTCCTGCAACTGCGGGTACTGCGGGTACTGCGGGTACCGCTTTGCACTACTGGTACCGCTTGCCGGCAGTTCGTCTCTGCCAGGCCCTGTTGTCTCTCTGGGCTACGAGAAGAACCCTAGTCGCGCCGCAGCCCGATGTCTACTCCGGCCGCCATAGATTTTCGCGTGTCCGGCGGTGAGGTAATCGACCTCGGCGGCCTTCGTGCGTCCGCGCCGAAGTGCGGGCCCTGACGGTGTGGCCTTGACTGGCTGCTGTCCGCCACGCACGAACACAGCTCACCGGAGGGGCCCATGGCCACGTTGACCGTCTGGAAGTTCGACTCGCCCGAAGGGGCCGCCGACGTCGAGAGCACGCTCCTGGAACTGCAGAAGCAGGAGCTCATCAAGGTGCTCGACGGGGCCACGGTCAGCTGGCCGGCGGAGGCGTCGAAGCCGAGGACGAAGCAGCTGAACAATCTCACCGGCGCCGGAGCCCTCTCGGGCACCTTCTGGGGCATGCTCTTCGGCCTGCTCTTCTTCATGCCGCTGTCGGCGCCGCTGTCGGCGCCGCGGCCGGCGCGCTCGGCGGGAAGATGGCCGACGTCGGCATCGACGACGACTTCATCGACTCGGTCAAGTCGAAGGTCACCCCCGGCACATCGGCGCTGTTCCTGCTGTCGCAGGACGCCGTGGTCGACCGCGTGAGGGAGGCGTTCCCCGGCGGTCACTCCGAGCTGCTCCGGTCGAACCTGGACCGTGAGCAGGAGGACAAACTCCGGGAGGTCTTCTCCCACTGACCTCCCGGCTTCCACGGGCCCGCCGCCGACGGCCGCGTACGGCGGGCGCGGCCGGGAACCCTGCAGCCCGACGAGGGAGGGGCGGGGGGGGGCGGGGCGGGGGGGGGGGCCCCCCCGCCCGCGGGGGGGGCGCGCCGGCCCCGCGGCTGGGGGGCACAACGAGCACAACAAAACCCCAGCGGGTGTTGTGGAGATAATGT
>NZ_JBHXRW010000077.1:0-30106 GCF_042716635.1 Streptomyces sp. NPDC058664 | reverse complement strand
GGCCCCCCGGGGCCCGCGCGCGCGGGCGGGGGGGGGGGGGGGGGGCCGGCCCCCCCCCCCCCCGGGGGGGGGGGGGCGCCCCCCGGGGCCGGGGCCCCCCGGCCCTCCCTGCCGTGGTGCCGCGAAGCCGGCGACGTCCTTTTCCCGTCCATTCGTCAACGCTCCTCTCCGGAGTTGTTCTGGACATCATGGAAGGGTTTGCACGCGCCGGAATCGGTATCGGCATATCGGAAAACACCACTCGGAATCGTCCCGATTGGAGTTACGACCACAAACGTTCGCCGGGGGGCGCAATGCACCCCGGGCTGGGAGAGGATTCCGGTCGCACCACCCAAAAAGACCAAGAGGAAAGATCTGTGCGACCAAGACTCTTCGGCATGACCGCCTCCGTGGCCGCGTTCGGACTGCTGGGGACCCTCGTCACCGCCTGCGGCTCGTCCGGGAGCGGCGGGACGACGCTGCGCCTGGTGGTCCCCGAGTACGGCGACGGCCCTGCGACCAGCTCCAAGGCGTACTGGGACAAGCTGGCCGCGGCCTTCACCGCCGCCCACCCGGGCAAAAGCGTCGAAGTGACGATCCACCCGTGGGCCGATATCGACCGCGAGGTCACCCGCATGGTCCAGGAGGACAACGCCCCGGACGTGGCCCTGATGGGCGCGTACTCCGACTTCGCCGCGCAGGACCGCCTCTATGCCGCCGATGAGGTGATGTCGATCAGGACGCAGGCGAACTTCCTGCCGCCACTCGCGGATGCGGGATCGATCGACGACACCCTCTACGGCTTCCCGTTCGTGGCCAGCAGCCGGCTGCTCTTCTACAACAAGGAACTGTTCGAGGAGGCGGGTGCGAAGCCGCCGAAGACCTGGTCGGACCTGAAGGACGCGGCCGTGGCGCTGAAGGAGGAGGGCGTGCTGTACCCGTACGCCCTGCCGCTCGGCCCCGAGGAGGCACACGCCGAAGCCCTGATCTGGGAACTGAGCAACGGCGGCGGATACGCCGACGACCTCGGCGGCTACAGCCTCGCGTCCGAGCAGAACACGCAGACGTTCCGCTGGATCAAGGAGAACCTGGTCTCACCGGCGCTGACCGGCCCGGTCCCGCCGGCCGAGCTCAACCGGAAGGACGCCTTCGCGGCCTTCCTGCGCGGCGACGTCGGGATGGTCAACGGCTACCCCTCGCTCCTTCACCAGGCGCGGGAGAAGGGCATGAAGGTCGACACGCTGCGCATGCCGGTGTCGGACACGCTGGACGACGAGGAAACCCCGCCGGCTGTGGGCGTCGCCGACTGGATGATGGCCTTCAAGCACGACGGCAATCGCGAACTGGTCGGCTCCTTCCTCAACTTCGTCTACGAGGACAAGAACCTCAACGAGTTCGCCGGGCGCTACCACCTGTTGCCGTCGACGGTGTCCGCCACCGAGGCGTCCCAGGACGCGGCGGCGGACCCCAGCGCCGAGCAGTTCCTGAACGCTCTGCGCGGCGCCCGGCTCTACCCGGTCAACGAACCGTCCTGGCTGCAGGTCAGCGACGCCGTCAAGCGAAACATAGGCAAGGCCGTCGCGCCGTCCGCCGACCCGAAGGTCGTCCTGGAGGACATCGCCGAGCAGGCCCGGGAAGCTGCGCAGCAGAGGTAGCGCGACCGGACTCCCCGACGCGACGCCGCTCCCTCCCCTCGGCATCGAGGGGTCGGGGGCGGCACCCTGGGGGTACGGACCACGCTTCACCGTTGGAGGGTGGCCGGTCCCGGCCACCGGTTCGACGGCCCGGCCGAGCCGTAAGGACATGGACGGGTCGTCCGGCGAGCGTGCAGGAAGCACAGGGCGGACTTCACCGTGATCACTAAGTCGGTGTCCGTCCGGGTCGGAGCCGAGCCGACGGCGCTCGTGGCCCGAGTCGGTCCGAACCCGTCGGTCGGCGCCGGTCGCGATCAGGCTCCGGGAGTGACGGACTGGGCCGTCTCGAAGGCGGCCTTCTCCTGGTCACCGAAGTTCGTCCCGGCCATGTAGGGGCTGGGGGCCCGGGACTCGGCTTCGGCGATCGCGTCGAGGCCGCCGGTGCTGGACTGGGCGAAGTGCGAGGTGACGCCGACCAGGACGCCCTCACCGGTGACCGGGTCGAAGTCCTTGAACCAGAGGCCGCCGCTGGCGCCGGGGCTGAGCTGCGTCTTCATCAGGTCGCTGTTGGTGTCCCACCACCACTCGCGGTTGATCCAGGACGGCCCCTGGCTGAACATCAGGGAGCGTCCGTCGTAGATGCGCTGCCGCGCGGCGGGGACGTTGTTGACGTTCGGGGAGCCGTTGATCACCGCCGCGCCGGTGCCGGCGAAGTTGGGGCCGCTGTAGCTCTTGAAGTTCACGCTGGGGTAGCCGAAGTTGGTGCGCGGTGTCGTGCGGGCCGGGTTGAAGCCGATGGACTGGCCGCCGCCCACGACCTCTTCGACCGGGCGGTCGTCGGCCGGGTCGTCGACGACCATGGCGGCCATGTCGTTGTTGTTGAAGTGGTTGGCCTGGGCCGCCCAGCCCTCGGTCCACCAGGCCCGGGTCACCGCCCACACGCCGTACGGGGCGACGTCGGGGCCGATCGCCGGACCGCTGTCCAGGTCGGTGCCAGGGGCGACGCGCGGCAGGTTCTCGCCCCGGAAGCCGGGGATGAACAGCACGTTCGTGGCGATCTGGTTCAGCGGACCGTTCAGGCCCCAGTTGACGCGCAGGCAGTGGGCCGCGGTGACCACGACGCTCTTGTTCCGGCTCTTGACCACCGTGGCGGTGCAGGCCGCGAGGCCATCGGTCGTACCCGCGCCGTCGGCGTCGCGCATCCGCATCACCAGCTTGCCCGTCGTACGGGTGACCTTCCCGCCGTCGGCCCAGGGCCGGGCGGTGTCGTCCCATCCGGCCGCCGGAGCGACGGCCTCGGACCCGTCACCGTTGAGCGATGCGGCCGACAACCGGTTGAGGTTCCAGTACCCGACCTGCTGCTTGAGCCCGGCCTCGTAGCCGGCACCGAGCGGGACGAGACGAAGTTCGGCGGGTCCGGCGGCATGCGCGGCCGGTGCGCTGCCCAGGGCGGTCGCGGTGAACACGGCGATCGTGACGGCCGGCACGGATATCAGCCGGTGGGTCAACTGACGTCTCCTCATGGCGTACTCCCTCAGTAGGCTTTGACGTCGTACCGATGGTGACGTTGGAGACGGTCTACCGGCTCGGTGACGATCCTGTCCGTCTCACACGCCGAGTTCGTCACACAGAGACGCGTACACCTGAAGGTGGTCCGGGTTGCTGCGGAACCCGCCCAGGCCGATCACGTCGAACTCGTCCATCGTGGCGGTCGCCCTCACGCCCAGTGCCGCCAACGCCTGGTTGATCGACGCCCGGTCAGGTGTCAATCGTTCCTCGCCGTCGAAGGCCGCCGCCCATTGGCCTCCCGTACCGGCGAAGTAATCGGTCTGGACGATGGCGAACCGAGGCCCGCGCCTGCCGGTCACCTCGCGGACGAGGTCGTGCAGCACCGCCTCACCAGGGAACGTCACGCTCTCCGACACGATCCCCTCGGGCACGTCGAGCTGCGCGTGGTTTCCTCGCGTCGCAGCCCAATAGGCCGAGAAATAGTGGTCGATCGGAAACACGCTGATGTCCTCGTGCGTGAGCACGGCGCGCAGTCCCACTGATTCGGCCCGCTCGGTGTCAACCGGTCCGACCACGACGAGAGCGCAGATGGTGTGGGACATGCGGGCATCGTATCCGGCGGGACGCGCGAGGATCGAAAGAGGGGCGGGAGCGGCTTCGGGCGAGGAAATCCACGGCACGGCCGAGGAGTTCGAGCGTTCGGCGAACTGGCTGTGGAGCAATTGGCGGGCCGTCGTGGCCGCCGTCGCGCGTGACATGGAATTCGAGGCAGGTCTCCTCGGTCGGCCGCTCGGCGGACGGCCTGTGGTGTGTCGAACGTGGTCTCGGAATGGACTGCTCGTACTGCGGGGGCACCGGCCGGCAGCGCCTCGGCAGCTGACCGGTCCGATGCCGGGCAGTCCTGGCGGAGACCTGTACCGGCGCATCACCGGACACACGGGACGGTCACGCCTACGCTCCCGTCGCAGTCGCCTCCCGGGAGACACCGAGGTGTGGCAGCTCCAGGTGCCGGAGGCCGCCCGGGGCGGTCAACTCGCCCGCGTAGACCAGCTCGGAGGCGTCCACTTCAAGGGTACGGAGCGCGTCCACCCGCAGGGCCGCGGCCTCACGGGCCGGCTCGCCCCGTTGCGGCGCCCCGGGGAAGAGACGCTGCCAGAGTCCACCGCGCCGCCGCCGGCCGAGGCCGGTGAGCCGCTCGGGGTCGGCCAGGTCCGCGAAGTGCGTGAACGCCTCGACCCGGAGGCCCTCCGCCTCGTTCCAGGCGCTGACGAAGCGGAGCGGGTCGCGGGTGGAGGACAGGTGCAGGGTGAACCTGCCGAGGAAGGTGGGCACTCCGGCGCAGAGGGACCGCATCACGGCACTCAGCCGTGTCCGGACGTTCGCCCAGTCCTCTACGGGCTGCGACGGCTCGGGCGGGAAGAGGGACGCGGCGGCCGAACCGCGTCACAGGTCAGGCTGCCCCGGACGGGATTCGGCGCCGTGGGCGGTGCAGAGGAGCTGGAGGACGACGCAGCCCTCGTCCAGCATGACGGCCACGCTGGTGCCCGGCCGGTGCCATACCGCCCGGGGGCCCGGGCCGGGTCCGGCGGGTGCTGTCCCGGGGTGACGGGGAGGAGCCGCCACCCCAGCGTGCCGAGCGCGGCCCGCGCTTCCGGCAGGTTCGCGACCCTGTCGGGGAGGCTCGCGACCTTCACGGACGGTACTTGTGGGCCACGGCGTTGTCCTTTCCGGTGGGAGGCGACGCTGCTGCACCCCGCCGAAGGGGCCCGCGCCGGTACCGAGCTCGACGCCATCGGCCTCGCCGCGACGGCCGCGCCCCCCTCCCCGTCACGCTCGACGAGAACCACGAGAGCGACGCACTGCCCGCCGGTCAGCTGGTACCCCGACAGCACGGGCATCGGCGGCGGTCAGGACGGGGAGGGCGCACCGCTTTCCAGGAGGTCCTTGAGCTGTGCGTGATGGAGCTCGGCCACAGGAGCGAGGAGGTCCGGGTGCCGCAGCAGCGCGGCCGCTTGCCGGTCGTTCTGGCTCGGATGACTCAGGCGCCGGAAATCAACCGTTTCACCGGCCGCCCGCGTCGATCCGGCGAGAACGGCGAGCGCCGCGGTGACCAAGGCCGGCGTGCCGAGCAGGCAGGCGGCCCAACTCGCGACGACCTCGTCCACCCACGTGCGCCACGCGTGCAGCTCCGGATCCCACGCGCCCTCGTCGGCCTCCGCACCCGTGACCCAGTCGAGCCGTGCGGAGCCACCGGGCCCCGTCAGGTTCATCAGCTGGGCGTCCAGCTCCGTGGGGTACCGCAGCCACGCGGCGACGGTGACGGCTTGGCGCGCCTGGGCCTCGGCGAGGCCTCGCTGCAAGGCCCCGCGGCCGGAGGGATAGGCGTGAATGATCCACTGGGCCGTCGCCGCTATGAGCGAGGAGAGAGGGGAGTCTGCCGACACGGGTGACCAATTCGGAGTAAGCGGGGGGCGAAAAGGAGAAAGGGGATCGTATCGCCTCGCGGGCGTCCGAGGAATGGCGCAGGTCACAGCCCCTTCGGCGCAAGCGCGGCCGACACGCTGAGTGGAGCGGAACCACGTTCTGTGCGCGTCGCGCGATTCACTGAGTGGCCAGCAACCTCACAGAGAAGGGCACTCCCCATGGGGCACGGCGGTGACGTGATCAAGGAATTGATGACCGACCACCAGGAGGTCGAGGAACTTTTCGCGAACATCGAGGAAATGCCCTCCGGTGACGCCCGCAGAAAGGTGTACGCCGACCAGGTCACCATGGAAATCGTCCGGCATTCGGTGGCCGAGGAGGCATACCTTTATCCCGCCGTACGCGAGCACGTTCCGAACGGCGACAGCATGGCCGACAAGGAATTGGAAGATCACGCGGCAGCGGAACGCATCATGAAGGAACTCGAGGGATGCGATGCCGATCATCCCCGGTTCGACGAGCTCGTCATGAAGTTGATGACGGAGATCCGCAGCCACGTGAACGACGAGGAGAACAATCTGTTCCCTCGCCTGCGGCAGGCGTGTTCCACGGAAATGCTGGAGAAGCTCGGCGACAAGGTGCGCCAGGCCAAGAAGACGGCGCCCACGCGTCCGCACCCGTCCGCCCCCGACAAGCCGCCCGCCAACAAGCTTCTGGCCCCGGGGGTCGGGCTCGTCGACCGCCTGCGTGACGCGATGAGCGGACGAGGCGAAGAACCTTCCTGAGAGTGCCGGCACCTCCTCTCTCCGCCAGGCCGGTGACACCCGCGGGACGGGTGCCACCGGCCTGGCGCTCCCGGCTGTTTCGCCCGCCCTCTCGCGGGCAGCCGCCGCAAGGGAGCATCGAGACGGAAGGACAGCGAGATGACCGAGCGCACACCGGACGCCGCGCGGCAGAACGCGTACGAGCGCGCCCGAGGCAGTGAGGAACCGGGAGCCCACTCCGGCGCGGAGAGCCGGGCCCGGGAGCGCGTCGTGCCCGGCACGGCAAGCGCCCGAGAGGGTTACCACCGGGCCGGCACCGGCAGCGGGGAGCCCCTGGACGGTGTCGAGGCCGCATCCGAGGAGGAAGCCGAGAACCCCTCGGAAACCGGTTCCGGCTCCGGGAGCCGGTGAAAGGGGACGAGGACCGTGGTGGTCACGCGCGCGCAGGTCCGCGCCCTCCTCGATCAATCGGGCGGAAACAACGCGCTCGTACTGTGGGAGGGGCGTACGGAGGTCGTCCCCTGGGACCGGCTGGCATCGGACCCGTACCGCGGAGCCGTCGAGATCGCCTCCGGCCGTGACCTGGCGGCGACGCTGCCGTCCGGCCCACCGACCGAGCAGGACATCGACGCCTTGGCGTCGCGGCTGGACACCGCGATCACGCACCTCGGCGCATGATCACCGCACCCCCTCGGCCGCGGCTTTCACAGTCATGACAGAAGGAGGCCCCATGAGTGAGAACCAGATGGCGGACGATGCCTATCAGCCCACGGGAACCAATGAGGAGCAAGAGGACGCGGCTCCCCTGGACCTCGAGAACGCCGTGGACGAGCGCACCTACGACGACATGCTGGACGAGGGCTACTCCCCTCCCGAGAAGCCGTTGGGCGTCACCAAGTACGGCACGACGGCGGAGGAGCAGCGTGCCGGCGAAACCCTGGACGAAAGGCTGTCCCAGGAAGTCCCGGACGTGGCGGAGCCCGAAGGGGACGGTCTGGGAGACCTGCCCGGCGGGCAGGGGGAGCCGATCGACACCGAGGTGGGCACCGACCGCGCCGGGCGACTGAAGGCACCGGACGAAGGCGTCCGTACCGACACCGCCAAGGAACTGATCGCCCGGGACGAGGGCATCGACGGGGGTGCGGCGAGCGCCGAGGAAGCGGCCGTGCACGTCGTCGACGCCGAGGAACCGGACTCGACCGTCTGACCGGTGCCGACCGGCCGTCGGCGCCTGCCCGTCCAGACCGGCGTTTCTCCGCAGCAAACTACCGGCATGGGTCAGGAACGGCGTCCGTGGCGACCAAACTCATCCGTGGAATGGACAGTTGCCTCAAGACCCGCAGCTGCGAACGGCAGGGCGGACGCGCACACCCCTACGCTCTCCGGTTCCGCGACGAAACGGGTCGGCGGTGCGAAGAGCCGGGGTGTCCGACGCGGGACGACGCGCTCGACCGCCTCGCACAGGTCCACAGCGAGCAGCGCGGCACCCCGGTACAGCGGGCCGAGATGAAGCGCACGCTGGGCAAGCAGCGTTTCGGGGAGTACGCAGACAACTGACTGCCGCGCCGGCGCCACTTCGCGCCCGGCATTGTCACGGTCAAGCAACCGCTCGACCGCCAGATACTCCCGGCCCTCGAGAGCAGTGAGGGCGGGGCGATCGAACTCGGTGCCCCGTTACCGAACCAGACGTCCCGACTTTGAGGGGTGGGGCAAGCCCTACCCCCCGGTGGCCGGGTAGCAGGCTCGCTGCGGGACCGTGAAACCGCGAGCGTGGTCCCATGACCGAGACCGCCTCACTCCTCCCTGGGCCGCAGGCGCCCACCGCACCCGAGCCGGGTGTCCGTCGGTTCCGCCGCGAGCTGGGATACCTGCTGTCGGGACTACCGCTCGGGCTGGCGGCGTTCACGGTCACGGTGACCGGCGTCGTCCTCGGGGTGTCCACCCTCGTGATCTGGGCAGGGCTGCCGATCCTGGCCGGAACACTGCGAGCGGCCCGGGCCCTGGCCAACCGGGAACGCCGGCGCGTAACGGCCGTCACCGGCCGCCCGTCGCCGCCGCACCGCCCTCGGCCGTCCGGCACGGGATGGGCGGGAACGCTGCGCGCGGTAGGCGATCCGCGGTCCTGGCGCGACCTCGTTCATCTGGTCGTCGCCTTCCCGCTCCAGGTCATCACCTTCAGCGTGGCACTGACATGGACCCTCGGCGGCATCGGTGAGCTGCTCTACGCGACCTGGTCGTGGTCCCTGCCTCGGGGGCAGGACAACCAGGGCCTGGTCGAGCTGATATTCGACACCTCCTCGCGGGCCGCCGACATCGGCTTCAACACCGCCATCGGGGTGCTCCTGCTGGCCACCGCGGCCCCGGTGGTCCGTCGACTGGCCGCATTGCAGACCCGATGCGCCATCGCCCTGCTGACCGACCGGGCCGTGTGACCATGGGGCGGCCAGGCCCCGCTCCCTATCTGGATTCGCGTGCTGCCGGTGACAAGTGGCGCGCCAGTCCGGTGACAACCGTCGTGCTTCCCCTGAGGGGTGTAGCGCCTGGCTGGACCGGGTGTTGGACAAGCGCTCCGCCGGTCAGGCGTCCCAGGCACGAGGACGGTTCAGCTCTTCCCACTCGGGGCGGAGCAGCGAGAACACGGCGAGGTCGTGGCGGCGGCCGCGGTGGAGGCAGGCGGCACGGCTGACTCCTTCCTGGGTGAAGCCGGACTTGGCAAGGACGGCAAGCGCGGGAGTGTTGTCGGTGTGCGTTTCCGCCGTGAGCCGATACATCGGGAGTTCGCCGAAGGCCAGGTCCACCACGGCGTCCAGGGCAGCGGTGCCGTGGCCGTGCCCGCGATGTCGAGCAGCGAGCATCAGCTCGACCTGGGCTGTGCCGCTGACGACGTTCTGGCTGGTCAGTGCGACGTAGCCGACAGGGGTGCCGCCGGAAGGGTAGATGAGGAAGTCGTCGCGATCGTCGTCCTCGATGTCGCGTTCGATGCGCTCGCGCACGGCGGTGAGCGAGCGTGGCCAGATGCCTATGTGGTGGGCGGCTACGGGGTCGGATCTCCAGCTGTGTATGAGCTCGGCGTCATCTATGTCGAGTGTGGCGAGGCCGACGGACTTGGCCCGCCAGGAAAGCTCCCTTTCAGCCTCCGCGTCATGCTCGTCGACTGCGATCCTGATGTTCTCGGTCATAGGCGGATGCTATGGGTGCCTTCGGGCCGGGACCACCGCGTTTCTCCGCTCAGTGGCGCGTCGTCATGTCTGGTCAGCGACGAGTCCGGACAAGAACGGCAGCCAGGTGGAGTGCGGCCTGATACGCGATGGCAAGTTTGTCGGTTCGCATAGCCGGGCCGCGTCACCGCTTGAGCCGGGCGATGCACCGTTCAACGGTGTTGCGCTCCTTGTATGCCCCGGTGTCGAAGCCAGGCGGGCGGCCTCCGGCGCGGCCTCGCCGTTCGCGGTGGGGGAAGCCGGGGTGCTTCCAGCAGGCCCTGCTCGCGCTGGCGCACCTGCGCAAGAACGAGCCGCCGCCCGCCCTGGCATCCGGCTTCGGCATCTCGACCGCCACTGCCTGGCGCTACGTCGACGAGACCCTCGACGTCCTCGCCGGTGGAACCGTCGACACCCGAATGACGGCGAGGGCGGGCCTCAGCGCGTACGCCGGCATCCGGGCGGCCCGCTTGTCGCGACGCCGGCTGCCTGGACGGGCGAGGATCACCGTGCCGGACGATGCCGAGGAAAGGCCGGCGGGGCCCGCACTCCGGCCGAGGCCAAGCAGGAGATGCCGCCGGTACCCCGCATCGCGCCCGACATGACAACCTGTGCTTGCCCACCACCGACCCCAGGAGGTCACCATGACCGCAGAGCCCGCGTCCACGGAAGGTTCGGAGCCGGCTGAGCCCGAGACGGCCCCTCTGGCGCCGGACAGTGACGGCAACTACGACCTCAAGCGCAAGTTCCGCGAAGCCCTGGCGCGCAAGCGCGGCGCGCAGGCGGACGCGGCCGATGTCGCCGCCAACCCGGATGCGTCGAAGGTGCGTGCGGCGCACGGCCCGGCTGCGAGCCAGCGATCGTTCAGGCGCAAGAGCGGCGGCTGAGTCGCTCGTTCCCGCAGTCCGGCCGCTCTGTCGGCACTCTGCGCGCTGTCCACGCGCGCGCCCGGCGCCGTGGGCCCCGACACGCGTATGTCCGTGTGCGCTGCGCGAGCGAGGTGGAGCGGGCGGGGATCGTCTGCGGGAGGACCCGACTGCGGCCGGGTGCGGCTCCGTTGCGCCGCCGCACCGGCATTCCCGGCCAGGACGTCCTGGCCCGCCGACGTCGCACGGGGGCCAGGACGTGGCTGACGGCCCAGTGCGACGCCGGCGCGATGTTCGCGGACGTCCTGGACGAAGAGGTGCCGCTGCCACGCCGCGCCCCGCCCCGCCCGACAGCTCCACCCCCTGTCACGCCGCCGCGCGGAGCCGAACGCGAACACTGCCGCTCTGACGGCACCGCGAGGTCGCCGATCTGCTCAACTCCCCTGCGAGAGAAGATCATCCTCTATTCATGCCGGGTGCCCTCCGGTTACCATCCTGCCCCCAGGTTCGGACGTCTGTTCTATGTCCGGACCCCGTACTTGAGCGACCGTCAGGTTCGGGGGCGCTAGGCGCGCTGAGTCATGCCGGCACCGTCACAGCTTTCGGTCGGCTCACTGATCAGAACTGGTATTCCATTGCGCTCCAGACCTCCAGGGTCTTCTCAACCCCTGTCCGGACTGTCCCGCTTGACCAGCCGTCTGCTTCCCCCGTTGCTCGCCATGGCCGTGGTGGCCGGGGTGGGCGTGAGCACCGATTACACGGCACCGCCGACCGAGGCGGCCGCCGACTACGACTGGTACGAGGACACCGCCGCCGAGCAGTTGCGGCAGGACCAGTGCCTGATGAGCGACGTACTGCGGCTGGGCGGGCCGGCCATGGCCGCCACCGCGCAGGACGGGCTCAACCAGAGTCCGGAGCGGCTGCGGGAGCTGGCCGACCGGGCCTACTGGGAGAAGACTCCGCTCGCCACCGCGTACACGTCGGACCGGAATGCCGCGCTTGTCGAGCTGGACCGGCTCCACGCGCTCCACGACAGCTGGAAGATAACCGGGCTCACGACGCCGGGCGGCTTCGGCTCCGTCGCCGACTTCGAGTGGCCGCCGGGGACCAGCGGTGACGATGGTGAGGACTTCCACTCCCAGACCGGCCTCACGGCATGGGTCGCCGACCGGTTCTGGAAGAACGAGAGCGACTTCTACGAGGACGCGACTCCGCCGGCCGACGCGGAGACCATCGCGGCGGTCAAGGCTCTGGGGCAGCCGCTGTACGGCAGTGACCCCGACCCGTCCCTGCCGGACTGGGACCGACAGCTCGCCCTGCGGGACGCCTACGAGCACCTGACGGACTGGAGCCTGGAGCCGACCGGCGCGGACAACGCCCGCCTCTTCCTGAGCTCGGGCGGCTTCCCGAACAAGGCACCGCTGCCGGGTACCGCCGAGCACCGGGTCGCGGTCGAGGACCTCAAGTCGCGTTTCGCCGCCTGTGCGTGGCGCGATCCGATCGACCCCGAGAAGGTACTGGGCGAGGTCTCCGCGACCGCCGGCGCGGAGTGGCAGCAGGAGATCGGCTCCCAGGCCGCCCAGCGAAACGCCATCCTGACCGCGAACAAGAACGCCGTCCAGGCGCTGACCGTGGCCTCCGAGTCGATGGGTAAGCTGCTCGGCCACTCATGGGTCGCCGACCACATCACCCGCTGGCAGGACTACTGGTCCTCGGGCGGCATCGGTTGGATCGGCACCTCCCCGATGGCCATCCAGATTCCCGGCGCGACCGGCAAGTGCCTGGGCGCGCAGGGTTCCGGCACCGCGAACGGCACGCCCGTCGAGGTCGTCGCCTGCTCCACGGCGGCCGCCCAGCAGTGGAGGATCAACGGGGGCTACGGCGAGGGCTACAGCCTGCAGAACGTGAACTCGCAGAAGTGCCTCGACGTCGCCACCAACCAGACGAAGATCCAGATCTGGACCTGCAACGGCACGCCCATGCAGGTGTGGAAGTTCAGCGTCCGGGCCGGCGCCACCCTGCAGAACCTGGGGGCGAACAAGTGCCTGAACTTCCCCACGTACACCGCTGGACAAGACGCGCTCGCGGCCGCCTGCAGCACCGCTGCCACGCAGAAGGTGCTGTTCAAGGTCTCCGAGCACAACGGCAGCGTTCCGCCGTCGACGGAGTTCACCAAGGCGTCGCAGCGGCTGAGCGCCGCGCGCGCGGGAGCAGTGGCCGAGCTGGCCGTGCTCAAGCGACAGGCGACGGCGGCGACGGCCGCCCAGACCGCCAGCGCCACCGCCGAGCAGGCGGCGTACGCGATCGCGGACGCCAACGGAGCGCCCCGGGGCCGCGGTCTGCTGGTCGGCCAGCAGAAGGCGCAGGTCACGCAGGGAGCGGCGGCCGCGGTCGCGGCGCTGGTGAAGGCCGGCGAGACGGCCGAGGCGGCCACCCGGGCGGCTGCCGCGGACAGCGCCACGATCGCCCAGCGGGCCCTGGCGCAGACCGCGCAGTCCAAGGCGGAGTTCCGCAGGCAAGCGGCCTACCGGGCCGAACTGCAGGCCAAGGCGGCCGCGGACGCGGCCAGACTGCACCGTGACAACGCCAAGAAGGACATGGAGCTGGCCGAGGCCAAGCTCGCCGAGTCCCTGGTCGCGGAGGCGGACGCCAAGGCGGCGGCGGCCGACGCGCACGCCAAGCGACTGAAGGCCGAGGCCGAAGAGGCCACGGCGAAGAAGGAGAAGGAGACCGCCGACCTCAAGAAGTCGGAGGCGGCCGGGCACCGGCAGACCGCGGAAACCGAGGCGGCCAACGCCGAGGCCGCCAAGGGCAGGGCCGAGACCGCTGAGGCCACCGC
Organism: Streptomyces sp. NPDC058664; assembly: GCF_042716635.1. NCBI lineage: Bacteria > Bacillati > Actinomycetota > Actinomycetes > Kitasatosporales > Streptomycetaceae > Streptomyces > Streptomyces sp. NPDC058664. The sequence continues at coordinate 16,894 of NZ_JBHXRW010000077.1, read as the reverse complement.
GGTCGCCCGGCAGAAGGACGCAGAAACCGCCCGGGATCGTGCCAGGGAACTGCGCGACGACGCGTGGGACGCCCAGCAGAAGGCGGACGCGAAGCGCGCCAAGGCCGACGCCAAGATGGCCTACGCCGAATCCCTGGAAGCGGGGGACGCGGCGGACGCGGCGCGGGCGGCGGCCAACGAGGCCGACGGTCACGCGGACGACGCCGAGGCGGCGGCCGGCCGGGCCCGTACCGCTGCCGACGCGGCCACCCAGGCGGCAGCGGACGCGGACGCGGCGGCGACCCGCGCGGAGGCCGCCGCCAAGCGCTCCCGCGCGGCCGCGGACGAGGCGCAGGCGGCGAAGCTGCGGGCGGACGCCGCGGTGCGCACCGCGACCAGCGCCGCCGCGGACGCCATCGACGCCTCCGAGCACGCTTCGGCCGAGGCCGCGCTGTCGGTCAAGGCGGCCAACGAGGCCGAGGCGCAGGCGAAGACGGCCAAGGCCGAGGCGGACGCGGCCAAGGCCGAGGCCGACAAGGCCACCGCCGCCTCCGCGAAGGCGGCGGGATTCGCCTATGTCACCGCGCAGGCCGCGGTGGACGCCGGGAACTCGGCGGCGCAGGTCGCGGCTCCCGCGAACGACGCGATCCAGCTCGGTTCGCCGTACGTCACCAAGGACTCGGCCGCCTCTCTGGTGGTCCTGTCCGGCCAGGCGGCGAAGACCATCGCCGAGCAGCAGAAGGCCGTCGCGGACGCCCACGCCACCAACGCGGCCGAGGAAGCGGCTGCCGCCCAGGCCATAGCCAACCAGGCACAGGGCGACGCCAAGGCCGCCTACCAGCACGCGGCGACCGCCGCCAAGCACGCCGCGGACGCCCGCGGCTACTCGAAGGAGGCGCTGACCTACGCGGCCGCGGCGGCGACCGCCGCGGCGAAGGCGCAGCAGTCACTGGCCCGCACCATCGAGTACGGCCAACAGGCCACGGCCGACGCGGAGGCCGCCGACAAGGCCGCGGGCCGAGCCGAAGGCTACGCCGAAGCCGCCCGCACCTCCGCCGACGCCGCCGCCCTGGACGCCGCCGCCGCCCGCGCGGCCGCCACGCAGGCGGAGGAGTCCGCGAGCCAGGCCAGGGCCGCCGCCGAGCGGGCCGACGCCGCGGCGACGGCGGCGGAGGAAGCCGCCAAGGACGCCCAGGCGTACGCCGAGTCCGCCCAGGACGCCGCGACCCAGGCCGAGAACGCCGGGAACACCGGGCAGATCGAGACCGGGACGGTCCCGGACGAGGCCGGCGGACTCATCGGTGGCGTGTTCTACGTCGTCAACCGCATCGAGCAGGTCGGCGAGCCGCAGGTCCTGAAGAAGACCGAAGGCTGCGACGGCTGGTGGGACCAGCTCTTCTACGACGGCGACTGCACGATGACCCAGAGGATCGGGTACAAAGCCGACCTCGACCTGTACCTGTGTGCCACGGAGGTATGGGAGAACTCGTGCTTCTCCGGGGACACGCTGTTCCTGGACGAGCACCAGACGGACACGCAGTACACCGAGGTCACGCACACCATCACGATCGGGGAGTACCAGAAGGGCGTCGACCCCGTCGACATCCTCTTCGGCAGCTGGATCCGGTGCGCCCAGAAACTCACCCCCGGTGGTGAGAACGGGAGCTGGGGCGGTTGCGCCTGGGCCGTGGTGGATGTGGCGTCCCTGTTCGCCGGCAAGATCATCCGCCCCATCGCGGACGCCGTCCTCGCGGTCGACGCTGCTGCCAGGACCGGAATCCGCTTCGTCGACGCGTGGAAGGCGCTCGGCGCCCTCAGGCTTTCCGACGCCGCCATGGCCGGAATCGCCGGGAAGATGGCGGAGAAGTACTACGCCTCCTGCCGGAAGGTTTCGCGGGCCGCCCCTGTCGGACTGGCGACCCAGGTGGCGAATTTCGCTCCTATGGGAACCATCGGGAGTCCGGTTCCCGAGTACTCCTGCGACGGGCTGATCGCGTACAACAGCACCGAACTCTCCAACATGGCCTATCGGGCCAGAATCGAGTCGGGTTTCGGTATCTTCGGCAACAGGAATGTGGCCGTCGCGAGGGTGCCGGGCTGGAACGACCCGAAGACCGGCGATCTCGTCGTCGGTTTCAGCAAGGGGGGCGGCTTCCACGCGGAGGACGACATCCTTGAGCAGCTGGCCACGAAGGGCGTCTCACCGAAGCAGATCAACGCGCTCTACACCGAACGGCAGCCGTGCCCTGTGTGCGGACCGAATCTGGAGAACCTCCTGGAGGAGGGCACGGAGATCACGTGGTCCGTACAGTGGGGATCGAACGGAGTGATGAACAGGGCGTTCGAAAACGTTCTGGCCGGTCTGATCCAGGCCCAGGGGCGCCCCTAGGCCCTGAGCTCGGCCGACTAGACCCGTAGCATGCGAAGGGGTGGGTGACCCGACGGGTCACCCACCCCTTCTCCTGACCTCATGGCGAAATGACAGCAGGTAGCGATGTTCGAAATCAAGAAGGCGAGCGAGGCGGAGATCGCCGAACGGAACGATCTGGCCGGCAAGGTGGCCGAAGCGCTGGCGATGGCCGGGTTCACCGTGCACCGGGACGAGAACCAGGCGTCCGCGGCATTGGGCGCGATGGTCTGGGTCGACCCGGCAGACGACTCCAGGGGAGGAGTCTTCGCGCAGTGGCTGATCGATCCGTCCCTCAGCAACGCTGCGGCGGAGAGCGCGCAGAGGGGTGACATCCAGTCGTCGGCATTCCGGCATTTCAGCTTTGTGACCGAGCACATGCACGCGACGTTGCTCGCGATTCTCGAATCAGCGGGCTTTCGGGCCGGCGACGCCGATGACGACATGAGTCCCTACCTGATCCGCGTCGAAGGCTGACCTCCGCGAGAGGGGCAGGCGGCGGGTCTCGGAGCGGTCGCCACGCTGCACGAAGGCCGCACACCGCGCCCAGAGGACAAGCGCCACGGCCACGGTCTTCCGCCCGCGGCCGCGCGTCATCGCGACACAGTCGCGATTCCGGAGGACGGCGTCGGAGGTCTCGACCTCGGCGGCGGCAACGAGCAGATCGACCCGGAACCGGGTGACTCCGGCAGGGCGCACTGAGCCGTGTGGAACCCACCGTCGACGCCTGTCCACAGTCAACTGGGTTGTGGTGGCGGGCTGTTGACTGCCGCCGAGGCTCAGTCCCCACCACGGCTCGACCCGCAACCGGTGTCGCAGCCGCCCCCGTTGTGCCGGTTGCCGGAGGCCCTCCCGCTCGCCCGGGTCGACGATCCGCGCGGCGGGTTCTCGCGGCGCTCCTCCGCCCGGTGGCGTTCCGCCCTCTCCCGGCTCTCGCGGAGCCGCTCACGCTGCCGGGCAGGGCCGTCCGCCGGTTCCCACGGGCCCAGCCCGTGCCGGCGGTCCGGGCGGAGCGGAGCAGTGAGCTTTCCCACCTGAAGCACCTGCCAGTCGGAGGACCCCGCGGCAGCTCCCCGGAGGCGCCAGTCAACTGGTGAAGACCTGGCCAGGAGACCGTGCTGGACTCGGGTAGCCGATCAACGACAGTGCGCTGACCAGTGCGGATGCCAGGTTGGAAAAGGCTCACTGGAGCGGGAAGCCGGTACCCGCCTGGTCGAGCCGGCCGGACGAGGAGTCCGGCTCACCGACGCCGGAAAAGTGCTCGCCCGTCACGCCGCCGTCCTGCTGAACGTCGCCGAAACCGCCGAAACCGAACTGGCGAACCTGACCCAGGAAGTCCGCGGCAGGATCCGAGCCGTGGGCCTTCAATCGGCAGTCCGCCGGCTACTCGTCCCCGCGCTGGTGGAAGTGGCACGTTCGCACCCGCTCGTCGAGGTCGAGATCACCAAACTCGAACTCGAAGTGGCCCTGCCCGAAATGCGCCTGGGAATCGTCGACCTTGTCATCAGCGACGAGTACGAAGGCCATCCCCGCCCACGCCCCGACGGCGTGGACCATCACCTGCTCCTTCGCGAAGGGACACGCCTGGTTCTGCCGGCAGGGCATCCACTCGCCGCCCACCCCGGGCCCGTTGCCCTTTCCTCGCTGCGCCACGAGGTATGGGCCTCCTCAAGCAGCGGTACCGGACACCACGCAATGATCATCGGGACCTGCCGGGCGCACGGAGGATTCGACCCCGACCTCCGACACCGATCCAACGATGCCGACGTCCAGCTCGAACTCGTCCGCAGCGCAGGCGCAGTGACCCTGCTGCCCGACCTGACCCTGCCAGCCGCAGGCCCGCGCCTGGCCATTCGCGACATCGTCGGTACCAGCCTGACCGACGGCTCTACGCCGTGATCCGCCAACAGTCCCAAACCTCACCAGCGCTCAACGCCTACATCGAAGCCCTGCACCAGCAGAGCTGATCCTGCCTGCGCCAGAACTTCGGTCGCTGAAGTGATCTCCGCGGATCATACGGCTCGCCGTCGATCAGCTCCGCGTCGAGGGCCACGAGATCCGCGACGAGGACGTTGCCCGCCTGTCTCCGCTCAAGCACCGCAACCTGAACCTGCTCGGCCGCTACAGCTTCACCGCCTCCACCCCGGCCGCTGGCACCCTGCATTCGGTGAGCTTGCCGACGACGCCCGCCGCGCGGGACACCCGCCGGAGTACTATCCGGACCTCGGCATCCTGTCGTACGAGGACAGCGCCTTGGCCCATCTCGAAGGACGGCTCGTCCGGGCGCGCCACCACACCCGTCTGCTGGTCACGCCCCTTCTAGACGGTGTGGGCGTGTCCGGAGCGTTCCTGGCTCCGCGCGCGGCGTCGGTTCCGGCGTAACAGCCGTACGCAGCTGAGGAGGGCCCCGTCGTACGGCGGGGGCCCTCCTCAGCTGCGTACGGCTCGCAAACCAGTCCCGCTCAGGCAGCTGGGTCCGTGCCGGACTTCGTCTCCGCCGCTTCCAGCTGTGCCCTCAACTCGGCATTGTCCGCCTCCAGGTGCGCAATGCGCTTGCGGGCGAAGTACAGCTCCATGACGGCGTCATGGAACTCGGAGATCAGCTCTTCGGGGGTCAGTTGCACCCTAGTCCTCTCCTCTTACGCCGGCGCGACTTCGGTCACGGTGCCATTGCCGCCCTTCCAGAACAGCTTGCCGTCCTGGGAGAAGAGGGAGCCGCCGCCGGCTGCGGCGGGCGCGTTGGTCGGTGCGGCGGGGACGTTCGCGAGCCGCACCGCGCCCTCGGCGAAGATGGCGGACGGGGCGTCGGCCGCCGCGACCACGTGGAGCTGGGACTGGGGCGTGGCGCCCCGGGCTATGCCCATGCCGGTCCGGCCCGTGCCCTTGACGACGAAGTCCTCCACCCCCGGGTTGTTCCGCAGGACGATCAGGGCACCCTTGGTCGGACCGTCGGTCGCGGTCACGAAGATGCCCTGCGCGGCCGTCCCGGCGGTCCTGAGGTCGATCGAGAGACCGGAGGCCCCAGGGTCCGAGCCGTCGGCATATCCCTTGTGCGAGATCTTCAGCGTGCCGCGCGAGGTCTCCACGCCGGTCAGATACATGGCCGAGGTGGCGGGGTTGTCGGATGTGACGTTCAGCGCCGCGGTGTCCCCGGAAGGAGCCTTGTGGTTGATGGTGACGGTGTGCGCCGTCGTCGACGCCCCGTAGAACTGGGCCGGCGAGGTGTACAGGGTGTACTCGTTGTCGGCGGCCGCGGCCTCCGAGCCTGCGGCGACGGTGACCGCGCCCGCGGTGAAGGCGCCGAGGAACACTCTTCGTCCCACTGCCATGGGTGAACTCGCTTTCGTTGTCGTCGGTTCGTGCCGCCGAAGCGGTGTGAGGACCATGTGATCATCCATCAGGAGTCGAGCACCAGGGAGTTCCGGACCCGGTCGCGCCCCGGTCGTCTCATGTCCTTTACGACGCGGGCGGCCTGAGAAACGTGTCGGCGTCGGCGGTCCGGAGCACCCGGCCGGGCCGAGACCGAGACGGCGCTGCCGAGCGGGGCGGGGCTCCAGGAGCCCGGTGTCGGGCTCGGCGGTCCCCTCGCCGGCAGCCGCGCGTCCGGCAGCGGACATCGCCCGCGGATCACGGGCGGCCGGCACGGGCAGATCGGTGCGGCCGGGGCCGAGGGGACGACACAGTGCGGTAGTCACCGCCTCAGCCTCCCCGGCACCCGCGCCCCGGCCGGGGGTGGTGAGGCCAGCCGGGGAGCCGGTGGTCGGCGTCGGGGCCCGGCTCCGGTTAGCGCCAGCGGGCGCGGGACGGGTCGGGGTGGGGCCAGCGGGCGCTGTAGAGGCGGTAGTCCGGGAGCAGGCCGCGTACGGTCTTCGGCTCGCTGATGTCCAGGCAGTACGTGTCGATCGCCGCGTTCACGATCTCGTCGTCCAGGCCCGCTTCGCGGCGGCGGCCGCGCTGGACCAGGGCGGGGTCACCCGTTCCACGATCCGGCGCCGCCCGCCACACGGTCCTCTTTCACCCCGGCACCACGGGCCCACACGCCGAACGGCCCGCACCGTCACCCGGTACGGGCCGTTCATCCACCCAAGAGCCCGCCGGAAGGGGGAAGTCCGGCAGGCCCTGCATATCCAGAGCGGTCCCATGCGCTCGATCCCCGCATGCCCCCGATCTCACGACCCACACCCAGTCATCCGACCGAACAGCCCGGACAGCCCGGCCCGGGCCTGCCAGGAGCCGGCGCAGCCGGCCTCGGGGGTGTGGCTTCCGGGTCAGGGCCGCAGGTCGGCGTAGAGCCGTGCGGTCACACCCGGCTCCCCCGGGACACGCCGCACCCGCGGGGCCCCGAGGTCGCCCAGTGCCGGCCGAGTTCCTCGACGGCCGCCTGGAGGATCGCTTCGTCGGTGGCGGTGATGCCCAGGACGATCAGGCCGGGCTCGTCGAGGTGGATCGGGTCAATCGGTTCCATGCCCCCCAGAACGCTCCCGGGGGGTGGCGGAGTCGGGGGCGTCGCCCGGATCACCTGGACGGGTCGGGTTCCGTGCGGCTTTGACCCGGCGGACAGTCCACGCGTAGGACGATCGTTATCTGCGGTTCTGCTCTGCCGGGTAGCCGGGCGGCCCGTACTCGGCGAAGCGGTCCGCCGCGCGGGTGAAAGTGCTGGCCTCCGCCTCGTACTCGTGGGAAAAGGCGGATTCGGCGAGGGCGAGGTCCCGGTAGATCTCGGCCAGGTTCCTACATACGGCGACGACCCTGACGTTGACGGGATGGTCGACGCCGGCGTCAGCGTCGTCGTCGGCCAGCGCGTTGAGGTCGTCCCACGCCTGGGCGCGCTCCTGGATGACCTTGGCCAGGGCCGTGTGAAGGTGCTCGGCGCGGGTGCGCTGATGCGCCTCGTACTGCGCCGATCCGGGGAAGCGGGTCGCGTCGAGCCCGTCGGTGACCAGGCGGGGCGTGCCGGGGGTCTTGTCCGCGGCCCATGCGTCGAGGCTCTTGGCCAGCGCCGGGCCGGGCATGCCGCTGCGGTTGCACCGGCCGTCGCGCGCCCAGCGCAGTACGGCCTCGTTCCAGGTCCGGCTCCCGGTGAACTCCTGGATCCGGGCCGGGGTCAGACCCTGCTCCCGCTCTGCCACGACGGCCGCGCTCAGCAGTTCCTCCACCAGCGCCTGCAGTGGGGGCAGCGGCCGGGGCAGCAGGCCGGTGATCCGGAGCGGCCTGACCCGGCCCTCGCGTAAGGGTTCGGGCAGGGGCAGGTCCGCGCTGCGTGGACGAGGGCAGGGCTGGCCGTCCTCACCGACGGCGAGAGTTCAGCTCGTGGACTTGCGGCCGGCAAACCACACGACCGCTCCTGCCGCGATACCGACGAGGCCCAAAAGCAGGACGGGAAGACCGGGGCCGGGAAGGACGTACATGGCCGCTCCGGCCACCGTCAGGACGGCACCGACCACCATCACCACGACGCCTACGCGAGGCTGGGACATGCTGGTTCCTCCTTGCTCGTTCGTTACGGGAAGTGTCAAGGGAGTCCGGGACTGCCCGGGCCGCTGTGGTGCGGCCCGGGCAGTCTGGATGGGACTGATCACTCCCGGTGCCGGGGCTCACGCGTCAGGCGTGCCCGGCCGGTGATCAGTATCCCCAGTAGATCTTCGACGAGTAGACGTAAGTTCGCCGGTAGGTGGTCCACCAGGACGACGTCTCGGAGAACCGGAAGTTGGTGTACGTCTTCCGGTAGGTGATCCGGTCCTGGTACTGCGTCGTGTAGACCGACACCCATTCGGCGAGGACCTTCTCGCTGCGCCATGACAGGAGGGTGCAGCGGACACCACGCTGGGTGCGCCAGCGCCACCGCTCCTTCCAGCCCACGATCGCCAGGGGCGTCCAGTCAGCGAGCGCGTCCCACATCCAGGAGTACTTCTTGGTGCGCCAGCTGGTGTAGGACCACTTGCCGGACCAGGTGATCTTGATGTCGCTTCGCCAGCCGGTCCACGCGTACCACGGGATCTTGCAGGGCAGGCACCCGGAGATGTCCTCGGCGTTGACCGGGTCCGCGCAGACGTAGTCGTAGTTGCTGCAGCTGCCGCCGGCCACCGGGTCGGTCTGCAGGAAGCGGCCGGAGGCCGGGTCGTACAGGCGCACACCCATCAGGACGAGGTTGCCGAGGGTGTCGGCGGACCGCTGCTCGCCGCCGAAGAAGCCGTATCGGGCCTCAGCGGTGCCGGTGCGCTTGCCGAACTCGTCCGTGGTCAGGGCGGTGGGAGCCTTGGAGGTGTCGAGCGGCAGCGCGAGGGCGACGTCGTTGTGAAGGTCGACGAACTGCAGGACGACGTCACCGGTCTTGCTGGTGATGGCGCCGAGACCGCGTCCGGCGGACTCCACGTTGCGCGTGATGGCGCCGGTGGTCGCGTCCTCGAGGATCCAGGTCGGCTTGTCGCTGTCGCTGCTGTAGTGGTTGACCTTGGTCGCGGTGGTGACCCAGCTGCCCGTGGCGTTCGACTCGACGGTCCAGGAGCGGATTCGGCGGGTGGCGTCGAGCGCCCAGGTCTGCCGCTGGTTGCCCAGCTGCTGCTGCCTCACGAGGTCGTTGAGGTAGTAGCCGAACGTGCCTTCACCGGGAACCGTGGTGGCCCGGCCGAACGTGTCGTAGGCGTAGCCGCTGTCGGTCCGCCGGTCGGCCGTGTCGTAGGTGCTGGTGACGGTCGTACCGCCGGTCGTCGGGCAGTCCAGGCCGGGGGCGCCGGCGGCGGTGGTGAGGGAGGTGCGGTTGGAGTGCTTGTCCCAGCCGTACGAGCGGCGGGTGCACACACTGTCCGCGGTGTCCTCCACCGTGGTCAGACGGCCGGCCGCGTCGTAGCGGTAGGCGCGGTTGGTGTTCTGACCTGCACCTCCGGCACGGGTGGACCACTGGTCGTGGGCCGTGACCGTGGCGGCGTCGCTGAGCAGCAGGGCGCCGTCGGAGTCGCGGGTGTAGGCGCGTTCCGTCGGCTTGCCGGCCGGGTCGGTGGACTGGGTCATCGTGTAACCGCCGGGCAGCTGCTCGGTGGCCACGTTGCCGTCCGCGTCGTACGACGTGCGGAAGGTTCCCGCGACGGAGTCGGCGAGCGAGACGAGAAGTCCGCGCGGTTCGGCCGTCGTGTCGTAGGTGTAGGTGACGGTGGAGGGAACGCTGTCGGTTTTCTTGACCGGCCGGTTGAGCTGGTCGTACTGCACCGAGGTGGTGTTGGCGTCGGCGTCCGTGTAGCTCATCTGACGTCCGAGGACGTCGAAGGTGCGGGTGATGCTGCCTGCGGTCGTCGAGGCGGTCTTGGTGAGGTGTCCTGCCTCCGCGTCGTAGGTGAAGGTCTGGTCCGGAATGGCCGTGCCGGCGGTACCGCTGGTGGTGACGGACGACTGGCGACCGGCCGCGTCATAGGTGGTGATCAGGGTGCGGGTGGCGCCGTTGGCGCTCTCCACGACCTTCGCCGGCTGACCGTAGGCGTTGTACTCGTTGTAGATCACCGGCAGCGCACCGTTGGTGCCGGTGGCGGCGCCTGCGTAGCGGACCTCGCAGACCTGGTCGGCCCACTCGGGACGGCCCTGGCAGGTTCCGGTGCCCGTGGCGGACCAGTAGGTCGTCAGCTGGGTGCCCGGGTCGGTGCCGTTCGACTTGGGCATGAGGGACTTGACTGCCCGGCCCTTGGCGTCGAACTCGGTGATCCGGGTGATTGCCAGACCGTCGGGGTCCTGCACGTTCTTCGTGGCCAGGCCCTTAGCCCAGTCGTATTCGGTGGTGGTGACACGCCCGTCGGCCATCTGGCCGGGGTTGGTCGCCAGCTCGGCGCCGACGGTCTCCTTGGTGGGCTGGTTCACCACGGTCGCCGAGCCGTCGGTGGGACGGTCGGCGTCGTATGAGGTGGTCGTCCAGGTGCGGCCGGGAGCTGCGGTGCCCGCTGCGAGCAGGACAGTGCCGTCAGCGGCCTTGAGGTCCTTCTCCAGGGTCAGCATTCGCAGCGGACCGCGCGAGTCGGTCGAGCGGGAGCCGTCGGCGGCGAAGGTGGTCTCGTTGGCCAGCAGGCGGGCCCGCGCCGCGGATCCGGCCGCGTCGGAACCCAGTCCGAGTTCGGCGAGCTTGGCCTTGTCCTTGGCGGTCAGGCCGAGAGCGAGGGCGCGGTTGGCAGCCGAGAGCTCCATCACCGTGTTGCCGTACCGGTCGTACTGGGTGGTGGTGATGTGGTCGCCGGGGTTGCGCTGGTTGACCTGGCGTCCGGAGGCGTTCATGTAGAGCACCATGGCCCGGGCGTAGTCGACCTTCGTCAGCTGTGCTCCGTCGGACGACGACGGCACCTTGTCAGCGGGGAAGACCGCGGTCGCGTCCGCCGGGGCCTCGTTCTGGCCCCACTTGGCGACGTCGGCCGGTCCCATGGCGGTCGGGGCCGTCGTCCCGGTGAGCGGAACGTTGTAGACGACCGTGGAGGTCGCCGTGCCGGAGACCTGATCCTTCGTGCCGGCGGCGAGGGTGGGGCGCTGCACGGACAGCAGCATGCCGTCCGAGGCGCCGGTCACCGCGGCGACCTTGCCGTAGTTGAACGTCCACGGCAGCTGTCCCGGCGGTGTCAGGGTGGTCACTCGCCCGGCTGAGTCGTAGGTGTAAGCGGTCTTCAACGCGGGGCTGATCCGCGGGTCCCACGCCTGCCGCAGGCGGCCCTGCTCGTCGTAGGCGTAGTGGGCGACACTGCGCGCGGTGGCGTTGGCGGCGCCGGGGTCAGAAGCCCAGACCTTGAGTTCGGAGACCTGTCCCGCGATGTCGCCGAGGGTGCCGGCGGCGGCGGTGGTCGTGGTCGCGTAGACGAAGTCGAGGACCTTGCAGCCGCGCGTCGAGGGGGTGGCTTCGCAGGTCGCGGCGGTGGCTGCGCTGGTGGCGCCGATGATGCGCTTGGGCCGGCTGACCCGCTTGCCGTCGATGGTGACGGCCTCGGAGACGATCAGGCTTTCACCGCCGTCGATGCCGGACTTGACCGAGCTGGACAGCTGCCAGGTCGGGGCGTCGGCTGCGGCCTTCTTGAAGGTCGTGACCGAGCCGTCGTCTTCCTTCAGGGTGAAGGAGGACGAGAAGCCGCCGGTCAGGGTGAGCTCTTCGAAGCCGGACTCAGGGATCCAGCCGTTCTGCGCCTGGTTGGCCGTGAAGTAGACGGACGCGCCGTCGGCCGAGACGAGATTGAGCGAGGTGTTGGAGGTCTTCTCGACGTGCGAGTAGCCGGAGTCCACCTCCGGAGCGACCGTGCCGGAGACCCACTCCTTGCCGAAGATCGGAGCCTGGCCCGTCTGCTTGCTGCCCTTGTCCGGCACGCGCGAGGAGGCCGTACGGGTCACCGACAGCCCCAGCACCTCGGCGTCGGAGGCCCCGAGGGAGTAGTCGCCGTTGATCAGGTTCACGGAGCCAGGGCCCACCTGGGAGCCGGCGGCGCCGTCTGCGTTGCGGTCGACGACGACGGGAAGCGGCTGCGTGCTGCCGGTGGCCCCGTTCGGCCCGGTGAAGTCGGCCTTGAGCTGGACGCTGCCGTCGGGGTCGACGGTGCTGGTGGCGTTCCAGGTCAGGGCCGCGTTCTTGCCGTTCACCAACGGCACGGGCCACGAGGAGAGCGCTTGGCCGTCCTTGAGGACATCCGCCACCGGGATCCGCGTCCATGCGTCGGCGTCGGAGCGGCGCCAGGAGAACGAGACGGAGTCGTACTTTCCGGCCTCGGCCTCGGCGAGCAGCGGCAGACGGCGTGCGGTGCTCTCACCCTCGCTCGGCTGGACGAAGCCGCCCGGACCGGCGTGGAAGCTGTACTCCAGGGCCTCGGACTTGTTGTCCGCCTTGTCGACCTGCCGGACCTGGAGGGTGTGGGTGCCGTCCTTGGGCGGGGTGGCGCTGATTGCCTTGGCGGCGGTGGAGCCGCCGGTGGCGACCTTGGTCCACGTCAGACCGTCCAGGGACCACTCGAGCCAGTTGTGGTCGGTGCCCCTGGGGGTGACGGTGAAGGTGCCGGCCTGCCCCGCGCCCTTCACCCAGGCAGCAGACGGGTAGTCCGTCGACGTGATGCCGGTCGGGGCGGAGGGCGCGGTCGTGTCGACCGTGAAGGTCTTCCACTCCGACCAGCCGAGGTTGTAGTGCGTACCGTCGTACGGCGACGTGCGGAACTTGTACGTCTTGCCGTTGGTCAGCACACCGGCCGGGACGGTCACGGAAGCGACCTGCCCGGAGTTCACCCACGGGGAGACGATGACGTCGCCGACCTGCGAGTTGGTGGCGGAGTCGAAGATCTGGAAGGTGCCGTTGACCTTGTCGCCGTTGGGATCGACGAAGGTGTCCCGCAAGGTCGGGGTGACGGTGTTGACTACGTAAGCGCCGCCGTAGGAGAAGAACGGCGCACCTGCCTCCTGCTTCGTGCCCGTGCGCGGACGGTAGTTGTAGGTGACGACCAGCTTCGGCGGGTTGGAAGCAGCGTTGGCGGAGTTGACCCGCTTCCACTGCCCGGTGACGGCTTCGTCGGTGGCGCGCAGGCCCATGTTCGACTTGGCTGCCTTGGCCGACGCCCACTCCTGCACCATCGTCGTGACGTTGGCGTTGATCCAGCCGTCCGGTTGCGTGGCACACGAGGCGTTGCCCCGCGTCTCCGAGGACGTGGCCTTCTTCGCGGTCCACGCGGGCTGCGCCGTCCAGCGCGACGAGGTCGTCGCCGCGCCGGTGGACCAGACCTCCCACGGCTGGGTCGGGCACGACGAACCGGTGTAGTTGCCGGAATGGAAGTTCCACAAGCTGAGCTTCGCGTCCGTCACCAGCGCGTCGGCGATCGGAGCGGTGTTCCAGGAGATGAACGACCGGGCGGTCCGGTACGTGCCATCGGCGTTCTTCGTACCGGGATTGCCCAGGTCCAGCTCGACGTCCGTGGACCAGTCGACCGTGGTGCCCTGCTGGACGTAAGTGTCGAAGACGTTCGACAGCGCGGAGGTCGAGGGGTCCACCGTGACCGGATACTTCGTCGCAGGATCGGCGAGGAAGGCGGCGTCCGGGGTCATGACGAGGTCGACGCCGCCCTTGGCCTTGACGACCTTCATGGCGACCCTGACCTGGCGCGTGTGTTCGCCGGAGACGGGGTCGACGGTGGCGTCCCACATCACGGGGGCCGGCATGACCGCGGTCTTCTTCGACTTCTTGTCGGTGAACAGCACGCTGCCGTCGGCCTGCTGCTCAACCTTCAGGCCCTTGGTCCTGAGCGGCAGAGTGTAGGAGAAGCCATCGGTCGTGGGCCTCTGCTTGAGCTCGACAAACTGCTCGAAACCGGTTCGGGTGGCTTCCACCACCACGTCGGCACCGGGAAGGGCGTTCTCGTAGGTGGCACGGGTGCCGTCCAGGGTCGGGGCCGGAAGACCGCCGCGCCACTGCAGGGTGATCGCCTCGTCCCCGGTGCCCAGGGTCACGAGGTCGACGGCCGGGGCGGCCTGTGCCGCCTTGAGCGAAGCCGCCTTGGATCCGGTCTTGCCGGTGAGCTTCAGACCGGAAGGGTGTGCCTTCGAGGCGACCGAACCGTCCGGCGACGCGACGAGGTCGACATCGACGTCGCGCCACTGGCCGGTCACAGTGTCACGGAACCGGATGGGACCGGCCGACAGCTCGGTGATGAGCGAGCCGTCCTTGTTGGCCCAGGTCGTTGAGGTCTCTGTGCGCTCGGACAGCGCCTCGACCCTGTGTCCGGACAGCCGGGCGGCCACGCGTGCGGACGGGATGTCGGCGGCCGCTGTCGCGGAAGGCGCCTTCTGCGGCTGAGAGGCTTCCCATTCGAGGGGCGCGGCGACGGCTGCTTCCGCGCCGTAGACCGTCGAGACCGACATCAGCAGGGCGATTCCCGCTGCAGCCACGCGTATGCCTGGCCGCTGGTCCACTCTGGGCCGTTCGCGGAATCCAGGTATGGATCCCGGTTCAGGGCTTCTCACGTTTCTCCCTTACATATGGGTGGTGCTGAGGAACCGGAGCCGACAGGCCCAGCTCCTGAACCCAGACCTGAAGGCCCGGGGGGGTTCATGGGGCGACCGTTAACAGCACTTGGCCGTTCTTCGGGCACGACGGAATGCCCGCTCGGCGCGCGATGCAGGGTTCGGGGTGTGGGGAGGTGCTCGGACTACGGTTCGATCAGGCCGGTCCTGATGGCATAGCGGGTGAGCTCCACGCGGTCCTGCAGGCCAAGCTTCTGCAGAAGATTCGCCCTGTGGCGTTCCACGGTCTTGGCGCTGATGACCAGCAGGTCACCGATCTCCTTGGAGCTGTGGCCCTCAGCGACGAGCTTGAGGATCTCCTCCTCACGATTGGTGATCGCCTTCTCCGGAATCGCCTTGCCCCTCTCCGCATGATCCAGGTACCTGCGGATCAGGGTGCTCTCCACCCCTGGGTAGAGGAACGGCTGATCCCGCATCGCGGCACGGCAGGCGTCCACGAGGTCCCGGTCCGCGACGGACTTCAGCACATATCCGCTGGCACCGACTCTCAGTGCCTCGAAGAAGTACTGGTCGTTGTCGTACATGGTCAGCATCAGGATGCGAAGGTCCGGCCGGGACCGCGACAACTCGCGCGCGGCCTGCAGACCTGTCATGCGGGGCATCGCAATGTCCAGGATGGCGAGATCAATAGGGAGCCGATGAGCCACGGCGATGGCCTCCGCCCCGTCACCGACCTCGGCGACGACCGTGAGGTCGGGCTCGGAGTCCAGGATCAGCCGCACGCCACGGCGCACCAGAGCATGATCGTCGGCCAGCAGGATGCGGCTCGGTAGCTCAGACATCACTCGGCCTCTCCCAGCGCTGGAACCCGCAAACGTACCGAGACACCACCACGGCAAGTGATGGAAAAACGCGCCCCGATCAGCAAGGCCCGTTCCCGCATGCCATGAATGCCTGACCCTTCCGGGGCTCCGTGGCAGCCGCTCCCGTTGTCCCTGATCACCAGCTCCACCTCCTGACCGGTCCTGTGTCGCAACTCCAGATCGACGCGATCCGCGTGCGCATGACGCGCCGCGTTGGAGAGGGCTTCCTGCGCCACCCGGTAGATCGCCAACTCGGCTTCCGGAGCCAGAACCGGTAGCCCATGGTCAAGGTGGTGTACGACAGTCACCCCTGCCCCGGTGAAGTCGGCCGCAAGGGCCCGGAGAGCACTCGTCAGTCCCAGGTCCTCCAGGACTCCAGGCCGCAGCCGACGGGCGATACGCCTCAGCTCGTCAAGGCTCTCCCGGGTCGTTTCCTGCGCGCCACGAAGATCGTCGCGAAACTCCCCCGGTACCTGGTCCACCAGCCACTTCAACTGGAGCAGGACGGCTGTCAGCGTCTGTCCGACCTCATCATGCAACTCCCGGGCAAGGTGCCGCCGCTCGGCCTCCTGCGCGGCGGCAACCCGTGCGCTGCTGGTGACGCGCTCGCTCTCCAGCCGGTCGAGCATCGCGTTGAACGTGCCCACAAGCTGTGCGATCTCAACGGGGCCCCCGGCCTCGGTACGGGCGCCCGGCGCGAGAAGATCGGCCTCCGCCATCGCCCGTGACAGACGCTTCAACGGGGCCAGCGCGTAGCGGAACACGAGCCCGTTGGCCAGGAGCATCATCAGGACCCCGATGACCACAACGACGGCTTCCTTGAGACGGACGGGCGAGGACACCGTGACCCATGGACTGAGCAGGAGAAGAGTGGCCACCACCAGGAGGAAGGCGTTCATCATGAAGATGCGCCAGAACAGCGACACAGCCGACCTCCCCCTCCCCGTGTTCCGAAGCCACCGTCGTCGCGTCGGTGTGCAAGCAGGATTCTTGATGATCACCTTGGTGCCGTCCATACATGCTGGCACCCATGTTTCCGCAGATGGGAGTGACCCGATCGCCTCGACAGTCATCGGCCACAGCGCAGGTTCATGGAGCCTTTTCCAACCTGTCGGCGGGCTGGTCGGGTTGAGGCATCCCGGCTGCGCTGAACGACGAAGCTCCTGGTAGACGGTGTCACGACCAAGATCCACCGCTCACCAGGAGTCTCAATGACGAAGTCAAGACTCCTGCGCGACGGGTGGGAAGGGGGTGAACAGCCTGTCGTCGCGCAGGAGAGCCCACAGCACGCTGGCCCGGCGCCGGGCCAAGGCGATGACGGCCTGGACATGCTTGCAACCCTCGCTGCGCTTCTTGAGGTAGAAGTTCCGGTTCGGGCCATCGCGGATGATGCTTGTCTGCGCGGACATGTAGAACACCCGTCGCAGGCGGCGGCTGTAACGCTTGGGACGGTGCAGGTTTCCGGTCCGGCGGCCGGAGTCGCGTGGGACAGGCACCAGCCCAGCCGCCGAGGCCAGATGGCCGGCGTCGACATACGCAGTCAAGTCACCCGCCGCGACGATGAACTCGGCTCCGAGTATCGGGCCCATTCCGGGCAGCGACTCGATGATCTCGGCCTGCGGATGGCTTCGGAACGTCTCGCGGATCTGCTTGTCGATCCGCTTGAGCCGGTCGTCCAGGGCCAGGAGCTGTGCCGCCA
>NZ_JBHXRW010000076.1:0-31518 GCF_042716635.1 Streptomyces sp. NPDC058664 | reverse complement strand
GTCCGAATAGTCCTTCAACGCCATCGGCGGTCTCTCGCTTCCTCCGGATCAAGCAGATCCAGTATCAGCGTGTCCACCACTCAGGGGGAGGCCCCGGTGCGGGAGTACAACCGTCTGGCCAAGGTCGAACGGACCTTGATCCCGGATTCTGAACACGTCTATGCAACTCGGGCCAAGGTAGTTGCTGCTGGTTGGAGGTCGTTCTCGTAGGCGATCGGAGACCGCCGACCGAGGCGGGAATGCCGGCGCTGAGTGTTGTAACAGGTCAGCCGGCGGAAGGCGCCGAGCCTGGCCTCACGCTTGCTCGGCCAGGTCTTCCGGCCCTTGAGCGTCTCCCTCTTGAAGGCGGCGTTGGAGCTTTCCGCGGCGGCGTTGTCAGCGTTGGACCCGATCGCCCCCATGCTCTGCCGGGCCCCTGCTGACCTGCAGATTTCAGTGAGCCTTTTCCAGCCTGGTCGTAACAGCCACGAGGCGGACGCTCCTGCGTAACGACGAAGCTCCTGGTAGACGGTGTCACGACCAAGATCCACCGTGCTGCCAGGAGCCTCGTGTGCTTGTCTACCCGTCGTCGATCGACCTGCCCAGCCACACCCTGCGGTATCTGGCCGGACAACTCACCTCCCGGCGGCAGGAGATCGGTACACGGTGGCGACGACTGACACCAGAGCGTACGGCCGCCACCTCGCGGACGCCGAGTTCGCTACCACCGCCGCGGGGTACGCGGCGGCTCTGGCGTTCCTAGACGCGCACGGTCAGGTGATCGCGGTCGGCGTGGAAGGCACTTCGTCCTACGGAGCCGGCTTTACCAGCGCCGCCCGCTCACATGGGCTTCCAGTCGTCGAGGTCAACCGGCCTGACCGGGCCGAACGCCGCCGCGTCGGCAAGTCGGACCCCATCGACGCCTACGCCGCCGCCCGCGCGGCCCTGTCGGGACGGGCCTCCAGCACCCCGAAGGACGTCACCGTCGCCGGCATACGCGCCCTGCGCAACGCCGCCCGTTCCGCCGTCAAGGCACGCACCGCCGCTCTCAACCAGATCACCCACATCCTCTCCAACGCACCTGATGCCATCCGCGCCAAGTTCAGGCACCTCACAGGGACGGACCGCACCGATGCCCCGGCCCGGCTGCGGCCGGCCGGTGACGCGCTCCACGTCGCCGTGCTCTCCGCGCTCAAGAGCCTCGCTCGGCGCGTCAAGGAACTGGCCGCCGGGCACGAAGAGCTGATCAAGGCCCTGGACCGTGAGGTCACCGCCCACAACCCCGGTCTGAGGGCTGCCTACGGGGTCGGCCCCGACACCGCCGCCCAGCTGCTGGTCACGGCGGGTGGCAATCCCGAGCGCATGCGGACGGAGGCTTCCTTCGCCGCTCTTTGCGGAGCTGCACCGGTTCCCGCCTCCAGCGGCAGAACCAACCGGCACCGTCTCTCGCGCGGCGGTGACCGGGGCGTCAATGCGGCCCTTTACCGCATTGCTCTGGTCCGTATGGCCGGCGACTCCCGCACCCGGGAGTACGTCGCTCGTCAGACTGCCGCCGGCCGGACGAACAAGGAGATCATTCGGCTCCTGAAGCGGGCCATCGTCCGGGAGATGTTCCGCTGTCTGACCACCACGGTCACCGTCCCCGCCATCGGGGACCTGCGGCCCCTGCGGCAGTCCAAGAACATCACGCTCACCGCTGTCGCCCGCCACTTCGGACTCTGGCCGACCGCCATCTCCAGCCTCGAACGCGGCCTTCGCCGCGACGACGAGCTCGCCAGCGCCTACCGGGACTGGCTCAACGCCGCTTGATCACACGCGAGGTCATACAGCGCCCGGCACGTTCGGCCATCGTCGGCCGTCGGCGGAGACACCCACCGGCCGACCGGCACGAACGAAGTCGCCGTACTCGTCCTGGACGACGTCTTCGTTGACCCACCGGCCCCGCTCGGCTCCAGCGTGCTGCTCGGCAACGTCCAGCGCGGCCAGCGGGTCCCCAGCCATGCCCAAAAGCCGACCGAACTCGCTGGCCTCGTCGTCTGGATCGAACGGCGGTAACTCGCCCAGGTCTAAGAGGTCCTAACAGAAGCTGCTGACGGTGTGACTGTCGGCTCAGATGCTCGTTGCTCCTTTCGTGGGGAAGAGGAACTCTCGTCCGTGGATCGTTTCGGATGAACTGTGGTCGTTGATCGAGCCGTTGTTGCCGGAACCGGGTCCGAAGCTGGTCGCGGGGCGGCCGCGGGTGCCTGACCGGCAGGCTCTGTGCGGGATCTTGTTCGTGCTCCACACGGGGATCCAGTGGGAGTACCTGCCCCAGGAGCTCGGCTTCGGATCAGGTATGACGTGCTCGGAGGGGGTGATGGAGGGGTTCACGGAGGGAGACCGTTCACCCCGGTCAAGGGGCTGCTCGGGCTCGTCTGCGGTGCTCGCCACCGGGTGCTCCTGAAAGGTGGGGCGGGGTGGAGTCCACTCAGTGAGCCTCCACCAACGTGAAGTTGCCTGCCACAGGGCTGACGTGGCGGTCTCTCAGAGTGTTCACGCTGGTCGTGAGCGGCAGTCCGTGAAGTAGATCGTTTGACGGAACGGGCGGCTCGCCGGTTCTTGTCGGCCGCGCGCTGTCAAGAGCGGCTGGCGTGCAGCGCCTCGCGGTCCCACAGGTGGCGCGGCTGCGTGTGCAGGCGCCAGTAGTGCTCGGCGATGTCGTCGGGGTCGAAGTCGGTGCCAGGGGCGACCGGGCCATCCACGGTGACGCTCGCCGCGTGGACTCCGAAGGAGCCGTACTGCTGATCGAGCAGCGCGATCAGCGTCCGGACGCCCGCTTTGCCCAGGGAAAGGCTCACATACTCCAGCTTGGGTTCGGGCATGCCGCCTGTGACAAGGAACGTTCCGCTCCCTCGAGCTGCCATTGCCGGCGCGAGGCGCGCTGCGGCATTCAGCGCGCCGACCACGTTGACCGCCCATGCCTCCATATGATCGCGTACCGACAACTCGCCCAGCTCGTCCGCGCGGACGAGCGCGGCGTTGTACACGGCAACCTCCGGTACGCCGTGCTCGCCGACGGCCTGGTCCAGGGCCGCGTCCAACTCGGCCCGGTCGGTGCTGTCGGCCTGCAAAGTAATGATCGGGACGTCATAGGGAGCAAGCCCGTCCGCAACGACACGCAGCGTCTGTTCCCCCCTGGCGATCAGTGTGATCGGCATCCTCTCTCTGGCGAACCGACGGGCGACTGCCTGCCCGATCCCCGGTCCCGCACCAATGATCACTGCACCAGGCATAATCCGGCCCCTCCATTTCGTGATCAGCGATACTGGGGACGGTAAGGCATCACATCAATGTGAAGGTCAAGGAGAAGGCCTTGCGAATTGGCGATCTCGCCCGCGAAACCGGGGTGAGTAGGCGGCTGTTGCGCTACTACGAGGAGCAGGGTCTGCTCCGGCCGACACGGCTGGGCAACGGCTACCGCGAGTACGCGGAGGCAGATGTCGCCATGGTGCGCCACATTCGAGCCATGCTCGCCGCAGGGCTCTCCACCGCGGTCATCGGCAAGGTCGTGCATTGTGTGCGCGACAAGGATGAACTGAGGGTGCCGTCCGGCTGCCCGACCTTCATCGGGGAGTTGCGGCGCGAACGCGCCCGCATCACCGAGACGATCAGCCAACTGGAGAGTTCCCGGCGAATACTGGACGCCGTTCTCGACACAGCGCCTCGGAAGGGTGAAGATGCCTCGCGCGAGACCGCTCTATAAGCCAGGTCGGTTGCGTGCCCCGACATCGAGTGTGCCGTAGATCGTCCGTCAGCGGCTGACTTCGAGGTTCGTCAGGACGAGCAAGGCGCGCAGAAGACCCGTTGCGCGAGCGGGATCGGTACGGAGCTTGGTGAGGGTCCGCCAGTTCTTGAGGTGAGCGAAGCCGTGTTCGACCGGTGCGCGTCCGACGGCGAGGACTCGGTTGGCGGTCTTCTGGCCGGGGGTGAGCTTGTGAGTGCGGCTGGCGTGGAAGCCAGTGACGATCACGGGGGCAAGTACGTCGTTGTCCAGGCCGCGGAAGCCGAGGTCCGCCAGCGCTCCGAGGCCGGCGGCGCGTAGGCGGGCCAGGATGTGGTCGTGGCGGGCGGCGGTGTTGTCGTGGGTGCGGCCGGGTGTCGCGCGGGAGAACCACAGCGGTGTGCCGTCGGGGCGGGCGATGACCTGCACGTTCATGCCGTGCTTGCGGTGCTTGCGGTGCTTCATCGAGTAGTACGACTCGTCGGCGGCGATCCGGTCGATGGGAATCAGGGTGCCGTCCACGATGACGAAGTCGCCCTCGCCCAGGCCGGTCAGGGCCTCGTGCAGACCAGACGCCCATGCCGCGAGGACGTCGAGGGTCTCGTCGAGGTAGCGCCAGGCGGTGGCGGTCGAGATGCCGAACCCGGCTGCCAGGGCGGGCGGCGGCTCGTTCGTGCGCAGGTGCACCAGCGCGAGCAGGGCCTGCTGGAAGCATCCCGGCTTCCGCCACCGCGAACGGCGTTCACACCTTCGTGCGTAGATGAGCCAGAAAACGTGCTCGACCAGCTCATGCGGGACGTCGACCGTGGCACGATACGGGACCGAGCGAGGCTCCTCGGACGATGCGTGGTGCGTAGAGAACACCACCGCAACGACCAGGAGCCTCGTCTCGTTGCGCACCCCTACTGACCTGCCATTTCACCCCACAGAGACAGGATGAAAACGGCTCGCCGTCTCAGGATCCCACCAACGACTCCATCACACCCACGGAACTAACGAAAAGTTCAGTGGTGCATAAGGGAATCCAGAAAACCGTCAGCGGGCACGCTCAGATCAGATGTTGGGCACAAAGACGCAGGTAACGGCCAGACCTCGTCTACAGGACTCGAAGATCCGGCATCGGAGGCGAGCGCGGTGGAACACAGCGCCCCCGGGCAAGGGGACGCTGTGCTCGTAGCGGCGGTCGGCGCTACAGACAGCAGATCAGCGATGCCGGCAGGAGCCCCTGCCACCCCAGGAGCCGTGTCTCGTTCACACCAACCTCTCGGCGTACCTCGAGGCCAGGGACAGAAGTGATCCGCCAGCCTTCATGGGGCACAGCGGCCCGAGCCGGGGTGGAGACGGACCGAAGTGCCTCGACTGCACTGTCTGCGCTTGTCAGTGCTGGTCCAGCGGGAGGGCGACATCGACGACCTGCCGGCCTGCGGGGAAGGCGCCGACGAGGGTGGCCCTGCCGGTGAGGACGTCGACCTTGTAGAAGCGCTGCTTGCCACCGTTGGACAGGGCTGCGAAGCCGTGGTTCGTGCCGTGGGAGGCCTTGTAGTAGATGTCGAAGCCGGCCGAGGGGCCGGCGTTCACGCCCAGGCTGCCGGTGGGCGCGAGGGTGCCGGCGTTGGCCGGGGACTGCAGTGAGACCCGGTCGTTGGTGGTGTCGATGTCGAACAACGTGGTCGCGGTGGCCGCGTCGAGGTCGTTGTTCGTGTACGCCGCTCCGGTGACGCCCAGAGCCGTGGAGGGAGGCATCGTGGGGTTGGTCAGGGTGCCGTCGACGGTGGTGGTCCTCGGGGCGGCCGGGTCGTCGATGTTGTGACGCAGGTTCTGGCCGGTGTCGGAGATGACGCGCAGGCGGTTGGCAGCGGGGTTGAAGTCGACCCCGAAGTGCCGGCCCTGGAGGGCGACGGTCAGTTGGGAGACCTTGACGGCCTTGGCACTGATGCTGAGCGTGTAGACGCCGCCCTTCTCACCGACGCCGTAGAGCCTGCCGGTCTGGACCCGGAAGTCGATGCCGACCAGGACGGTGTCGCCCTGAAGGCCGGAGACCTTCCCCAGCGACCACGTCTCAGCCGGGTTGTGGACATCGAATCCCACCAGACGCTGGTCCGAGGTCAGACCGACGCTGACCAGACCGTGACCCGAAGCACGGTTCTTGGGAGCGAACGGACCGGTGTCGCCGCCCTGCGCCGAGGCCAGTACCGGGGAGAGCAGAGAGGCGGCCACTGCGGCAGCAGCGACAGCGGTCGCGGCGAGTCGAATGCGCACGAGAGAACTCCGATCGACGAGCGGCCCGCACCCTCGGTGAGGCGGGTCCGCAGATCTTTCGACACCCCCGCCCACCGAGGATCGGTGCTGCGGCCCACAACCCCCCGGACAGCCCGCAAAAGTCCTACCGCCACGCCCATGTGCAGAGCAATCACCACCACTTGTACACCCGCTCCGAAGAGGTGATGCCGTCTTGTCGGGCGTAGGACCTTCGAAGCCGCCGAACGCCGACCTCCCGACAAGATCGAAGCAACGCCTCAGAAGCACGTCCGCCGGGAGGCCGCCGTGTAGGAAGCGCGCGTCCAGTACACCGAGGCGTACCGCGTCAGGCACTCCGAGGCACAGGAAGCGGCATGGCGCCACGCCACCCGACGACGGAGTACGTGAGCCCCTGACACAACACGCACCGAACATCCGCCCGGCGTCGTGGAACATCACCACCGAGAAGCGGACGGACGGGGGCGGCCAACAGCTCGACAGCCGGTCTCCCTCTCTTCAAGGTGCCCACCGCCATACAGCTGGGGGCTCGCCCCGGCGGTCGCCGGTCACGCGTCGGCGAGCTCGCCCCAGCCCGTGCCGTGCCCGTGCCCGTACAGAAGCCAAGCAGGCAGATGGTGCGGCAGAGAGCCGGGAACCCGTCGACAACGCTCTGCACCTGTTCGAGGGTGAACCACTGCGGCGGCTCGGTGATGCGTCGAAACGGTACGGCAGAGCCCCCCACGGCAATCCGGACTCGCAGGCGGGTGCGGCTGCGAGTACGGGCTCGCTTCAGGCGCCGATCGTATGCAGCGAGACCCAGAGCGCAAGGGTGGCGGCGAGGAGAGCGGCGGGAACGGTGAGCAAGCCGAGGAGGGTGAACTCCCCCAGTTCGACCTCATGGTCGTGATGATGGGCGATCCGCCGCCACAGGAGGGTGGCCAGGGAACCGGCGTAGGTGAGGTTGGGGCCGATGTTGACGCCGAGGAGGACGGCGAGGACGGCGCCCGGTCCTGAGGGTGCGGCCAGGGGGACCAGGGCGAGGACTGCGGGCAGGTTGTTGATCAGGTTGGCGAGCAGCGCGGCGAGCACGGCGGTTCCCAGCAGCGCGAGCAGGGACGTTCCGCCGGGGAGCACGGCGTCGAGCGCGTGACCGAGCCCGTTGTCGACCACCGCGCGCACGACGACGCCGAGGGCGAGAACGAAGGCGAGAAAGGGCAGGGCGGCGGAGCGCGTGATCGCCGCCGGGGTGGTGTGGCGGCGGACCAGGGCGCGTACGGTCATCACCGCCGCGCCGGCCGCCGCGACCCAGGCGGGGTCGATGCCGATCGCCGAGGCCGCCGCGAAGCCGGCCAGCGTCGCCGCCACGGTCACCAGGGCGAACAGGGGCGGTTCCGGCGCCTCAGCCGCCTGCACCGGCTCGGTCGAGGCGTCGAGGTCGGCGGCGAAGAAGCGGCGGAAGACCGCGTACTCGACCGCGATGGCGGCAAGCCATGGCAAGGTCATCAGCAGCGCGAAGCGGGTGAAGGTCAGGCCGGTCGCGGTGAAGGCGAGCAGGTTCGTCAGGTTCGACACCGGCAGCAGCAGGGAGGCCGTGTTCGACAGGTGGGCGCCGGCGTAGACGTGCGGCTTGGGACGGGCGCCCATGCGGGCGGCGGTGGCGAAGACCACCGGGGTCAGCAGGACCACCGTGGCGTCGAGGCTGAGCGTGGCGGTGATCACGGAGGCCAGTACGAAGACCGCGCCGAGAAGTCGGCGCGGCCTGCGGCGGGCCCAGCGGGCCATCCACGTCCCGCAGGCGTGGAAGAGCCCCTCCTCGTCACAGAGTTTGGCCAGCACCAGGACCGCGGCGAGGAAGCCGATCACCGGCCCGAGCCGCGCCGCCTCCTCCCGTACGGCCTCGAACGGGATGGCGCCGGTCGCGACCACGAGGGCTGCAGCAGGCACGGCGAAGGCCGCCTCCGGCCAGCGGAACGGGCGGATGACGGCGCACAGCAGCACCACGGCCAGCGCGGCGACGGACACGGACTCGAGCAGCACAGCCACGATCATCCGCGCCACGCCGACGGCCCGCGCCACCACCCCCACGTCCACTGCGGCCGAAGCGTGTCGCAGAGGCCCGCGGATGGGCTTTTCCAGCGAAAGCGGGGGTGGGGACGGTGCAGTTGTCAGGCGGTCGGCCCGGTGCGGAGCCGCTCCCAGCGCAGTTGGGGCAACTACGGCGCCCGCTACTCCATAGAGCCGGCCCTGCGCAATCCGTCGGCGCAGCCACGCGCCGCCCGCCTCGTCTTCGGCTCCAACGTCACGGGCTCCGCCGACGTGCCCGGCAACACCTGGAACGGAGCGATGGCCGTCTCCGTCGACGGCGCCGCACCCGGGATCGAGACGGTGTACGTACGCCCGACCGTCCCCCGTGACGAGATCGGGACGTACGCCCTGCCCGCCAACACGACCCGGACCGTCACCCTCGACTTCATCGTCCCGGGTCTGATCACCGCGGGTTCGCAATTGCTGCTGGAAAGCATGGCGGGGTAGCACGTCGGCACGGAACAGGGCGCGGCGGTAACGGTCACCGTCGCGCGCCGTCCCGTGCCGTACGCGTCACTCCCGGTTCACGACCGGCTCCCGCCAGGAGGGCGGTCGTCGGCGGCGATGCCGCGCGAACCGCGACCGCACGGGGGACGGCTACCGAAGTCGCGGGTCAGACGACGGAGCGGAACGCCGGCAGGTATCCGCCGGAGTGGCCCACGGCCTTGGGGTGGTAGGAGTTCGACACGGGGATGGCGACACTGTGCAGCCAGGCGTCGCTCGAGCAGATCTCATGGCCGGTGAACTCGTCCACGACGCTCGAGTACACGAAGCCGGCACCGGCGGCGCGTGTGGCGAGAACGCTGTTGAGAGCGTCGCTGCCCCGGTTGATCGCGTCACGCTCGGTCTCGCTCAGACCGGCGATGCAGCCACCGTTCAGCTGGTAGAACTTCGGGTAGCCCAGAACCACGACGCGCGCCTGCGGAGCCCTGCTGCGGATCGCGCTGTAGAGGGCGGAGAGGCTGCCGGGCAGCACGTTGTTGACCTTGGCGACCGCAGCGTTCACGGCGTTGACGCAGGTGGACTCGCTCTGCAGGACACAGGTCTGCATGACGTCGGCGAAGCCGACGTCATTGCCGCCGGCCGTGACGCTCACCAGCGTGGTCGACGTGTCGAGCGGAGAGAGCTGACTGTCCTTGACCGTGGTGCTCGTGGCACCGGAGCAGGCCGTGAACGCGAACGACGCGGGGGCGTTGGCCGCCGCCCACAGCGACGGATACGCCTTGCTGCTGCGCTGACAGGCACCGCTGTCCGACAGGTAGCTGCCGGCCCCCACCCCGGAGGAGTACGAATCCCCGAGAGCCACGTAACGCTCGCCCGCCGTGGTGGCGGCGTTCGCCGGCTGCGCGAGGCCGAACACGATGCCGACCAGAGTCAGAGGCACCGCGAGAGCCCGTGCCCATTTAGTTCTGAGCATGACAAAGAACCCTTCAAGTAGACGAAGGAGAAGCCGGGTTGCTGGAACGAGAACCTTCTAGCAGCCGAGATCCCCGCCGCGACAGATGCGCGACGAAGGCCGCCCCATTTGCGAAGTTGTTCATTCGCGTGCGGACGTGTTCGACCGTACGCACCGGGGATCACCAAGATCCGTCCGCGAGGCCACGCCGGAATCGCCACCCCTCCACCGGGCTCCGGAGCCGCCGGGCCCACCAGCACCTCTCGCACAGGTCCGACGCCACCAGGACGAACACCTGAAGTAGGTTGACCTGGACGAAGGAGCGTGGGCAGTGGGGGAACGGGTCACCATGGCGGATGTCGCCCGAGCGGCCGGCGTGTCGTCCGCCACCGTCTCGTACGTCCTGTCGGGGAAACGAGCGGTTGCTCCCGCCACTCGGACGGCCGTCGAGGCGGCCATCGATCAGCTGGGGTTCACCGTGAACGCCACCGCACGGAGCCTGCGGACCGGACGGTCGAGCCTCGTGGCACTGATCGTGCCCGACCTGGCCAACCCGTTCTTCGCCCAGCTGGCCGCGGCGCTGGAGGAGGGCGTACGCGGTCTCGGACTGCACGTGGTGGTGTGCAACACGCGCGCCCGCCGGAAGGAGGAACGCGCGCTGCTGGCCGAAGCGGTCCAGCAACACTTCGCCGGCGTGGTGATCACGCCCTTCCGGCTCCTGCCCACGGACCTCCGCCCCGTGGTCGAGGCCGGCGTGCCCGTCGTCGTCAGCGCCGACGTGCCCTTCGGCCCCGTCGATCAGATCTCTCCCGACGCCCGGGTCGCGACACGGCAGGCGCTCCAGTGCGTCACCTCCGCGAGCCGCCGTCGCATCGCCGTGATCGCGGGCCCGCGGGACGCGACAGGTGGTGACCCGCGTCTGGAGCTCCTTCGCTCCCTGGCCCTGCAGTTCGGCACCACCGTGCCCCGCGAGCTCGTGGTGCGCGGTGAGCACACGCGCGAAGCGGGAGCGGCCGGGTTCGGTGAGCTGATGGGGCGCCGCTACCCACCGGACGCGGTGTTCTGCGCGAACGACGCCATCGCCGTCGGAGCCATGGACAAGGCGCGGGAGCTGGAGATCGACATCCCCGAGGACGTCGCACTGGTCGGGCACGACGACGCGTCCTTCGCTTCGCTCGTACGTCCACAGCTGTCCACCATCCGGTATCCCGCATCCGAAGTCGGCCGTCTGGCCGCCCAGTTGCTCCGTGAGCGGCTCGACGGGCGCGCGGTGTTCAAGACCGTGAAGGTCAAGGCCGAGTTCATCCGCAGGGCTTCCGCCTGACGCGGCGACACCCGACCGCTCCACACAGCCCACGAGACATCGGCGCGGAACGCATGAGACGTAATCGATTACGCATCGACCCCTCACCAAGACACCCATGCCGCAGATCATCAAATAAGGCCAGCTCAGAAGGGGTTCAATCGGCTCCTTCCCTCAATCTGCACATGTGTGGACCGCCATCGTTTCCAGGAGAATCACGCCCGGGCTCTTGACATGAACCTTTCGCCGTTGTGAGGTGGCGGCCACCGCTTCGCCGAAGCGGATCCTCGGAACAAGGAGCGACTTTCATGGCGATGCCCCGTCGGACCTCTGTGAGCAGACGCTGGACGGTCGGCGGTGTGGCCCTGGCCCTCGCCGTGGTGACCGGTTGCGGTGGCGGCACCGAGGAGAGCGCGGCGGGCACCTGTGAGGCGACCCCGGGCAAGGTCACGCTGCAGTACTGGTCATGGGTGCCGGGCATGGAGCAGGCCGTCGCCCTGTGGAACAAGGAGCACCCCGACATTCAGGTCGAGTTGAAGAACACGCCGTCGGGCAACGCGGGCACCTACCAGAACCTGTCCAACGCGCTCAAGGCCGGCAAGGCCCCCGACCTGGGGCAGATCGAGTACGACTCGCTGGCGAGCTTCCGTCTCAAGGAAGGCCTGCGGGACATCTCGTCGTGCTCGGGGGTCACCGAGGCCGAGACCCGGTTCGCGGACTGGACCTGGTCCCAGGTCGAGTTCGGGGCCGGAGGCGAGGACGGGGTGTGGGCGGTGCCGCAGGACACGGGACCGATGGCGCTGTTCTACCGCAAGGACGTCTTCGAGGACCTCGGCATAGCCGTTCCGAAGACCTGGCAGGAGTACGAGGCCGCCGCGCGGAAGGTCAGGGCGGCGGGCAAGTACATCACCCACTTCTCGCAGACCGACCCCAACTGGTTCACCGGGCTGCTGTGGCAGAACGAGGCCACCCTGTTCGAGCGCGAGGGCGACGCCTGGAAGGTCACCGTCGACCGGCCCGAGAGCAGGCAGGTGGCCGACTACTGGCAGAACATGATCGACGACGAGCTCGTCGCCACCGACCTGCAGGGCTTCTCGCCGGCGCTGTACAAGTCGTGGAACTCCGGCGAGGTGGTCACCTGGATCAGCGCCGCGTGGGGCTACAGCACCATCCGGGACAACGCCAAGGCGACCTCCGGAAAGTGGGCCGTCGCACCCATGCCGCAGTGGAAGGCGGGCGAGAAGCGGGCCGGGAACTGGGGCGGGTCGACGACCGCCGTGCTCGCCGGCTCCAAGCACCCGGCCGAGGCGTCGCAGTTCGCGCTCTGGCTCAACACGGACCCGAAGGCGCTGGAGATCCTCAACCGCGAGGGTGGTCTGTACCCGGCGGCGAAGGCAGGTCTCGACCTGCCGGCGCTGAAGAAGCCGGTCGACTTCTACGGGCGGCAGCCGGTCTTCGACGTCTTCGCGGAAGCCTCCGCCGGGGTCGACACCGGCTTCACCTGGGGGCCCACCATGACGGACACCTACCGCTTCCTGAGCGACGGCACGGCGCGTGCCCTCGGTGGCGGCTCCACCCTCGGCGACGTCCTGAAGCAGACCGACGCCCAGAGCGCCGAGTCCCTGCGCAAGCAGTCGCTCGACGTGACCGAGTAGACGGCCCCCGCCCCGATCCCGTCCCTGCCGTGGCCACGCGGCAGGGGCAGGCACCTTCCCGAAGGCTTCGCGTGACCTCGACCACCACTCCCCCCTCCCCGCACCGGCGGCCCCGCCGCACCGCGGCGCCGTACCTCTTCCTGTTCCCCTTCCTCGTCCCCTTCGTCCTCTTCACCGTCGTGCCCGTCGGCTACGCCTTCTGGCAGAGCCTGCAGAAGACCGAACGCACGGGCGGCACGTTCGGCCGGACCCGTACGGTCTTCGCCGGGTTCGAGCAGTACGCCGAGGTCCTCTCCTCGCCGTTCCTCCTGGACAGCGTCCTGCGCGTCGCCCTCTTCGCCCTCGTGCAGATCCCCGTCATGCTGCTGCTCTCCCTGGTCCTGGCCCTGTTGCTGGACTCGGCGGTGGCCCGCTGCAAGCGGTTCTTCCGCCTCGTCTACTTCGTGCCGTACGGGATACCGGGCGTCGTCGCGGCCCTGATGTGGGCCTTCCTGTACGACCCCCGTCTCTCACCGGTCGTCGACGGGCTGCGCTCCCTGGGCCTGCGCGTCGACCTCCTGGGGGCGGACGCCATCCTGTGGTCCATCGGGAACGTCGTCACGTGGACGTACACCGGCTACAACATGCTGATCCTGTACGCGGCCCTGCAGGCGGTTCCCACCGACATCGGTGAGGCCGCCCGGGTGGACGGCGCGAGCGGCTGGACGATCGCGCTGCGCGTCAAGATCCCGATCATCCGCCCGGCGCTGGTCCTGACCGGAGTGTTCTCCATCATCGGCACGTTCCAGCTGTTCACCGAACCGCAGGTGTTCCGGTCCATCTCCACGAGCGTGACCAGCACCTTCACGCCCAATCTGGCCGCCTACTCGCTCGCCTCCGGCGACGACTACAGCGGGGCGGCGGCCCTGTCCGTCCTCCTGGCGCTGGTGACCTTCCTGCTCTCCTTCGCCTTCCTGCGGTTCACCACGAGGAGGCAGGCATGAGCATGCTGATCCGTACCGAGGGCGCGCACCCGGCTCCTCCGGCACGTCCTCGCCGTCCGGGCGGCAGCGGACGGGCGACGGCGGGTGCCATGGTGTTCATGGTCCTCGCCGCCTGCTACATGCTGCTTCCGGTCTACTGGCTGATCGTCGCGGCGACCAAGAACCAGAGCGATCTGGTCAGCACGCCCGGTCTCCTTCCGGCCGAGTGGCATCTCGGCGACAACCTCGCCTCCCTCTTCACCCAGCAGGACGGCGTGTTCGGCCGCTGGCTCCTCAACAGCCTGCTCTACGCGGGCGCGGGCGCGGGGGTGGCCACGGCCCTGGCCGCGGCAGCCGGCTACGCCCTCGCCACGTACACCTTCCGGGGCCGGGAGGCGGTGTTCTCGGTCATCCTCGGCGGGGTGCTCGTGCCCGCGACCGCGCTGGCACTGCCGCTCTTCCTCCTGTTCGCCGAATTCGACGCCACCGACACCTTCTGGTCCGTGTTCCTGCCCAGCGTCGTCAGCCCGTTCGGTGTGTACCTCTCGCGCATCTTCGCGGCGGCGTCCGTCCCGGACGAGGTGATCGAAGCCGCCCGCATGGACGGGGCCGGCGAGTTCCGCGTCTTCCGCACCCTTGCCCTGCCCCTGATGGCACCGGCCCTCGTCACCGTCTTCCTCTTCCAGTTCGTCGTCATCTGGAACAACTTCCTGCTGCCGCTGGTCATGCTGCAGGACGACCGCCTCTACCCCGTCACGCTCGGCCTGTTCACCTGGCAGTCCCAGACCAGCCGCCTGCCCGGACTGCAGAGCCTCACCATCGTCGGAGCGCTCGTCTCCGTCGTCCCCATCGTCCTCACGTTCCTTCTCCTGCAGCGCTACTGGCGCGCCGGACTGGCCGCCGGAGCGGTGAAGTCATGACCCACCCCCTGACCCTGCTCAACGACCGCATCGGCGGCATCGCCTACGGCGGCGACTACAACCCCGAGCAGTGGCCGCGGGAGGTGTGGCGGGAGGACGTCCGGCTGATGCGCGCCGCGGGTGTCAACCTCGTGACCATGGGAGTGTTCTCCTGGTCCCGCATCCAGCCGCGGCCCGGCACGTACGACTGGAGCCTGCTCGACGAGGTCCTGGACCTCGTGCACGACAACGGCATCGGCGTCGACCTCGCCACCCCCACCGCCGCCCCGCCCCCCTGGTTCACCCGGGCACATCCGTCGGCCCGGCCGGTGACGGCGAGCGGGACCCGTCTGTCCCACGGCAGCCGGCAGGTGTTCTGCCCCAGCCACCCCGCCTACGCCGAGGCAGCCGACGCCCTCGTCGAGGCCCTGGCCACCCGGTACCGCGCCCACCCGGCGGTCGTCCTGTGGCACGTCCACAACGAGTGGGGCAACCACAACGCCCTCTGCTACTGCGACACCAGTGCCGACGCGTTCCGGGACTGGCTGCGGGCACGCCACGGCTCCCTCGACGCGCTCAACGAGGCCTGGGGAACGGACTTCTGGAGCCAGCGGTACGGGGAATGGGAGGAGATCGACCCGCCGCGGGACACCACGGCCTTCCACAACCCGGGGCAGGACCTCGACTTCCGCCGTTTCTCCTCCGACGCCCTCCTGGCCCGGCACCGCGCGGAGTCCCGCATCCTGCGCCGGGTCGCGCCGGGCATACCCCTCACCACCAACCTGATGGGGACTCTGGAGAAGAAGGTCGACGGGCACGCCTTCGCGGCCGAGTGCGATCTCGTGTCCGTCGACCACTACCTCACCGCGGCGGACCCCGAGGGGCACATCGGCCTGGCCCTCAACGCCGACCTCGCACGGGGCATGGCCGGTGGGCGGCCGTGGCTCCTGATGGAGCACTCCACCTCCGCCGTCAACTGGCAGCCGGTCAACGTGGCCAAGAAACCGGACGAGACCCGCCGCAACAGCCTCACGCACCTGGCACGCGGAGCGGACGGCGTGCTGTTCTTCCAATGGCGGCAGTCCCGTGCCGGAGCCGAGAAGTGGCACTCGGCCATGCTGCCCCACGGGGGGACCGGCAGCCGCGTCTGGAAGGAGGTCAGCCGGCTCGGAGCCGACCTCGCGGACCTCACCGAGGTGGTCGGCACCCGCGTCCTCAGCGAGGTCGCCGTACTGTTCGACTGGCAGACGTGGTGGGCCCTGGAACTCGAGGCCCGTCCCTCCGGCCAGGTGCGCTACCTCGATGCGGTCCGGGACTGGTACGAGGCCCTGTGGAGCCTCAACATCACCTGCGACCTCGTCCCGCCCGGTGCGGACCTGTCGTCCTACCGGGCCGTGCTCGCACCGAACCTCTACCTCCTGTCCGACGACGACGCCAAGAACGTCACCCGGTACGTCGAGCGCGGAGGGCAACTGGCGGTCGGATACTTCAGCGGGGTCGTCGACCACCACGACCGGGTGCGCCTCGGCGGCCACCCGGGCGCCCTGCGCGACGTCCTGGGCCTCCAGGTCGACGAGTACCTCCCCCTGCGCACAGGGGAGACCGCCCGGCTCGACGGCGGGGGCGACGCCGTCCGCTGGGCGGAGCACATCGAACCCCGGGGGTGCGACACCGTGCTGAGCTTCGCCGACACCCCCGACGGCGGTCCGGCCCGCGGCGGACCCGCCGTCACCCGCAACCGGTACGGCAGGGGAACCGCCTGGTACGCGGGCACGCGCCTCCCCCCGGAGAAGCTGCGCGACCTGGTGCGGTCGGTGTGCGGGCAGGGCGGCGCCGAACCCGTCGTCGACGGCCCGCCAGGGCTGGAAGCCGTGCGGCGCGCCGGCCCCGACGGCTCGTACCTGTTCCTCGTCAACCACACCGACAGCACCCGGTCGGTCCCGGCCGACGGGACGGGGCTGTTCGGGGCGACGGTGCGGGACGGCCGGGCGGTCGTCCCCGCCGGGGAGGTCGTCGTGGTGCGCGAGCGCCCGGCGGAGCGCCGCCCGTGAGCAGATCCTCGATGCGCGCTGCCACCGCCCGTACCCCGTCGAAGCGCGGGGAAAGGAAGGAGGAGGAATGTCCGCCCTGTCCCCCACACCGTCGCCCCTCCTCGTGACGAGGTCGGTGGAGACCGACGAGGCGAGCGGGACCGTCGTCCTGCGCGGCCCCGCGTCCTGCTACGTCCTGCGGGTCGACCGCCACGCCGGGACCGCCCTCCACGTGCACTGGGGCGCACCGCTGCCCCTGGCCGACGCGATCGTCCTGCCGGTCTGGGCCGACCACGACAACAGCTTCGCCGGCCGCTGGGACGGCGTCGAGGAGTACCCGGTCGAGGGCGGTGCCCGCTTCGGCGCCCCCGCCCTGGAGGTGCGGTTCGCCGACGGCACCAGCCCGGTCGAACCCCGCATCGATGCCCTCGCCGTCCCTGAGGCGGGCCATGTCGTCGTCTCCGTGCGCGACCGCGTCCGCCCACTGGCCTGGGAACTGCACTACCGGCTCCCCCCGGGCGGTGATGTCCTGGAGCGGTGGACGGTGCTCCGACACACCGGGGGCCCGGGAGACGCTCCGGTCCTGCTCACGCGGTACGCCTCGGCCCACTGGCCGCTGCCCCACCGCACGGCATGGCGGCTCGGCGCCGTACACGGCGGGTGGGCGGCCGAGAGCCGCTTGGAGCGGACGGACCTGGCGGCGGGGGAGACCGTCCTCGGCAGCCGCCGCGGCCACACGGGGCACCAGGCCGGCCCCTGGGTCTCCCTGGACGCCGGGGACGCCGGCGAGGAGCACGGCGAAGTCTGGATGGTGGCCCTGGCCACCAGCGGCAACTGGCGCATCACGGCGCAGCGCACCGCCGCCGGACGCGTCGGCGTCCTGGCCGCGGAGGGCCACGAGGGCACCGAGGTGGAACTCGGGCCCGGTCTGTGCCACACGACACCGGTCAGCACCGCGCTGTACGCGGCGGACGGGTTCGGGGCCGCGAGCCGCGCCTTCCACACCTATCTGCGACGGCACGTCCTCCCCCACCCCCACGAGCTCCGGCCGGTTCTGTACAACTCCTGGGAGGCGACCGGCTTCGACGTCTCCGAGGACAACCAGCTGGCCCTGGCCGAACGCGCGGCGGCCCTGGGAGCCGAGCTGTTCGTCGTCGACGACGGCTGGTTCGGCAAACGCGACGGTGACCGCGCCGGGCTCGGCGACTGGTCACCGCACCGGCACCGCTTCCCCCGTGGTCTGCGACCGCTCGCGGACGAGGTGCACCGGCTCGGCATGGCGTTCGGCCTGTGGGTGGAGCCGGAGATGGTCAACGCCGACAGTGAGCTGTACCGGGAGCACCCGGAGTGGGTGGTGCACCTCCCGGACCGCACCGCCACCGAGCTCCGTCACCAGCTGGTGCTGGACTTCGCCCGGCCCGAGGTGGGCGACTGGGCGTACGCCTGGCTACGGCGGGTGGTCGCCGACAACACCGTCGACTTCCTCAAATGGGACTTCAACCGGTCCTTCACCGAAGCCGGCACGCACACGGGCGGTCCGGCCGCACGTCAGGTCCACATCGCCCACGCACGGGGCGTCCACCGCGTGATGGACCGGCTGCGGGCCGAGTTCCCCCGGCTGCGCATCGAGTCGTGCGCGGGCGGCGGCGGCAGGGTCGATCCGGGGATCCTCGCCCGCACCGACCAGGTCTGGCCGTCCGACAACACCGATGCCGTCGACCGGCTCTCCATTCACCACGGCTTCAGCCAGGCGTACCCGGCACAGGTGATGTCGGCGTGGGTGACCGACAGCCCGAATCCGCTGACCCGGCGCTCGCTCCCGCTGCGGTTCCGGTTCCACTGCGCGATGGCCGGCGTGCTCGGTGTCGGCGGCGACCTGACCCGCTGGACGCAGGACGAGCTGGCCGAGGCCGCCGACCTCGTGCGGCTGTACAAGGACATCCGCCCAGTGGTCCAGCACGGCCGGCTCCACCGCCTGCTGCACCCCGGTGACGGCCCGCTGACGGCGGTGCAGTTCGTGGACGACGAAGCCGACCGCTCGGTCGTCCTGGTCTGGCGGCCCAGCACCCGGTTCGGGCCCGCCGGAACGCCTCTCCGCCTGCGCGAGCTGGACACCGAGGCCCGCTACCGGAACGAGGACACCGGTGCGGAGTGGTCCGGGGCGGCCTTGACGGCCTTCGGCCTTCCGCTGCCCGGCCTGCCGCAGGGCGATCACGCCAGCGCCGTGGTCCGGTTGCGACGTGTCGGGTAGGCCGCGGCGTCGGCTTCTCACCCTCTGGGGCCCGCTCCTCCGCAGCAGGCCGTGGGGATCCGGTCCGGCGTAACCGGATCGGATCCTCGGTCCCAGGACCGATGCAGCTCCTGTCGGCTCCCTGTCCTGCCGACCTGCACGGTGAGCTCGCGCCCCTGGCCGAGTGCTGCCGAAAGAGCCGTGCCCTGGACCATCGGCTGCCTGCAGACTTTCAGGCCCGTCGAAGTCTGGAGACCGAGCCGGAGCCGGCATTCGTGCGTGCCGGTGCTCCGCAGCGCGCACATGGCCGTCAGGACGCCGGCAGCAGCCGGGAACGAGGACCGCGCGGCTTGCCGCAACTTGCCTTACGAGTTGCTCTACAACGTGCCTCCAGCGCCTACGGTCAGGAAGCGGCGCGGCGCTGTGACCTGCGGGCCAAGGGGGTGCGGGCAGACGGCGGCGACCACTTCCTGGCGAGACCCCTCGAAAAGGGTCTGTACGGATTCCGGCCCGAAGATCCGTCGGCTTGGGCAGGGCGGGACAGTGCGCGGCGTCCGTACGAGAGCGCGGGTCCGGTAGTACTGGAGGGTCTTTCCCTCACTTGTCGGCAGGGGGCCATGGCGTGTCCGTCATGAAGCGCTTGCGGAACACCGTTCCGGGGTCGGTGAGTGCTGCCGCGACCGCCTCTTGCGAGATCCTGCTGTTCACGGCCCGCTTGGAGACCTTGAGGTAGCCGTGGGCACGGAGGAGTTTCTTGGCTGAAACCCAGCTGTCGGCAGCCACCACCACCTCGCCCAGGGCATCGCACGCGTTGGTCGCGTCGGGCAGGACCGCGTACGCGACGACAAGATCCGCCACTCGCGCCTTGGCGGTCATCCCTCCCATGTCCACTCCTCCTTGCGGTGAGGCGGCAGGGCCGCACGAAACGGCTGCACACCGGAACGACGGCCTGGTGCCCGCCCACGGTCAGGAGGAGAAGGGTGAGGACGGCCCGGCAGTACTGCTCCCGGAGCGCTTCTGGGCGCCGGGCCCCACCCGCGCACGCCCTATCGGCGCGGGCTGGATCCGACCCTAGCCGCTGACGTCCTGCCCCCCTCGCCTCGTTCACCGCTCCGGTGCGGTCAGACCGGAGCCGGTGCGGTGCCGAAGTCGACCCGGCCGCCACCGGGACGACGCCTGGCCAACTGCAGATCCGTCGGCCCGAAGGTGACCGTACGCGAGGGCGGTACAGGCTCGGCGACCGTCACGGCCCGCGGATCACGGACGGGCGGCGCGGGCGGATCAGTGCGGCCAGGACCAAGGGGACGACGTCGTACGGTGCTCACTGCACCGGTTTCCTCGCTGGGGTACCGAGTTCCTCGGTCACAGAAGGGGGCCGTCTTGCGGGGTGCGCACGGCGACGGCTGCCGCATAGCCGGTCGGGACGACAACGTCGGTGACCAGCCAGCCCCTCATGGGAGCAGGGGAACGAGGGGACGTACCGAGGTAGTCGCGGTCGGGTCCGCGTCCGAGTCCGGTGCCCAGCCCTTTCACGTAGGCCTCGGTGCGCGTCCATGCCCGGCGTCCTTGGGGCCGCCAGTGCCTTGCCGCCAGGTCAGGCAGGCGCCGGGTGCGGCGGGTGACCGCCGGGCAAGTCGCGCGGCGTGGGCCCGCACGGTCCGGACGGAGGGCAGGGGCGGGGCGAGGCCTTCGATCTCGCCGAACCG
The DNA here is from genome assembly GCF_042716635.1 of Streptomyces sp. NPDC058664. Lineage (NCBI taxonomy): Bacteria > Bacillati > Actinomycetota > Actinomycetes > Kitasatosporales > Streptomycetaceae > Streptomyces > Streptomyces sp. NPDC058664. The sequence goes on along the minus strand of NZ_JBHXRW010000076.1, from coordinate 11,275 downwards.
ATGTTCGTTCCGGCGGTGTGGGGTGGCTCCGCCGGGATCCCCCGCGTTCTCCGCCGATGAGATGCGGACGCCGTCCCCTCCGGGCAAAGTAGGAAAAGACCTGTTCGTACCGAGGTGGTTCCCTGAGGTCCCGCGTGCTGGAGACGGGACGGGCTGACGCGAGGATTGTCGTGACGCCGGAGTGATCGATGTTCCGCAGACGGCCGGCCGACAACAGCGAGGACCTTCTGGTCCGGCTCGGGTCGCTGACCGCCAGGGCGCGGGAGCTGGCCGAGACGCAGCGTTCCCGTGTCGAGCTCGCCGTGGCCCTGCAGCGTGGCATGCTGCCCTCGGAGCTGCCCAGTGTTCCGGGCGCCCGGCTGGCCGTCCGCTATGAGCCCGCCAACCACGGGCTCAACGTCGGCGGTGACTGGTACGACGCCTTCTCCCTGCCCGGCGGGCAGATCGGCATGTCCATCGGTGACGTGCAGGGGCACAACATCGAGGCCGCCGCCTTCATGGGACAGGTCCGCGTGGCACTGCGCGCGCTGGCCTCCGTCACCGGAGACCCGGGAGAGCTGCTCGGTCGCACCAACGACCTGCTGATCTCTCTGGGCGCCGACCTCTTCGCCACCTGCACCTTCCTGCGGCTCGACCCCGCTGCCGGCACCCTGGAGTGCGCCCGGGCCGGTCACATCCCCCACATCTGGGCCACCGCCGACGGCCGCTCCGGCATCGACGACAGCGAGGGCGGGCCTCCGCTCGGTGTGCTCCACGGCATCGACTACCCGGCCACGCGCCACCGGCTCACCGCCGACGGCGTCTTCGTCCTCCTGACCGACGGGGTGGTGGAGGGGCCCTCGCTCCACGTCGACGAGGGTCTGGACCGGGTGACGCGGCTCGCCGGGATCACCGCCGTCGCCGGGCTGGACGTCGACGCGCTCGCCACCGCCGTCATGAAGCTGGCGGCCACGGTGGGGCACGAGGACGACGCGGCCGTCCTGGTCGTCGGCCATGACGGCGGTCCGGCCCGGTCGGCGGCCGAGGAATGAGGGGGTGGGGGCTCGCCTCCGGCCGGGTCGGTCCCCGGGCCGGCCCGGGCCGTCCGGCGGCGCCCGACACGCAGGGGTCCTTGCCCGGTCGTGGCGGCCCGGCCGGTGTCTGATGGCTGACGTGTTGGATATTCGGCAGTTCCGGCCTTCTACGGAGGCGGCTCTGATGTCGCTGGCCGTGACGGTTTGCTACTACGCGGCCGGACGACTCGGCCTGACGGGCCGCCTCGTCGTCGAAGGCGCTGTGGTCACCCCCATCTGGCCGCCCACCGGCGTCGCCGTCGCCGCCCTGCTGCTGCTCGGCGCGCGGGTCTGGCCTGGAATCGCCCTCGGCTCCTTCCTCGTCATCGCCTCCCTCACCGCTCCGGGGCCCACCACAGCGGTCACCGTGGTGAGCAACACCGTCGCGCCGCTCTGCGCCTTCCTGCTGCTGAGACGGGCCGACTTCCGGCGCGACATGGCGCGGCTGCGGGACGGACTCTCCCTGGTCTTCCTCGGCGGGTTCGGCGCCATGCTGATCAGCGCGACCGCGGGGGTCGGACTGCAGGTGGCGAAGGGCTCCCTGGACAAGAGCGAGTTCTGGCCCGTCTGGCTGGCCTGGTGGGTGGGCGACACGATGGGGGTGCTGCTCGTCGCCCCGCTCCTGCTCGTCCTCGCGGGGCCGGCCGGACGGTTCCGGATACGGCGTTGGAAGGAGGCGGCCTTTCTGGGGCTGACGACCCTGGTCCTCATGCCCATAGCCGTGCTCAGCCAGATGAGCATGCTGTTCCTCGTCTTCCCCCTGCTGATCTGGGCAGCGCTCCGCTTCCAGCTCGCCGGAAGCATGCTGTGCGCGCTCTTCGCCTCCGTGCTCACCACCTTCGTGGCGACTTCCGGGCGGGGCGCGTTCCTCCACCTGACGGACGTCGAGATCATGGCCAAGCTCCAGGCGTTCAACGGTTCCGCCGCCTTGACCGCCCTGCTTCTCGCCTCCGTCATCACCGAGCAGCGTGCGACCCGCCGGTCGGTGCGCCGCGCCTGCCAGGAACTGGCGGAGGTCCTGGAGCACCTTGCGGCGGGCGAGCCCTCGCCGGGTCCACCCAGCACCGCCGAGAGCCGGGCAGCCCCACCCGGCGGGCACCAGGATCCGTGACCCCCGGGCCGGAGCCGGCGCAGGGATCAGGAGCCGTACAACGACTGCAAGGCATGGGAACTGTCCGGCCCTGACAAGCTGGTGAGTGATTGCGTTGGAGATGCACGGTCCTGAGCTGGCGGTGCAGTCAGGTGGTGGTGCGGTCGGAGACGAGGCCGACGATGGCCCGGTAGGTGTCAGGCAGGACCTCCCGCGGCGCATGCAGGAGCGCGGACTGGTGGAACGTGAACCCGCCGAACACGACCGGCGGGTCATGCGCGTCCGGCTGACGCCCAAGGGCGAGGCGACGCGCCGTCCGCTCGAGGAGGTGTGGGCGACCTTGGTGCGCGCCTCGGTACGCGACCTCGACGAGCGGAACATCGAGCGCTTCGTCGCCATCAGCGAGACCGTCACGCGCGCGGTCCTCGACCGGCACTCGGCCGCGCCCTGGTCTCGCCGGCAGGGCGCTCACGAAGGAAGCACGCTGTTCGAGCAGGAGGGCGCGGACGGGGATGCGGACCGGATGACCAAGGCGCCGTCGTGGCCTCGAAGGGTGGACGGGGTCGTCACGACGACTCGCGCACCACCAACTTTCGGGACGCCGTAGGTGCCGTCCGACTCGCGGTGCACAGCCGCTTCACGCCGTAGTGGCAGTGGTGGTCGGCGACGAACTGGAAGCGGTTCACCAGCGCGTCTCCCCGGCGAATTACTTCGCCGCCTTCCTCGGGATTTCGCGTTCCTCCTCCAGCGGCGACGGAGGCTCGGCGGGCGGCTCCGTCCGCCGTTCCCGCGGTCGGCTCGTGCCTGCTGCCCCGCCCCAGTTGCGCAGGGTCTCGGGATTGACCCCGAGATCGGCGGCAACCTGCCGGATCGTCGCCTCAGGCCGCGACTCGTACAGAGCGACCGCGTCCGCCTTGGACTTCGGCGGACAGTGCTTCATGACCACGAGATGTCCGTTCTCAGATCCTCAGGATCCACAGGGGTCAAGACCCGTCGGGCCATGTGACACACCATCCGTTCCGGCCCAAGAACCATGCTCAGGCGCCGCACTGCAGGTCGAAGGTCAGCAAGCGCGGACACGGCGGGGACGCGTGCTGACCGTTTGCTGACCTGAGAGGGTGCATGATGCCCCTGACCTGCGGCGACGCCAAATAGTCAGGTCTTGGACTTGAACAGAGCGCGCAGCACTGTGGACTCCTCGAAGACGGCTCCCTGCCTGCTTTCTGCAGGTCAAGGGCGGTCTCGAGTGTACGCCGACACCCCCGTTCGATGTTTGTGAGGAACATCGCTCCGGCCGGGCGAGACGGCTTCCCGCCTGGGCTTTCGCGCCGTCGCCGATGCCTGTTCAGGCAATCCCCCGGGAACGCCCGGCGACCCGTGCTGACCGGATGCCGACTTGCCTGATGATCCATCAGACATACGGGAGACCACTCTGCGCACACGGACGACGTGCGTCCACGCACCGACCTGTCGGGCACCGACATCGCTCCGGTTCATGGAACACAGTCCGTTTGGCCATCGGCCGGGTCGATGCTCGGCCGCCGCGGAAGCCGGTTCGCTGCCTGCCAGTCGCCACCGCCCCTGCCGACAAGCCCCAGGTGCTCTCCAGTTGGACGCAGACCAGCGCGTCGAGCTACCACCTCTGGGCCGCCGCCCGAGCCAACCAGGGCGCCTGGTCCGTCTACGCCTTCGGTTGATCGACATGTGCCGCGACAACCGTCACCGTGGCCGCGTTCGCGCTTCAGCAGTCCGCCGCGCGGGCCGACATACCACCGCAGCACGCGGTCATCGCGTGCCAGGCGCCAGCTTCTACGCCAACTACAACAGCGCCTCCGGTCCGACCGGCTTCCTGCGCGCCCTCACGTACGGGGACGAGGTCGGCCACACCAAGGGTGCGCACCCCGTCTACTGCGAGCCGACCGTGCCGCCACCCTCGTCATCGCAGCCGGTGCCGCGCTACCGCTCGGCGCCGGACCGGCACTCACCTGCTCGGACGGCACCGTGGGCGTCCGGGAAACCGTGTGCGCCACCGACCTCTACGTCCGCACCGAGCCCGTCGGTGCGTGGACGGGCACCCTCCACGAGAGCCAGACCTTCCTCGTGGAGAGCAAGAGGAACGGTTGGGCCTACAAGTTCGCCTACGGTGGCATCAACCGGCGGGGCTGGGTGCAGGACGGTTGGTTCTGCTGATGCGCCTGTCGGCTCGGTCCGACGCGGTCACTCCCCTCCACAACACGCCCCAGGCGGGCAGGAGGCGCAGGGCCCGGGTGCGTGAGACGCGGGAGAAGAGGGCTGACACCGCGTGCAGGTTCCCCTGATCACGTGAAGCAAACTCATGTGTCCGGGTCGACCAATGACGCGATGAGGGCGGCGCCCCTCGGACATACATCGATGCGGCCCAACAGCTGACGGCCGTTCTGCGGCACCGCGTCGCGAAGAACGTCGAACTCCTCTTCCTCCGATCGCCGACGGGAAGCTTCCGCTCGCCCTCGGCATGACGCGGCCGGGTCACCCTTCACCGCACGGCAAATTACACCGTCACAATCCGTTTCCCGCCGCCGCGACACGGCGGCACGGCGCGTGATCGACAGCCGGTGCTCCATGTCAACCTGCTCGGGCACGCAGTGGATTGGACCGGAGGTACACCGCCCGTGGCGGCGAACAACAACCCCACCGTCACAGGACGGCGACTGGGAACGGAGCTGCGCCGGCTCCGCAAGGACAGCGGCCTGACCGGCACGCAGGTAGCGGAGCGACTGCTGATCTCCCAGGCCAAGGTCAGTCATATGGAGACCGGCCGCCGCGCCGTCAGTCCACGCGACGTGCGTGACCTCTGCAAGCTCTACGGCGTCACCGACCAGCATGTCGTCGACACCCTGACTGCGCTGGCCAGGGAATCGAGCCGGCAGAACTGGTGGCATTCCTACGGCGACATCCCCCACCCCGTCCACATCGACCTGGAGACGCACGCCGACTCCATCCGCGCATTTGACCCCATGGTGATCCCCGCCCTTCTGCAGACACCCGCCTACGCGGCTGCGGTCATCGAGGAAACGATCCCTCTCATCACGGTCGACCAGTCCGCCGCGCGGCTGAAGGTGCGACTTCGCCGTCAGCACCGGATCTACGACCTTGCTCGCCGATTGCACCTGTGGGTCGTACTGGACGAATCAGCCCTGCGACGCGTCGTCGGCAGCCAGGAGATCATGCGCGAGCAACTGGAGCACCTGCACGCGCTGAGCACCGAGCCGCACATCACTGTGCAGGTCCTTCCTCACAGCGCGGGCGCCCACCCGGGCCTCTGGGGGCAGTTCTCCGTTCTGCGGTTCCCCGACAGCCGAGAGGCTGTGGTGTACCTGGAGAGGTTCACCAGCGGCTCCTGCCTGGACAAGCCATCCGACGTGCAACGGTACAGCGTGACGCACGCCCACCTGCGGGCCCGGGCCCTCGCCCCGGAGCACAGTCGGCACCTCATCACTGACATCATCAAGATGTCCACATCGTGAGCGCCGGGGGGCGACGCGCCGGACCGTGAGGGGCGAACGCAGCACCGTCAGGCGGGATCCGAGGCAGCTGCCCGTCACGCCGACACGGTCAGGGGACCACTCCTGCATCGCATCGACGCCCTCACCACTTCCCCGGTCGCTCCACCGCTCGGGCCGGCGGGCCTTGCCCTCCGGCCCTGCCTCTCCGGCGGGTCCGCAGCCTGCTCCGATTCCTTTTCCGTCTCCCGTGCTTTGCCCGCACCTGCCGGATGCGGTCACCTGACGGCGCCGGACGGACCATATGAGGGGCCCCTGCGGCACAGGGCCGGGTGAATCCTTCCTCGGCGGCCTGCTGTTCACCGACCGGGACTTCACGGCCCCGCACGCGCTCGGAGACACGGCGAGCCACGCCCATTCTGCGGCGTTCTTGATTTAACCCGGCCGGCCGTACCTCGCCGTGCACACCGGGATCCATTCTATGGACGCCTGTGCGACTCCGGCCGGTGTGAGCCGACCAGGCCCCACACATTCAGCGATTTCCGGAACGCCAATAACACAAGGCTGCATATTTTAATCCCGCCCGGCGAAGTTTAATTTGCTTATATTAATCCCCCCTCGCCGCTCATTCTCGACATGGGTGCGTAAATTTTCCCGCGTAATATTCGGCGACAGCTAGAAGGCTTCCCGGGCGACAGGTAGGGCCCGGTACGCCGTGGCCCCGCACAGAAAATGGCCTCTTGATGAAGATGCACATTCCTCGAACGACTCAGCGCCGCCTTCTGTCCGGCGGGCTGGCCTCGGCCCTCGCCGCAACGGTCGCCACCACCATGGTCGCCGTGACGTCGACGCAGGCACTGGCCATCGCGACACCCGTGCCCCTGGGCACGACCGCCAGCTACTCCGTCCTGGCAGGTCAGGGAGTCACCAACACCGGCCCCACGGTGATCGACCACGACCTCGGGACGCACCCGAACCCGGCCATCACCGGTTTCCCGCCCGGCCTGGTACTCGGCGCGGTGCACCCAGCGGACGCTCACGCCGCCCAGGCCAAGAGCGATCTGGTTGCGGCCTACAACAACGCGGCCGGCCAGGCCGAAGACTTCGATCTTCCGGCGGCAATCGGTTCGGGAACATCCGGCCCCTCAGAGCTGATTCCGGGCGTCTACACGAGGGACCCCGCCGGCAGCGTCGGACTCACCGGTGACCTGGTCCTGAACGCCGGGGGCAACCCCAACGCGGTCTGGGTGTTCCAGATCCCCACAGCCCTGACGACGGCAACCTCCAGCCGGATCCTCCTCACGAACGGCGCCTCGCCGTGCAACGTGTTCTGGCAGATCGGGAGCTCGGCGGAACTCAACACCAACACCACCTTCGTAGGCACCATCATGGCGCTGACCTCGATCTTCCTGCGAACGGGGACAAACATCGAGGGACGGGCGCTGGCCCGTAACGGCGCAGTGACCATGGACAGCAACAGGATCTTCCTCGGCGGGTGCGCCACCGGGGGAACCACGACCGGCACGACCACCGGCACGACCACCGGCACGACGACGGGAACGACGACCGGCACGACGACCGGCACGACCACCGGCACGACGACGGGAACGACGACCGGCACGACGACCGGCACGACCACCGGGGGAACAACGACGGGTACGACCCTGGGTCTGATCGGCGGCAGCCTCATCGGCGGGCCGAGCGTCAATCTGGTGGGCGGCGGCACCTCGGGGAACGTCGCCGGCAACACCGCCGGGAACACCGTGGGCAACACCGCCGGGAACACCACCGGCGGAGACACGAAGGGCAACACCGCAGGAAACACGACCGGCGGGTCCATCACCGGGGGGAACGTCGCCGGCGCGAACGGCGGCAAGCCCGGCGGGCCGGGCCATGGCGACAAGCCGGACCACGGCCGGCCTGACCACGGGGGCCCGGACCACGGCGGGCCGGACCACGGGCACCACGAGGGCCCCGGGAAGCCGGGTCACGGCGAGCACGGCGAGCAGCCTGGCGGGCACTACGGCTACGCCGACAAGCCTGCGGGTCATGAAGGCCACGAGGGCTAGGCAGCAGGCTGTACGCAGTCCGTTCATCCGATGACGGTGCGCGGCGGAACCCCCACCGGGTCCGCCGCGCACCGCGCGCAGTCGGTCAGAGACCCCAGAGACCCCGAACATGAGCAGCACAGACGAGAAGGACAAGGTGGGCGGTGTCGAGCGCAACCGACTCAGCGGCCGTGAAGGAACTCCAGCAGTCCGGTTCCGATACGGCCCCCCGGCCACGTCATGACGGGCCGGTCGTAACGGACAGGTGGCCCCTGGGCGCCCGCGCACTGAAGGCAGGACTGCACACCGCCGTCGCTCTGTGTCTGGTGACGACTCTGGTCCATGTCGTCATGGTGTTCCTTCACGTGGCCCCGTCCAATCCTGTGTCGAAGCGGTACAGCGCCCAGGTCAACGGATGGGTGTACCCCTTCTTCGAACAGAATTGGCGGCTCTTCGCCCCGGACCCCGACTCCTTCAACCGGAAGGTCCTGGCGAGAACCGCGCACACGGATCCTGACGGATCGACAAGAGTGAGCCCCTGGTTCGATCTCACCGCCGCGGACAATTCCGCAGTCGAGCACCATGCGTTTCCGAGCCATACGACTCAGAACCTTTTGCGGCGCGCCTGGAGCTCCTATGTCGATACACACGGAGGAAGTGATACACCACGCTCGGAAAGAGCCGTGATGCTGCAGAGATATCTGAGCAACATCGCCACGGACCGCGTCGCCGCCCACAACGACGGCGGCACGTTCGAGTTCCTTCAGCTTCGAGTCATCACGCTGCCCATCGCGGCCCCGGGCAAAGCCGGGAATCGCCCGCCGGTGCCCTCCGAGAACCGGCTCCTGCCCTGGTGGAAGGTGACCCCCCATGGGAAATGAGCAGCTCCCCCAGCTCCCCGCCGCGGCAGCCGCACCACACCGGTCTGCGGACCGAGAGACGCCGCTCGCCGCTCCCGCCCGCAGCCGGCTCCTCGACCGGGCGGGCGCTCTCTGGACACTTCTCACCAGCCGGCCGGTGTCCTTGTACGCCGCCTCGGTGCTGCGCATCGGCTACGGGCTGCTCTACCTGATCTTCCTGCTCCGCGAGTTCCCGTACCGTCACGAGATCTGGGGACCCGGCTCCCCCTGGACACCCGCGCTGGCGGAGCAGCTCTTTCATCAGACGGGCTGGAACAGCATCCTGATCCTGTCCGAGAGCCACGTCTACTTCGAGCTCTGCTACGTGCTGGCCCTCATCACATCCGCGCTGTTCACGCTGGGCTGGCGGACCCGGATCATGTCCGTCCTCTTCGCCGTCGTGGTGATCTCGTTCCACGCGAGAGCGATCTTCATGACGGACGGAGGCGACAACCTGGTCCTGCTGATGGCCCTGTATCTCGTTCTCACCGCGTGTGGTCGGCGCTGGTCCCTGGACGCACGCCGAGAACGGCTCAGGACGGTTCGCGCGGGCAACGCGCCGAAGCCGGTGAGGAGCTTCTACGCACAGCAACTCAGCGGCGCTCACACCACCTTGACCACCGTGGTGCACAACTGCGGCATGTTCGTCATCGCCGCACAGGTCTGCTTCCTCTACGGATCGGCCGGCCTGTACAAGGTCCAGGGTTCCACCTGGGGTGGCGGCACCGCTCTGCACTACGCGCTGAACCTCGAACTGTTCCAGCCCTGGCCCGCGCTCTCCCACCTCGTGGACACGTTCCCGACAGTGATCGCGATCGCCAGCTACGTGACGGTCCTCGTACAGGTCGCGTTCCCGTTCGTGCTCTTCGGCAGGCTCAAGTACCCCGTTCTGGCCGTACTGCTCGGCATGCACATCGGCATCGCCGTACTCATGGGGCTCCCCGTCTTCTCCGGCGCGATGATCGTCGCGGACGCCGTGTTCCTCCCCGACCGCTTCTACGCCTTCCTGCCTCGCCTGTGGCGAGGTGCGGTACAACGCGCCAGGACGCGGCGGCAGGCACCCGGCCGATCCGCATGGCCGGGATCCGTACCCGCCCAGGGCAGATCCGAGGCGCCCGCACCCACACAGGAGCGTCGGACCATTGGGGGCAGGTAAACGCGCCAAGGCTGCACGGGACGCGTCGGTGAAGGACGCCGGCCATCCGCTCGGCCACGGGGCTGTGCCGGCTCGGAGCCGAGCCGGCTACCAGTAATGACGGCGTCCGCCGACCTCGCGACCCATCGCCCCGAGGATCCACAGGACGACCCCGATCACGACCAGGACGATCCCGATCGTCCACAAGATGGAAATGCCGGCCACGAACCCGATGACGAGCAGGATGACCCCGAGAATGATCATGGTGACCTCCGGCCTCGCAGATACCTCGATTCCAGAGTAGGCGCAACCCGCCGAGACGGCCTGTCAGGCTGTCACTCCCCCGCCCCTTCCGGCGTGCATGAACAGAAGCCGTCTGATCGACAAGCCGATCAGGCGCGATGTGACGGCCGCGACGACCAGGAGCAGGCGGGTCGGATTCCGTCCCCGAATGCGGCGGACAAGCCCGGTTGGGTCGTCTTCCTCGACCACGTCCTCCAGGGCGCGGTCGAGGAGTCGGGCCGCCACCTTAGGCGTCCCTCGGCGCCCAGGACGACGTCGGCCGGGTCACGAAAGGGCCACCAGCCCGACACGTCGGAACCCCCAACGACGCTGCAGATCCAGACGCCCCGTAGCACGCCGCCGCCCAGCGCGAGCAGCCCGAGACCGAGCAGCCCGAGACCGAGCAGCCCCGGCAGCACCCGGTTCACTGTCTTGATCACCGGGATCAGCGTCAGCCTTTCCTCGAACGCCGGACGTGGACGGAGCCGGCCGACGTCACGTCGCCCGTGCCGTCCGGGACGCCGTGACCGTCACAGCCACGAGGAACGTCCGGGGCCCGCCAATAGCTGCCGTTCTCCTCACTGAAACCACGGCGTAGCTGCGTCGACCTGCGGCGCTGCCGCCGCCTGGCGGGAGCCGGGCGCCTGGGAGGACGGCACGCAGGCGGGTGATCTTCAGCCGTTCGGTCCGGGATGCGACCAGTACTCGGAGCTTCCCTCCTCGCCACCTGCGGTGCGTACGACGGCCAGGAAGCATCTACGAAGCTCGCCACCTCATGGTTCGACAACGCCCGGGTCTCCCGTAGACCCCGAGGCCACCAGGGCACTCATGACCGGGCTGAGACCGCGCCCGTAGGGGCGCCGGCGGAGACCTCTCAGTCACCAGCGCCAGGCAGGAATACCGCACGGTTCGAATGGCTGCCTCCTGGTACTCGTCTACGTCACCCTGACCGCTCTGACCACCAGGACCCTCGCCCGCACCGTCCCTGCCACTGGCGACCTGAGCAGTTCCGGGTCGACGGCGCGGTACTGGGCGGCGGGCGGACCGCGCACATGTCCGGGCCCGGCCGACTGCGGCGTCACGGCACCCGTCACACGAGCGGGAGAAGACCAATGACCAGGCAGTCCGCAGGCGTGGAGGCTCACGCGGCGACCGGCCGTCCGGCTTCGACGAAGCGGGGCAGGGGAAGGCGCCGGTCCGTCATCGGTGGCCTCCGTCGGGTCATCTCTCTTGTGACGAAATGGCATAGGGGGCATCCGGGTGGATGTCCGCCCGTACCGCAACCGC
>NZ_JBHXRW010000075.1:0-32412 GCF_042716635.1 Streptomyces sp. NPDC058664 | reverse complement strand
GCGCTGATGGTCGGCGACGAACTGGAAGCGGTTCACCAGCGCGTCTCCCCGGCGAAATACTTCGCCGCCTTCCGCAGGATCTCGCGTTCCTCCTCGAGCTCGCGGACCTTCTTGCGTAGAGCGGCGTTTTCCGCCTCCAGCGGTGTGGGCGGCTCGGCCGGCACCTCCACTCGGCGTCCCCGGGGCCGGCTCACGCCGGCCGCCCGGACCCAGTTCCGCAGGGTCTCCGGGTTGATCCCCAGATCGGCGGCGACCGACCTGATTGTCGCTTCGGGCCGCGACTCGTACAGCGCGACCGCGTCCGCCTTGAACTGCGGCGGATAGTGCTTCATGACCACGAGATGTCCGTTCTCAGATCCTCAGGATCCAGTGTCTCGTGTGTCCAACATCAGGGGTCAAGGCCCCACCGTCAGCCACTCCCGCTCGGCCACGTCTCTCGCATCCTGCGCGAGACGTGGGTGCTCAAGCAGTCCCAGACCAGCACGATCGGGGCCCTGACCAACTGGTGGACGCCGTCAACCAGTGCGATGAAGTCCCGCTCGCTCATGCTGCGCCGTGTTCCCTTGCCCGCGGGGCGGGTCCGCAGACGGTGACACAGCCGGGTCCAAAAACCGGGCCGCATGGCGATCAGGCCGGCCACCGACAGCCGTCCCGAACGCCGACCGCTCACCGTCACGACCGGGGTGCGGCCCCGCCGGCCCCAGGTCCGTCCCCGCGGCGGCCGTCGGGTGAAGCCCGCTTCGTCCTCGAAACAGATGTAACCCCCACAGGCCGCCCGGACCCTTTTACCTCCGCCCAGGTCGCCTCCTTCCACCCGGCGACGGCCTGCTCGTCACGCTCGGCCGCACGTCGGGCGGGGGCCTGCGGGGTGAAGCCGAGCCGGTGCATCAGGCACGTGGCCCCGGAGACGCTGTAGGTGATGTGGAACTTCCTGCCGATCAGCGTCCACCCGGGATGCGGTCCCACCTGGTCCTCCACACCCGTGAGCGGCCAGCCCCTGCTCCAAATACACGACCAGCTTCTCCAGGCACCGCGGGGACAGACGACACCGAGACCCACTCGGACCGCGGGAGGCCAGAGCCTGAACACCGCTGGCCCGCCACAACTGATGCCATTGATAAGCAGACTTCACACTGACTCGCAACCGCCGTGCGACCTCCGGCGGCGTGATCTTCTACTCGAACAGCTCGCCTGCCTAAATTCGTACCGCCTCACGAAGCCGACGCGCTGCCGGAGTCAGCCCGCCCCCATCCGCATATCTCACACACCACGGATACAGCCACCTACCCGCACCCAGGAGCGACTTCGCAACGGTCCAGCCCAACGAGCTGAAGTCAGTAACGCGGACGCTTGCTCCTCAAGTCCAGCGAGCACTCCAAACGCCATCACAGTTGGCGCATCAGATGCTTCTGACCGGCGCGCTGACTTCTCCAACTGGGGTTCCTACGTGGTCCTATTCGCGTCGGGCACGCGGAGGGGGCGGGGTTCCGATCCCACCCCCTCCGTTATACCCGGGCACTCCCCTGGACCGGCCGCCCTGGGCCGGGACCACTTCAAAGGCGCACCTGGCGCGGCTGGCACCAGCACGTCGCTCTCCACCGCTGCACAGGCTTTCCTCACCCTGCGGCGGCTCGACCCAAATGCCCACACGCCGACCTGACCCTCTACCAGGCTCCCGACAGGGCCGCTTGCCATTCACGCCCCACGGTTCGCCCCTCCGAGATACTCGGAGAATGACGGACACTCACTGTGTTCGCAGGACGCACGAATGAGAACCTGAAGGAAGATTCGCTTCCGACGGAAATCCTCATTCCACCACGAAACTCATACCAAGGGAAGCGGACCGTACGTACGTCCGACTTTTGCACATCAAGTACAGTGAAAGATCCATCAGATTCTACCCGCCCGTATACCCCGGGCTTCTGCATCTGCTCCTTCAGCATTTTCAGATTCCGCTTGCTGAGCATTTGAGTATCATCTTGGCTGAGGCGAAATGTGAGGCGCCCTTCGGCAAGGCAAAGAGTGCCAGCAGCGCTGCCCGTTGCACCCGCGAGCAGCCATACGGAGGATCGTAGATATGGGCTCTTTCTCATCGTTTCGCCACCTTCTAGGAGTGCTGCTCGCCCTATTGTCATACCGTTAAGAGGGTCGAGGGTGTTCTTTACGTAATGGATGTTCCCGCCTTCGAGAATCATCCGTATTCGACTGAAGCTCTGAGGGTGACCACCACCGAGCGCTGCTTCTGACACCTGCCCGCATGCCTTGGTGGCAGTTGTCATCTGCGTCTTCAGCCGGCTCCGCCGGGCATAAGATCAGCCCACGGCACGGCCGGTGCCCCCGCCACTCAGGAGTTGGCACTCCGAAGCCTGCCCTGGGTGAGGCCTCGACCGCCCACAGTCGAGACCTCCCCCAGGGGGAGGCGAGGAGGTCCCTCCGCCTCACCGGTGCGGGACGGTCAGCGTCACGGGTCGCGACCAAACCGTGCGCCTCCCCGCGTACACGGCCTGCTCCTCTTTGATGGGCTACGTCTCCAGCCCACCAGATACTGATCTGATCATCACAGAGGCTGCCGCCGCGTCAGCATTTCCTACTCACTCGCTCATGCGGCCACCGACCAGCACCACCGGCTCCTCCGGGCAACGCCACCGGCATTCCCGGCCTGCTCATCGAGCACCGCGCGGTTACTGTGTCAGCGGCCAGTAGAGATTTGGCTCTGTCGCGAGTTCCGTGAAACCCGAGATGTTGATCTTCGTTGCTTCTGATCATGCCGGGTGTCCATCGCTGAGCTGATCGCCGTTCTGTTCCCGCACTTCGTCCGGCTGCACGTCGAGTACGTCCGCTCCGTGGGCCGGACCGTTCACGTGCACGCGAGAGGCAAGGAGCCTTCGGCTTCGTGCCCGGACTGCGGCGCGACCTCGGTCCGCGTGCACAGCCGGTACGAACGCCGGATCTCCGATACGGCCGTGGCGAACCAGCAGAGCGTGCTTCACCTGCGAGTACGCCGGTTCTTCTGCGACACAGGGACCTGTGCGAGGACGACCTTCGCCGAGCAGATCCCCGATCTGACCTTCCGTTACGGGAGGTCGACCATCCTCCTGCGGACCGTCCGTGAGGGCATCGCGCTCGCGCTCGGTGGCCGGGCGGCCGCCCGGCTGACCGAGATACAGGCTATCGGCCTGGGCAAGGACGCCCTGCTCCGCCTCATCCGCGCCCTGCCCGATCCGGAACCACGGACCGTACGAGTGCTCGGCGTCGACGACTTCGCGATGAAGAAGGGCAACAACTACGGCACCATTCTGATCGACATCGAAGGCCGGCGCCCGGTCGACGTCCTGCCCGAACGCTCCGCTGACTCCCTGGCCGACTGGCTCACCAAGCACCAGGGCGCCGAGATCATCTGTCGTGACCGCGCCAGCTGCTACGCCGAGGGAGCGGACCGAGGCGCCGGTACTGCGACCCAGGTAGCCGACCGGTTCCGCCTCTGGAAGAATCTCGGCGACGCTACTGAACGCCTGGTCAAACGACTCCGCTCGCACTGGACTCCACTACCGCCGGAGAAGGAACAGGCCACGCTGCCCGAGAAGCCCGAGGGCACGCGCGCCGGGCAGGCCCGCGAACGCCATGCCGTCGTGCACGCGCTCATGGCCAGGGGCGTCAGCCACACCGGCATCGTCGCCGAGCTCCGTCTCGACCCCAAGACCGTCCGCAAGTTCATGCGCGCGCCCCCCTGAAGAGCTGATCAGCGGCCCTACCGGCCGACGCAGCGTCCTCGACGACCACGCTGCTTACCTGATCGCCCGTTTCAGCGAGGGCTGCACCAGCTCCGACAGCCTTCACAAAGAACTCGTCGAACGCGGCCTGGCCGTCAGCGAGCGCACCGTCCGGCGCTTCGTCCATGACCTCAAGAAGAACAACCGGCCCACCAGCCGCCCGCCGGTTCCCAAGGCCCGCGAGGTGACCACCGCCGTCCTCACCCATCCCGACAACCGCACCGAGGACGACCGCGTCACCCTCAAAGAAGTCCGCGACCGCTGCCCCGACCTCGACGCCGCTTGCGACTTGATCGCCCGGTTCGCCGACATCCTCGTCAACCTCCGCGGCCAGGAGAAGCTCGAGCAGTGGACCACCGACGCCGAAGCCAGCGACCTGCCTGAACTGCGTGGATTCGCCGCTGGCCTGCGCAAGGACTGGGACGCGGTCATGGCCAGCCTCAGCCTGCACTGGAACTCCGGCCCCGTCGAAGGACACGTCAACCGGATCAAGATGCTCAAGCGTCAGATGTACGGCCGGGCCAAGCCCGACCTCCTCCGCAAGCGCCTCCTGCTCTGCCGTTGAAGATCAACATCTCGGGTTTCACGGAACTCGCGACAGAGCCTTAGATTTCCCCACTCGCGGCCACTTCGGCTCCCCACCACGACCACTTCAATTCCCCATTGGGGGCCATTTCTCGTGTACGCAGCGTGAGATCATCCTCGGCGGTGTTCGCCCCACCACGGCAGGATCGGAGGCAGGTCGCTGAGCCCGCGGGCCGGCCGCTTCGGCATCGGCGACTCCCCATCGTCCCCGTCCCAGCGACGCGCGTATTGATCCGGGAGGCTGCCCCACCCCCAGTAAGGAACGGGGCGGGCGGGGGCCTCACCGAGTTCGTCGAGGGGATCGATACGCCGCTCGGCCACTGTGCAGAGGTGCGCCCAGTCATCACCCATGTCGAAGACATAGGCGAACTGTTCGCCAGCCTGCAGCCTGCTCAGCTTCGTCGTATTACCGTCCACGGTGTCGCCCGGGGCCTCGCCGTCCCACCAGTCCAGCGGGCTGACATGTGTGCCGTCGGACAACGTGAACAGGTGTAGGTGGGCCAGGTCCCAGCGCCCGAAGGTGAGATCGATGGCCGAGGCGAGCTGGGCGAAGGAGTGTGACCGTGCGGCCGCGAATACCCGGCCGGGGCGCGGCCACAGGTCCGCACCGTGGCCGGAGACCAGCTCGACCCGGATCGACAGCCAAGTACGTGCCACGTCCACAACCCCCTATGCGCTGGATCCACGAGTCAGCACCGAGGCTACTGAGTGTGACTACCGACTGGGGAATCGAGCTGGCCGTACGTGGGGAATTTTTACTGGCCGCCGTCACCGGGGCTGCCGGCGAGCGGCGGGCCGCTGCGTCTCCTTCGGGACCTGGACCTTCGGGAACGGCCTCCTGATGGCCGTCTTCGACAGCTTCGGGTTCTGCCTTTTCACCTCCGCCCTGGTGACGGTGGGGCGCTCCCGTGGTTGCGTACGACGGTCGGACTGGGCGGTGTCCTGCTGCGCATGGGGGCGTTCCGCGGGGGCGGCAGACGGGGGAGCCGCGGTTTTCGCGGGCTTGGACACGGGACCAGGGCGGGGGTCGGTGGTGGTGATTTCCTCGCGCGGGGCCGGCGGGGTGGGCTCGGGCCATGTGAGAAGCGGGGCCGGCAGGCGGTCGCGGCGGGCACGAGTCCTGCCGGCCTGGCGAGGGAAGCGGGCAGAGTGTGGGGGGCGGCCACGCAGCTGCTGGTGAGGAGCGCGGCAAGGGTAAGCATCGCTGTGCGGCGGGAATGCATGGTGGTCACGCTGCCGGAGTTGCTGCGGGGCCGGTGGGCGGCACGGCCCAGGTCCAATCTTGACGAGTCCACGGCGTCCGGCGGTGGATGTGATTGCGCCCCTGCACCGGGGGCAGGGGCGCGGTGCGAGGCGGGTACGGGGAGCACAACGGCCAGTCGACTCCCCCGCCTCGCGTTCAAGGTACGGGTGCCATGCCCGCTTACAAGCCGGAATACCCCGTCAGAAGTAGAAAACAGGCCCGGTCTTGACGGCGGCCTCGCAGCTGCTGGAGTAGGTCCGGGTCCAGTCGACGGTACGGCCCTTGTAGATGCCTCGCGCCGTCAGAGTGACCGGAGAGTACTCATTGATGCAGGTCCCGGCCGGATCGCCACGCAGGGCGTCGAAATTGCCGTTGGCGTCGTCGAGTGCCGCACAGGCTTCTGTCCGGTAGGGGTGGGCGGGGCGGTAGCTGGCGGGGCAATCGAGCCAGGCGAAGCCGATGCTGGGCTGGCCGTTTTCGGTCCGTTCGGCGGTGAGCTGGAGGCGTGTGTCCTGGGCCGGCGTGGGGGCAGCGGTCGCGCCAGGGGCGAGGGAGGCGGCAAAGAGCCCGGCGCTGAGGAGACTCATGATGATTTTGTTCATGATCGGGTCAACGACGGGCGGGTAGGGCTGGTCACCTCGCTCGGTGGGGTTATGCCCCGGCTCGGGCCACCGCCTGATGAAGCAGTCGGGGCCGTCCGGAATCGTTTCGGCCAGCGTGATCACGGTGCCGATGCCGGTGGCAACGGCGGACTCCCCCGCGACCACCTCGGCCAGGTCTTCGCGTAACAACGTTCCGGACCGGACCCGGGAACATGCCCGTGCCCTCCTCGCGCGGCTGGGGCGAAGAGGGATACCGGGGCAGGGCAGGTCCGTGGAGGGGTACAGACCGGCAGTCTTGAAGTCAGGTGGCCTTTTCAGGACGGTGGCGTTCACGCTGATGCTATGGCCTGTCACGAGTCCCCGATAAAAAACGCTCTTTCCGTTCTTCCTCCCCAGCGGCGTGCGGCCACCAGCGAGGAGAACGCCAGTCACGGTCCGGTGCCGGGCGGCGTGCATCCATTCGCCGGAGGCTAGGCGCTCGCGGACGGTCCTAAAGAAGCCAGGCACGTCGAGAAGACCGAACCCGATCGCGGCAGCGGACGACCACGGCAGCGCCCGTACCGTGCCGTCGGGCTCGGCACGGAGGAGCACCCGGCCAGTGGCGAGCACCGCCCACCCCGTGCGAGACAGCGATATGGGCTGCCTTCTGTCCCCAGACAAAAGGCAGCCCACTGGCGAAGTTTCTGGCGGGGGAGCCAGGCTTTATCAACATCGCTCGCACCATTGGATCATGAGCGAACGGCTGCCGAATGAGCATGCTCTACTCAATGAGCTTCTTCAGAACGGTCGCCGATCGGGTGTCGGCTGCGTCTGCAAGAGCCAAGTCCTGCTGCAGGTCAGAGAGCAGTCAACCTCAGAGGGCCGCTCACCTTCTGGAGTGACAGCTGAAGGAGCTCAATGATCGTGCTGGATACGCCGAAGGGCAGGCTGCCGCGACGCACGGGTGCCGCAGGGACGTGGCTGATTTCAGGGGCGGCGGGTGTAGGTGGTGAGGTAGTCGGTCTCGTGGAATCCGGTTGCCTGGTGGAGTTCACGGCTTGAGGTTCCCCCGGGATGCGGGAAGTGGTGACAGGCTGTCAGATGGGTCTCATGAGAGGAACACAGACGATGTCTGCCCCGAGGAAGTACCCGCTGGAGTTGCGTGAGCGTGCGGTGCGGATGTACCGGTCCGCTGACCCAAAGCCCGTAATCCGTCGTATGGCCGAGGACCTCGGTGTGCATCACGAGGCCTTGCGGACCTGGATCCGTCAGGCAGAGGCCGGTGCCGGCGAACGCGGTGACATGCTGAGCACTGCCGAACGCGCGGAACTTGCTGCCCTGCGGAAGGAGAACCTCCAGCTCAAGCGGGCGAACGAAGTCCTGCGAACGGCCTCGGCTTTTTTCGCGGCGCAGCTCGACCCGACCCGGCCCAGGTGACCGCGCTCGTTGACGAGCACCCCCACCTGGGAGTCGAGCCCGTACTCCGGGAACTTCACGTCGCCTCTTCCACCTACTACCGGTGGCGTCATGCCCGGACAGAGCCCTGCGAGCGGCGCCGCCGGGACGCCGAGCTGACCGGGAAGATCCGACAGGTCCACGAGGACTCCGGCGGGATCTACGGCTCACCCCGTGTGCATGCCGTCCTCAGGCGGGAAGGCGTCCGCGTCGGCCGCAAACGTGTCGAGCGGCTGATGCGCCAGGCCGGTCTCGCCGGCATCAGCCCCCGCAAGGGCAAGGGATTCACACGCCGCGACCCGGACGCCGGCCTCGCCCCCGACCTGGTCAGGCGCGACTTCACCGCCACCGGGCCGAACCGGTTGTGGGTCACCGACCTCACCATGATCCCCACCGGTGAAGGACCCCTGTGGCTCTCCGCGATCCGAGACGCGTTCTCCCGCCGGGTCATGGCCTGGGAGACCTCCGCCCACGCAGACGCCGATCTGGTCCTCAGCTCGCTGGAGTACGCCCTCGCCGGCCGCAAGGTCGCCCCGGCGAACTCGTCCATCACGCCGACCATGGCTGTCAATACACGTCCATCAAACTCACAACACGCCTGGTCAGAGCCGGTATCCAGGCGTCTATGGGGTCGGTCGGCGACTCGTACGACAACGCCCTGGCGGAAAACCTGTGGATGCTGGTCAAGACCGAGTGCGTCCGCGGCCGGGTCTTCGCCACACGGGCCGAGACGAACCTCGCACTCTTCGAGTACATCGATGGCTTCTACAACAGCCGACGCATCCAGAAACGTCTCGGCTACCTCAGCCCCATCGAGTTCGAGGAGAAGCACTACACCGACCAGGCGACAGCCGAACGAGCAAACCTGAAAACACGTCAACCCGCCCTGACCAGCTAGCCAACCACTCCCGCACAACGGGGGAACCTCAGCTGAAGTGGTGTTCTGGTTGGTCGCTGAGGGGAAGGCTGGCGGTGACGTGGTGGATGCCGTGGCCGGCGAGGTGGGAAAGGCAGGCTTCGAGGAGAATGTGGCCGAGGCATTGCTGCCTGAGTTCGAGGGTGATCCATTCCAGTGTGGCGTGGGCGGGCGGGGTGGTGGTGAGGAAGGCTTCGCCGATGCCGGTGCCGTCCGGCGTCCGGAGTTTCAAATGCCAGCCGGGCGGTTCGATGGTGGGGCTGAGGTCGGTGAGTGCGAGATGCTCAGGGCGGGGGCCGGTGAGACGGTGATGGCAGTGAATCCACTGTTCTGTGGCGGTAAAGCCGGCCATTTCAAGAGCTCGGTGGGTACCGCGGCGCAGGCGGACCGGCAGCCCGGCGGGAGCCAGCCCGGTGGGCTGGGTGAATGTTTCCAGCGTCCGGCGGCCCAACTGAGAGAGCACATGGTTGATAAGATGGGCGGCGAGACTCTGGTCGTCGTCGCGGCAGACCAGCCACAGCAGCACACCATGACCGTTCTCTGGGCACAGCGCCCAGGAGACCGCCCCCTGGAGCTGTCCGTCACCGCTGCTCAGAACAGCGGCCGCCCCCTCCGACAGTGTGAAATCTGGGAACGGACCGAGTGGCAGGCGACCTGCCAGCGCATCCTGCAGATGCGCGCCGGTGATGTCCGGCGTTCCGGGCAACCGGTGCTCGTTGAGCAGTTCCACAAGGCCGGGGCCATCGCTGTCACGGTAAGTGCGGGCTGCCAGTCCGGCCCCGGCCACAGTCATGCTCATCTCGGCATCCTTTAGTCTCGCGAGGGTGAGGCCCCAGCGTCACCCGATTGCTCCGGCGTGCCGCTGACCGACACGCCCTGACCTGCATGCCCGCTCAGGTGTGCGGGGAATGCCGTGCGGACTCAGGATGGGGGCATGTCCCCTCCGACAGGCGGGGGACATGCGGGTGCGGCACGCCAGGCGCGAGTGCTGCGCCTGGAAACGCTGCGTGACATCGAAGCACTGCTGCGGGAGTTGGAGGAGCTACATGGCGAGCTGCTGGTGTGCGAAAAGAGTGATGGGGAGTGGGTGCAGGATCTGCTGTACGCGGCGGAGGGGATGACGGGGGTGCGGCTGGATGGCATTGCCTGCCGCTTCGCGGAGACCGAGCATGACGCCCATGAGTTGTTCGCGCGGGCGTGGCCGTTCATCGAGGACCTGGAATGAGGTTCCCCCGTTGCTCGGGAGGTGCTGATCAGCTGGTCAGTTGGGGTTGATGGGTGTTCAGGTTCGCTCGTTCGGCCGTTGCCTGCTCGGCGTAGTGCTTCTCCTCGTACTCGACCGGGCTGAGGTAACCGAGCCGTTTTTGGATGCGCCGGGGGTTGCAGAACCCGTCGAGGTACTCAAACAGCGCCAGGTTCGCCTCGGCCCGGGTGGTAAAGACGCGGCCGCGGACGCATTCGGTCTTGATCGTGGACCACAGACTCTCGGCGAGGGCGTTGTCGAAGCTGTCGCCGACCGACCCCATGGATGCCTCGATACCTGCTCTGACCAGGCGTGTTGTCAGCTTCACGGAGGTGTATTGGCAGCCGTGGTCGGCGTGATGGACCAGCGTGCCGGGCGCGATCTCCCGGGAGGCGAGGGCGTATTCCAGCACGGTGAGGACCAGATCGGCGTCCGCCCGGGCGGAGGTCTCCCAGGCGACCACCCGGCGGGAGAAGGCGTCGCGGATCGCCGAGAGCCACAGCGGCCCTTCGTGGGTGGGGATCATCGTCAGGTCCGTAACCCAGAGCCGGTTGGGCGCCGGCGCGGTGAAATCGCGCTGTACCAGGTCGTCGGCGAGGTCGGCGCCGGCATCCCGGCGGGTGAAGCTTTTGGTCCGGCGCGGACTGATGCCCTGCAGGTCGGCCTGGCGCATCAGGCGTTCGACACGCTTGCGGCCCACGTGCACACCCTCCCGCATGAGCTGGGCATGGATACGGGGTGAGCCGTAGATTCCTCCGGAGCCGGCGTGAATCTTGCGGATGTGCCCGGTCAGCTCCGTATCCCGCCGCCGGCGCTCGCACGGCTCCCGCTCCGCCCGGCGCCACCGGTAGTAGGTGGAGGAAGGGATGTGCAGTTCCCGAAGTACGCACTCGACCCCCAGACGCGGATGCTCATCGACGAGCGCCGTCACCTGGGCCGGGTCGGGTCGAACTGCGCGGCGAAAAACGCCGATGCCGTCCGCAGCACGTCATTCGCCCGCCTGAGCTGGGCATTCTCCTTCCGCAGCGCGGCGGGCTCCTCCCGCTCGGTGGTGGTCAGCCGGTCATCACGCTCGCCGGCGTCCGCCTCGGCCTGCCGGATCCAGGACCGCAGGGCCTCCGGATGCACGCCAAGGTCGACGGCCATCCGTTTGATCTGCGGCTTCGGCTCGGTGGCCCGATACATCCGCACCGCACGCTCCCGCAACTCCAGCGGGTACTTCCTCGGGGCAGCCATGATCAGATCTCCTCTCGTGAGAACCATCTGACCTGCTGTCACCTTCCGCCACATCTCGGGGGAACCTCAGTGCCCGCGCCTTGCCGAACCGGCGGCCGCGGCCTGGGGTGCGGGCCTACGCATCCGGCCGGCGACCGCAGAGGGCGCCTCGGAAACGCCCACGCTGCCGCCATCGGCCAGAAACCCTGTGACAGGGGCGGGGAGCTTGCTATCGGCGGGTCATGCCGTGGCCGCCTATGCCCTGTCCGGATTCCTTCTCGCTCTGCTCCCTCAGCCGGCGGGCCTGGTGGTGGTGCCGGCGCGGACGTAGTCGTGCGTGGTCCGTTGCGGGACGCCGGGCATCATCGGCAGCACTGGCTGCGAGCGGTCCAAGGCCTGGATCTGCGACTTCTCGTCCACGCAGAAGACCAGGGCCCGCTCGGGCGGGTCCAGGTAGAGGCCGACGACGTCGTGGACCTTGTCAACGAAGTAAGGGTCCGTCGACAGCACAGACGTCTCCGAACGGTGCGGCTGCAGACCGAACGCCCGCCAGATCCGCGACACAGTCGGCTGCAACAGACCCAGTTCCTTCGCCATCGACCGTGTCGACCAATACGTGGCATTCTTCGGCGTCGACTGCAGCGTCTTGGTGACCAGTGCGGCCACCTGCTCGTCGGTGACCGACCGGGGCCACCGCTGCGGGGCATGTCCCCCAGGCCGGCGATGCGGTGCTCGACGAACCTCGCCCGCCAACGGCCCACCGCATGCGCGGTCGAACCGAGCCGGGCCGCCACGTCCTTGTTCGAAGCACCTTCGGCACAGGCCAGGATGATCCGACACCTCAAGCCCACGCCTGCGGCGTAGAACGACGCCGCACCCACCCCTCCAGCGCGGCCCGCTCCTCACCGGGCAGGATCAACTCGGCCTTCGGCCGCCCAGTACGTGCCACAGGCCAAACCTATACAACTGAACAGAACTCCTAACTCAGAAGACTAGGCCCCTGATGGCCTCTTCTCGTTGATTTCGCTTGTGCGCGAACCACCCGCCGGCCGCCATTCGAACCGCCTGCCGCAGCCAGAGTCGCTTCTCACCCCGTTCCGGTGGGGCCCGAACAACCTGGCAAAGACAGCCTGGCGGTCGACGGCTGGCTTTCTTGATTGCGAGAGGGGCGATGCGCCGGCACTACCGGGCGGCACTGGCCATGCCGGCGCATCGAAGGTGAGATACGTGCTCAGGCAACACGTGCAGGTCGGAGGGAAACACAACCAGCTTCACCTGGCTGCCCAACAGAGGAAAAGTCCCCCAAGACCTTCATCTGCCGAGCAACCCCTCGAGCAAGGAAAGCCTGATCAGGGGAGCCACGGATAGAGCAAGCAGTACTCCTGCTGAGGATCTCCCTGTGTCGGGCAGACCATAACGCTGCGGGCTACCGGAGCATGCAAAAGCCCCCAGACGGGACGTGACGACCGCCTAGGGGCTTTTCCGCCACTCCAAGGAGGGGAGGTTTTGGAGCGCTGCGGGATGCCGGCGACCTGGCCCACCGTTGCCAGGGCGGGAGCGGGCTCCGGTCGGACGGCCACCATGATGGCGAGCAGGACCGGGGCGGCGAGCACGGCCAGGAGGAAGGCTCCGCATCCGATTCGGCGTTTCACGCTCCGCCCCTCGCGTCGTGCTCGCGCCAGAGGTCACGCCAGTCGGCCACCGAAATGTCCCCCGGGGTTGGGCGGAGGTCGGGGGTGTTGTGCGTCCTGGCATCGGGCCGGCGCGTGCGGCGGATACGGCCGGTACGGCGGGTGCGGGGCACTTCGGTTGTGGCGGCCGGGTAGGAGCGGCGCTCGGTAGGCGTCTGCTCCCGGCTGTCGCGGTCGCGGCGCGGTGTGAACGCGGCGGTGGTGTCGTCGGCCCAGCGGCTGGAGACGCGCTGGTAGTGGGTGCGCTGGAGGCCGAGTTCGTTGTGCAGTTCCCGGGAGAGTTCGCCGCTGAAGCGGCGTACGCGGGTCCAGGTGGCGGGCAGTCCGACAGTGGAGTAGAACGCGGCCTTCGTGGTGCCGGCCAGGACCCGGCCGGCGCGGGTGCGGCGGAGGGAGGCTTCCAGGCGGCTCCCGGCCGGAATGAGCGGAGGGCGGTCTGTCTGCGGTGTCTGCGTCGCGGACGGGCGGGTGGAGCGGCTGCTCGGCTCGGCGGCGGGCTCGCCCGGGGCGGCGTGGGGGGTGTCGGCGTCCGTACGGCGGCCGGGGGGCAGGACCAGGCCGTCGGGGCCCACGGGTTCGGGCCGGACGGGAGGCCGCTTCGGCCCGATGAGGACGGTGTGGGCCGCGCGCATGCCGAGGGAGAGCGGCATGAGGGCCCGGCGGCCTTCGCCGAGCGCTTCGGCTGCGAGGCGGCCCGCTCCCCCGGTCTGCCGGGTGAGCAGGGCGGTGTGGGCGGGGGATCCGGCTGCACCACCGTAGCCGAGCGAGGCAAAGGCTGCTGCGGTAGCGGCGGAGTTCTCGCCCATGGTGTGGCTGCCGCCGATCTTGGAGTAGCGCATGCGGTTGGCCATGCGCTGGCCGATCTGGCCGGTGCCGCGGATGATGCGGCGGTGCATGACGAGGGCGGTGATGGCCAGTCCGTCGAGGAGGAAGAGGCGTTCCAGCAGGGGGGTGCTGCTGTCGGCGAGGAGGATGCGGGCGCCGACGCCGAAGAGGGGGATGAAGACGGCGATGGCGAAGAGGGTGAGCATGCTGCCGGCGAGGTAGCCCAGCCATCGCCAGAGCAGCCCGCGGGTCGGGCCGGGCAGCAGGGACAGCGTGAGGACGACGACGGCGCCGACGGCGGCGATCACGCAGCCGAACTGGGCGGCGATGAGGACCATGGCCATCGCGAAGATGATCAGGGTGATGACGAGGGCGGCGAGGAGGACGAGGGCGGCGCCCAGCACCGTGTCCCAGTCGGTGTTCTGCATGTGGGCGGCGACGGCGGCGCCTTCGGGTCCGAGCTTTTCGAACTCGCCTGCCCGGCCGGCGAAAGCGTTGTCCCCGCAGTACTTGCGGGCGGGGCCTCTCAGAAGGTTGCAGGGGTTGTCGTCGTCTTTGGGCGCCGGCGGCGGGGCGATGAACTTCTTGTGGACGGCGTACAGGGGGCTGTCCGTCTCGATGATCCGCCCGTACTGGAGCAGCATGTAGGGCTGGACGACGAGGGTGCGGGTGATGGGCTTGGAGACGTCGGCGGCGTTCAGGGGGCGCTCGCCGTGCAGGCAGGTGTCCCGGGCCGGGCCGGTGACTGCGGCGCACTGCTTGGTGCGGTCCGGCTTCGGCTGGGGGGCGGCGCCGGGGCGGGTCTGGTTGCGCAGGCAGGTGGTGTGTGCGGGGCCGGTGATGGAGTCGCACGGGCCTGTGGTGTTGGGCAGCTGGCCGGAGTTCGCGGTGAGGGTCGCGGCTTCCAGGGCTGCGCGCTGGGTCTGCTGTACGGGGCCGTCGTAGCCGAGGATCATGGCTGGCTGCACGACGGTGGTGGCGGAGACGCCGGCGATCAGCAGGGTCAGCAGGATCTCTCCGGCGCCGCGGGCGACCCTGCCGCGCATGGCGATGACGAGCCCGAAGACGAAGGCCCAGGCCAGGCAGATGCCGGCGAGGCCGTGAGGGCTGATGATCTGGGACTCGTAGGCGTCGGACAGCTTCTGGGCGGGCGAGCTGAGCTTGTCCATGATCGGAAATCGGTAGGCCCAGTCGACCAGCCAGCAGGCGAAGCCGGTCACGGTGCGGGAGAAGGCGAACAGGCCTGAGGCCAGGAGCCGGCGGACCATGTCGATGACGCCGTCCGCTGGGCCGGTCGTGACTTCGGGGAGGCTGGGCGGTGCTGAACCGCCCGGCACGTCGGTGGCGTCGGGTGCGGTGGCCGAGGGGTCGAGTTCGTAGCGGTTGAGCGGGGCGCCTTCGGAGGACTCGACGTTCAGCGGCCCGAGGAGCCCGCCGGAGTCGGGGCCGTCAGCGGCGGACGCCATGCCGGTACCGGCCGCCATGAGCAGCAGCGTGACGGTGACGACGGTGGCCGTACGGCGGCCGCGTGGGGCGGTCATTGGGGCCTCCGGCGGCTCGCGGTGATGGTGGCGAGGCCCGCGACGGGCAGGAGCAGCAGCGCCACGTGCAGGACTGCGGCGCGGCCGGGGGCGGGAGCCTGGGCCTGGGCCTGCTGGGTGTGGCTGCCTTGTGGGCAGTGGTCGTGGGCGGGGCCGGTGATGTACCGGCAGCGGTCACGACCTGGGGTGTCGGGGGCCGGCTGTGCGCGGGGAGAGGCGGCGAAGGCCTCCCCGGTGCGCGGCCACCAGTTGCTCGGTCCCGTGGTGTTCACGAAGACCAGTGCGGCGATGAGCGCGGCGCACATCGCGAGGGGGGTGAGCAGGGTGCGGGCGCGCTGGGCGAGGGGGCGGTGGAAGGTGTTGCTCATCGCGGGCTCCCGGCGGTGGCGGCGGACGGGTCCGGGGTGGTGTCGGCGGGGGTGGTGTAGATGCCGTTGGTGATCCGCGCCAGGTCGAGGACGAGGACCTTGAAGCGGCCGATGCTCATGCGGGGGTCGCGGGCGAGGAACTCGCCGGCCCGGTCCTTCCTGCCGAACGGGGACAGGTCGGTGGTGACCATGCGCAGGAGTTCGCTGTCGGTGCCGTCCAGGCCCAGCCAGTCCAGTCCGCGGGCGGCCAGGACGGGGTCGGCGGTGCGGGCCAGGAACCGGTAGGCGAACAGGCCGCGGGTGGTGGAGGTGCCGAGTTCGTCGACGTCGTGGCAGCCGAGTCCAACGCCGGCGCCGTGCTTGCGGCCGTCGTAGACGATCTCGTCGATCAGCGCCTGGCCCTCGGCGGAGGAGGTCAGCCAGTACACCTCGTCGAGGGGGATGAGGGTGAAGCGGGGGTCGGTGAAGGCGGCTTCGCGTGCGAGCGCGGCGATGAGGTAGAGCACGGCGCGGCCGATGAGTGCTTCCAGGGGCTGGCTGCGCAGCAGTTCGGGGTTGGTCGCCGCTTCCTTCGGGGGCAGGGTCAGGCCGGTGGTGGTGATCACCACGAAGTCGGAGGAGACGGTGGAGAGCAGATCGAGCGGCGGGAGGGTGGGGTCGAAGACGGCTGCGGCGAGGGGCTCGTCGGCGGCGACCCGCAGCCATTCGACCAGCGAGGCCGCGCGCTGCCCGCGTGCGCTGTCCTGCTCTGCCGCCTCCTCCAGGGCCGCGATGACGCCGGCCATGCACGGGGTGGGGGCTGCGGCGGTCTGTTTCACGGCTGCTTTCAGCAGCGCGCCGTGTTCGGTGACCGGGCCGATGCCGAGCTGCAGCGTCAGGTAGCTGAGGGCGTAGCGGGCGCCGACGGCGGGGTCGGGGAAGACGCGCAGCGGGTCGATGGACAGCTCGGCCTGGGCGGCATCGACGACCTGGCAGCGGCCGGCGGCTGCGGTGCGGGCGAAGCGGGCCCATTCGCGGGACTTGGTGCGGTCGATCGCGATGATGCGTCCGCCCCGGTCGGCGATCGAGCTGGAGATGAGCTTGGCCAGGGTCGACTTGCCGCCGCCGAGGTCGCCGGCGAGAGCGAAGGAGGCGCTTGCGTTGCGGACGGGGGCGTCGGCGATGTCCAGCAGGGTCGGGGAGATGGTGCCGACGTCCTGGGAGAAGCCGATCATGGCGCCGGTGGGGTCGCCGAAGGTCTGCTCGGTGAACGCGCCGTGCATCGCCCAGTCCTCGCCCAGCTGGTGCTGGACGTACTGGCGGGTTGCGGGCGGTGTGGGCGCGGCCGGGAGGCTGAGGGTGAAGAGTTGTTCCTGGCCGCCGACGGGGCGGACCAGCCGGTAGTTCGCGCCCCGCAGCCGGGCCTGGAGCGCGCCGGCCCGCCTGTCGCACTCGGCGGGGTCGGTCCCCCACACGGTCATGGCGGTGACTGCCTGGACTTCGACCTCGACGCTCGTCCGCGATACCCGGGTGCCGAGGTCGCCCAGGTCGTCGGCGGCGTCGTGCATGTCCTCGGGCAGGCCTGTCGCGCGCCGGGCGGCGTACTGCTCGGCCTGGTCGACCAGGTCCCGCTTCTTCTTCGTGACCGCCGCAAGGACCTTCTCGGCCTCGACCAGGGTCATGTCGACGACCCAGTCCACGCCGAACGGCATCCGGTCCAGCTCGGCAAGGAAGCCGCCGCCGGCGGCGGTGAAGTGGCGGGGCATCTCCGCGAGCGCCAGGTGTGCCTGGTAGGAGGTGCCCGCCTCGGAGTCGACCTGGAGCCACCGGCGGCCGACCAGCATCCCGGCCCGACGTGCACGGCTCACACCGCTCCCCCGGCCGGTGCCGTGGGTGTCGTGGTGGTCGCCGCCTTCCAGGAGGCGTACCTGTCCGAGGTCGGCGTGCGACGGCGCCCTCAGTTCTCCTCGTACGAACCGGCTGCCCCGCAACGGCGACTTCTCGGCCTGGCTGAGGAGTTCGCCGTCCAGGCCGCGGGCGACGGCGTGCTGGTACATCCACGCGATCTCCGCCGGCTGCGCCCGGCGCAGCTCCAGGCCGCCGTCGAGCTCCGCCTCCAACTGCTCGACCCGCGCCCGGCAGGCGGCGGCCTCGCGGCCGGTGACCGGCGCGGGAGCCAGACCGAGCATGCCCGACAGCTCCGACCACGCGGACGCGGCCGCCGCCGTCCACTGCGCCTTCGCCCCGGCCTGCTCCAGCGGCACGGCGAGCCACAGGGTCCTGCGGTGCATCTCCACCGCAGAGGCCAGGTCGTCGCCGGCCAGCAGCCGCAGCCGCTCCTGGGCGACCTCCGCCCACGCCTCGTGACGCCGGTAGTCGACGCCCTCCACGGTCTTCTCAACGACCTCGGCCGGGTCCATCCGGGCACACAGCCCGTACAGGCGGGCCGATCCGGGCAGGGAGCGCACCAGGGTCGTGACCCGGGAGATGAGTTCGTCGCGGGTGCGGTCGTCCATGTAGCGGGATCCGGCCGGGGTGACCGACCAGATTGCCCAGGCGGTTGCGGTGGTGGACCACACGACGTTGTCGACGATGTGGCGGATGGGGACCTTCATCGCGTAGCTGCCTTCGGTCGCTCGCGCAGCATCTGCTGCAGCGGGGTGGGGGCCGGGCCCCCGCCCCGGGCCGAAGTCCGGTGGCGGGGGCGGGGGTCGGGTGCAGTGGAGGGTGCTGTGATCGCGGAAGCCGGGTGGTGTACGGGCACAGGGGCGGGGGTGTGCTCGATCAGGAACGTCCCGGTGAGGAGCCGGGGCCTGGGGAGGCGGGCGGTGCGGCCGGCGATCCGGCCTGTGGGGGGCTGGAGCGCCCGCTGGAGGGTGCCGTAGGCGATCCACAGCGGGGCGCGGCCGGCGATCCGGTTGGCCCGGGCCGCCCACACGGCAACCCCGAGTGCGACGACCGGGACCGGGCCGAGCGGTCCGGCCCACCAGGAGAAGGTCTTGATGAGCAGGAACACCCCGGCGGCGGCGATGATCAGCTGGGGGGCGTTGTACGGGCCGAGCCACAGGACGAAGTCGCCGATCTTGCCGAGCACCCACGGAAACAGGCGGGCCCGGGTGTAGCTACGGCCGACCCGGGCCGAGGCGCTGGTACTCATGCGGTCCGCTCGCCGCCGGCTGCCGGTGCGCCTGTCCCGGTGTGCACGCGTCCCATGGACTGGGGCGCCGGATCGGAGGTGGTGACGTTGGTCAGCTCCTGCTTGAAGGCGTCGGCCAGCTCGGTGCGGGCGTTGTAGATGCCCAGGCAGATCACCAGGGCGATCACGGAGCCGATGGCGGCCTTCAGGCTCATCTTCGTGACGACCGTGATGACGACGGCCGCCAGGATGAACAGCTTCAGGGCGCGTTCGGCCCAGTTCTCCCCGATGCCGAACAGGTGGTTGCCGATGTCCTTGAACGCGGCTGCCATCACGACGGCGTTGTCGACGGAGTTCATGAGGTCTCTCTCTTTCAGGAGGCGGGGGTCCGGTCCGGCGCAGCCGGGCCGGTGGAGCGGGAGGAGAAAGCGGAAGGTGCGGGCGGCTTCGCCGGGTTCGTGGGCGGTGTGCCGAGGCCGGAGTCGAGCGCAGCGATCTCCCAGCGGCCGGCGCGGGCCGTCAGGGCGAACGCGTACGACAGGGGCCACTTGCGGCCCGCGGTGTCGGTCGCGGTCACTTCGGCGCGTACGCGGGCGGTGGCGCCATCCCGGCTGCGCTCCTGGCCGTCCGTACGGCGATCGGCCAAGACCTGGTCGACCTGGACGGCGATATAGCCGCTGGTATCGGGACGGGGCAGGACCACGCCGGGGGCGAGGTAACGGTCCGCGCCGCCCTCCGCGCCGAGGAACGCCGTCAGGAACCCGGTCACGCTGTGGGCGAGCGGACCGTCCTCAACGGAGCTTCCGTATGGGGAGGCGGGCATCTGCCCGGGGGCCGGGCCGGCGACCTCCATCGGCGCCCCGGCGGCGGCGAATCCCATGGCGCCGGATTTGCCGGGCTGCTGAAGGACGACGGGGATCGTGAAGTACCGCAGCCCGGTGGCACTCTCGCGCTCGGGCGTCTCGGCGGCATCGGTGAACTGGGCGGCGACGGTGACCGCCCAACCGTCGGCGTTGTGCCGTATGGTCCGCACCGCGGCGAGCCGCTCGACGGCCACCGCCCGCTGCCCCCACTCCGGGATCCGTACCGACGGCGCGAGCGCCCGAAGCTGCCGGGCTGCCGCGCCGTCCACGTCCGAACCGGCGCCCAGCCACAGGCCGAGGACGAGTTCGGCGTACCCAGCCGGGCCACTCTCGACCGTGGCCTCTGGCTGAACGGTCCGGGTCACGGTGGCGGGCCGCTCGACGGCGGCGGGTGCAGGGCGATCGCAGTTCGCAAGGAGCGCGACGGGCCCGGCGGCGAGCGCCGCCCACACACCGAACCGGGTCAGGGCCGCACGCCGGACACGCAGTACAGAGGTCTTCCAGGCTGGCCCTCCCGCAGCGGAAGGATGGGGTGCGTGCCGGTCGCGGCGTGGCGGAGAGGGGGGCATCGGTGGCTCCTCGAAGAACTCGTCGGGGTCGATGCCCCACTCTTCGACGGCGTGCTCACCGTGCCGCTGACCACCCAGGCCACCCGGCCGTCACAAGGCCATAACTCCTCACGGTCAGTGACGTGGTAAGGGTGGTGGTAGGTCAGAGCTGGTGACTACGGGTTCGCTTACCACGGCAGGTCACGGCCGGACCTGAGACGGCGGGCTGGCGGTCCGGTACGAACCGATCCACGCCCGGCTCCGGTCAGGCCCGCACGGTCTGCCGTGGACGGACAGCACTCCAGAAGCACATGTCAAAAGGGTGCGCCATCCCATCCGGGATGCCGCACCCTTCTCGTATTGCGCGAATGTGAGGCCAGCGAACCTCTCCTCTCCTACCTTTGAGAGGCTATAAGACCTGGTCAGCTAAGGTGGTGACCTGGCAGAGCCCTCGGTCGTCGGTGGTGTTGATTCCACTCGACACTGCCGATAGCCCAGGGGCTCTGTTGGTTTCGTATCCTTCCATGCTCGACGTCCCGTATGAACTGGTCGAGCATGTCTCCTGGCTGATCTACGCCCGAAGGCGTGAACTGAACTCGCTGGGGAGAAAGCTCAGTTGCTTCAGGCAGTCCTCCTCGCGCTGGCCCACCTTCGCAAGAACGAGATGTTCGCCCATCTCACGGCCGGATTCGGTGTCTCGACCGCGACGGCCTGGCGCTACGTCGACGAAACCCTCGACGTCCTCGCGGCCTGGGCGCCAGGCCTGCGCAAGGCCCTGACCGGCCTGGGCGAGGGCAACTTCACCATTGCCGACGGCACCCTGATCCCACCGACCGCATCGCCGCGGACGAACTGTAACTCCATGAAACACCGCAAGCACAGCATGAACATCCAGGTCATCACCCAGGCCAACGGCACCCCACGCTGGCTTCTCCCGCGCGACGCTGGCCGCACTCATGATCTGACCGCAACTGATCTGACCGCAACCTGCGCCCACGACATCGTCCAGGCCTACCTGACCAGGCAGGTTCTCATCCTTGCGGACCGCGCCTACTAGGACGCCGACGCCACCGCCCGCACTACCACCACCGCGAACAACCGAAGAGCACTACCAGCAGTTCAACCGCAACCACACCCGACTCAGAGCACCCGGCGAACGGGCCTTCGCACTACTGAATCCCTGGTAAATCCTTCGACGAGCCGGATGCTCCACCCGCCGCATCAGCACCATCGTCCAGGCCGTTTGCACCCTCCTGAACTGCAACTATTCAGGATGAAAACGGTTCAATATATACCCAAGTGAACTCGCCTGATCCCTATTGAACAGATGAACTCAGTCCTGAGCACATTCCAGAATCTGACGAATTTCATGTGCCGTTTCGCTCGTGAGCCCATAATACGGCGCTGACATGCGCGTCTCACCGAGAGATACCCCCCTGGCACGCACACTCACGTAATCGTCATCGAACTCGGCGTGGGCACCCCCATATTCGGTGTCATAGTCGATGTGTGTACCGGCCGGGCAGTTAGTGTAGACCCTCGTATCCAGGTAGCCCCCGTTGGGGAGTGGCTTAGGGTTCGTAAACGCTTTAGTGGAGACCCGAAAAAGTTCAGGAAGATGCCCAGGGTTCACATTTGAACATTCCAAGGAAATCTGCATGACGACCCTGACTTCTGGCTTATCGGCATACGTGGAAGAGTTAGAGAATTGAACCTTCGAGGGACCCGGGTAGTTTGACATTACGACACTATTAACACTTACCTTTGTCTCTAGCTTGAACTCTTTCCCGGAACTGGGATCCGGAGTAATTCCCTGCCCGTTCCCTTCTGCAGTCAGGGCAGTGAGATAAGGGTTCGTAGACGGGCATTTCGCACTGATGGTGAGTGACCCTTGAGGGCCAACCGAGCCAAAATTCTTGACAGTTACACGATTGTCCGAAGTCGCACTGGCTGAGCCAGCAAACACGAGCGCACCCGCAGTTACGGAGACAGCTGCTACTGCGGCACTCATAACCTTAATAGATTTCACTATTCCTTCTTTCATCCTAGGCGCCCGGTCTCGCAGCACCACGATCCCAATTGGACGCCTCTATAGCAAGCGTGAGGCAATTTGCAACAAGCAGCTCAATCCAATTTGCCGCCTGCCGCGATAGCGTGCCCCCTTAAGGGGCAAGCCATCTACGCGCACGGGACTTAAATCAGGTATCTCCAGCTACCCAGCAGTGAACGCTAGACCGCTAAAGCGAGGATTCAAGATCTCCGGCGACTGATGCCAATCCTCGCCTAGATCTCAAAATAATCAGGGTTCTATTAGAGGTGATGAGTAACCCGTGCTCCACTTCAGATCCCGGGTCTTCACCCTTGATCGTGGGCATTGGTTGTTATGCGTCGGTGGCCAGCGTAGTTGATCGTTTTTTGTAGGTGACCGGGCCCACCTGGCCGTAAAGGGTCGGCCATTGGAAGACCGAGAGCCGAGCGGCTGCAACGACTACCGCATCCGCACCTGGAAACTCGAACTGGACAAACTCGCTGCTGAAACCGGTCTGAAGATCACCGTGTGTCACCTACACCTGGTACATCAGAGTGGAACAAGGTCGAGCATCGTCTCTTCTCACACGTCACCATGGACTAGAGCGGCCGCCCGCTGACCCGACATGCGTTCAGCGGCAGCTGGAGCTATGTCCTGCACTTCAGCCATTCCCCCTGCTCCCGCCGACCCGCACCCCGCAGATGTTGGAGCCGGAGTGGGCTCAAGCCATGCTTTTCGATCCCGTGCTGACCGAGGTGTCCTGCCGGCAGTTGTTCGGCCTCACCGAGACTCTAGCTCCGGATGGGGGTAACCGGCGGGCTCGCCCGCCCGGCTGACCCTCTCCGACTCGGCTCTGGCCCCCGTACTCATCTACTGGTTTATCGAGCAGTAATGGGATCTAGCACACGTTCCGTGCGCAGTTGCGTCAAAATGACGTCTGCAAGAGGAGCGGAAGCATAATCAGCACTATTCGAAGGCTGGACGAACTTAGTGAATCCGCATCACGAAATGTGTGCCAGAACCCGTTTTCGTGGAAAGAGCACTCCGTCACACCGGCGGGATCAGACGGCCGGAGCGGTGAAGAACGGCTATGGCAACTGTGCTGACGCAGCCGACGGCGGAGAGAACAGCCCAGGGCAATTCAAGTGCTCCTGTCGCGTGAGCTGTATCTAGTACTGCGCCGGCCATAAGGTTCCCAGCGGCGATCCCGATACCGCAGAGGGTGTTGTAGAGGCCGTAGTGTGTTGCCACGTAGCGATTGTCGGCGAGGGTGACGATGATGTCCATTTCGAATGGGTAGGACAGCATGGTTCCGAGATTCAGAAGCAGAGCTGCCATCAGTATCGGAATGCCGATCAGGAACCAATACTTAGTTTCCTGCGATGGTGTCATGGCGGCGGACGCCACCAGTGGTGGCATGAAGCTGAACGCCATGCAGGCCAGTCCAAGTATCAGTGCCCGTGCGGAGCCGAGTTTTTTTCTGCACCATGCCGTAAGCCGGGTCTGCCAGATGATGGTCGCCAACCCTGGAAGGACGAAGATCAGTCCGACGCTGATGGATCCGGCAAAGCCTTCTCCGGCAATTCGCTTCAGTTCCAGAGGCAAGGCAAGGTAGATCTGGAAGGAGAGTGCCTGCGAGCCGATCATCGCGATGGAGAACAACAAGAAGGGGCGGTTCCTTGCGACGGTCCGCCACTGAGAGAAGACCGATTCCTGACGCTCCGTTCCGGCTGAAGCAGTTCGGGCGGGCAAGGCGCGCAACTGTGCGACAGTGAGGATGACGAAGATAGAAGCGGATACTACGCAGGTAAGCTGAAAGCTGATTCCGCTCAACGCCATTCCTACCAATGGGCCAAGCAGGATTCCGCCTTGGAAGAAGACGTTGAAGAGCGCAAAGCCTTCCAACCGCCGCTCACCGGTCTCAAGAGCCAGGTAGGCGCGGACAGCTGGGTTGAACAGTGCCCCCGCGAGACCTATGAGAGCGGATGCCGCGAGCAGTGCGGGTAGCGAATGTACGAAGCCGAGTGCAGCGAATCCGATAGCGCGGAGCACGAGGCCGGCAGTGATCATGGGCTTGTAACCGAGCCGATCGGCCAGTGTGCCTCCGAAGAGAAACATTCCCTGTTGGCTGAAATTTCGCACACCCAAAATCAATCCGACAGCCCAGGCTGCAATTCCCAGCGTGCTGGACAGATGCTGGGCCAGGTACGGCATCAGCATATAGAATCCGAGACTGATGGTGAACTGGTTGATCAGGAGTAGCTGTACAGTCCGATCGAAGGACCGAAATTGTTGAACCAGTTTCATCATCATCCTCGAAATCGGCGTACTAAAGGCTGCCCGTAACTCGACGCAGGGGTTAGCGGGGCACCGCCATCGGATCGCCTTGCTCGATTCTGCCCCGACTCGCGATCTCGACGTCGATCCGGCTAGTCGGTCTAAATCGGACGCCGGTGAGTGGTCCACGGAGTTACGGGACAGCTCTTAGCCAGGTACTGCGCACCTAGCTTTGCCGCCCTACTCGTAGGACGGCAAAGCTAGGTGAGAAGATCAGTGCATGAGGTGCTCGCCACTTGCGGAATCTTGCGCCGCCCCGGCATCTGTATTATTCGAAATTTGGTGCAGGCTGAGCGCTCCAGGAGAACCCTTCCGCGATACGGGCGGCTGTATTTGACAGTTGGGTGAGTAGCCGAGCTTCGTCCGGGGCGGAGACGGTCCATGTGGCAATGAAGTCGCTGGAAGCCCTGTCGCCGTAGCGAGCGCCGCCCCATTCATCGCCTGCCTGTGTATGCAGGGCGAAGTCATCAATCTGGGAGGGATCGGTAGGAACCCGTTCCACTGTTCCGTTTCTCGGCGGCAGCCCGAAATTTGCGACCATCGGGGCGCTGCGCAGATGGTCATGGACGGCCTGGAGGTCTATCGGGAGCCGGCATTCCGTGCGTGCCCACAGGTGGCGGGGATCGAGCCCCAATACACGTGTGAGCATGGCGGGTACGGGGCCGCCCCCGACCCGGGCGGCGACCTCACACAGGACAATCTGCCCTTCGGGAGTAATAAAAAACTCCGCGTGCATGAAACCGGGAGCGCCAGGCATAGCAGCGGCCAGAAGGTGGGTCTCATGGACGAGGCTCGCGTGGAGCGGGTCTGAGTGCGCGACGGTGTAGCTTCCGCTCGGTTCGTCGGACCAGTGGGACAGGCACCCGTTGCCGACGTAGCGGGAGGGTACCGCTACGGCCGGCCGGCCATCGACCAACAGTGCGTCCACGTGGTACAGGTCGCCGTCAATGTATTCCTCGACCTCATAGCCGACGGTGAGGAGAGACTCGTCGAAACGAGCAACGTCGTCAGGGGTCCTCAGGATAGCCACACCCAGCGACCCGACGCCGCCACGGGGCTTGACGACAACCGGGCCCCCCAGCATCTCCATGAATGACTGTATATCGGAGATATGCTCCGCAGGCGTGTGCTTCGGCACGCGGATGCCACCGAGGGCTGCATGGTGTTTCATCACAAGCTTGTCCCGATACGCTCTCGCGTCATGGGGCAGTAGCCCTGCAATGCCAAATTCGGCGCGTATTGCCGCCGCCCGAGTGACGTCATTCTCGGCGAACGACAGCACGGCAGTTACCGGCTCGATCCGGTGTGCGGCACGCGCCGCTTCCATCACAAGGCGATCATCAGAGTAGTCGTCGACCCGGATGTCCATGTCCGTAGCAGCCACGGAGACCGGGGCATCGCGGGAGGTGATAAGGGCCAACTGCTCCGACCTGCCGTCGAGCCAGGTATGCAAGGGCAGGCGGTCGTGGCGGTGGCGGTGGGACGGGCTGAGGAGAGCCAGGATCATCGTGTCGTTACCCCTGCTCACTCTGCGTGCCGAGCAGATAGCCCAGTTCTAGTGCTGTGGAGTCGACCCGCTGGTCGGGATGACCACTGGCCAGGGTTGCCAGCCCCGCCCGGCGGAACATCGTCTCCCAGAACTGTTTCGGTTCCAGGCGCTGTTCGGTGATGGTATGCAGCAGAAAGTACGGGTTGTAGTAGGCGAGCCCGAGTCCATGAGCCATGACGCTGGGGTCGTCGTGCCGCTGGTCTACCTCGATCACCGCCCAGTGGGCGTCCGGGTATTTGGTGAAGACGTCCTTGAGCAGCGCCTCGACTGCCTCGGCCCCCTCCTGCTCCAACATCTCTTGAAGCACGAACGCCGTCAGAAAGCACACACGTTCGGACTGCCCGGACAGCTCAAGACGCGTGGCGTCTTCGGCCTTGGCGTTGTGAATACGCACCCTGTGGGCCAGTCCGAGACGGTCAACCTGGGCTTGCGCAAGCTTGGCCCCGCCCGCGTCCGGCTCGACGCCGACGCCCTTCCACTTAGGGTGCCGCTCCAGGAGTTGGATCAGGAACGAGGCATCACCGCACCCCAGATCGACCACGGTGAGCTGCTCATCGGCGAAGCGTTCCAAGAGCCGGTCCACCAGGGGCAGTGCATCGTACAGACTCATGCCGCAACTACCCTCGCCGACACTTGCGCCATCGCGAGTGGCCCAGGGGGCACCGGACCTTAGGACGTCTCCCAACTGAGTGAACGTCGTCGAGTAACCACCGATCAACAGGGTGTACCACGCTTCAAAGGGCGCGTAGGAACGTGCCTTCTCCGTCAGACGCCAGCCATCCGACTCGACGAGAAGACCTTCATTCGCCAGATATCGGCACAGGCCTGCCAGGCGGCGTGGATCGAGATCGAGCCGACCGGCTAGCGAACTTGTGTCCAGACCAGGATCAGAATCCAACTCCTGAAAAAGGCCTGTACGCATGAGTTGGTGAATTCCATGCGCCAGCGCAAAGTACCTCACTGGCTGAAGGGCATCGATCAGCCGGTTCTCGAAATCTTTCTCGATCACAAATTACCCTATCGTTTTCTGTGTTCTATCTGAACTTAAAAGCAGGCTTGGTGAGCTTTAATGCTAGCTACCGGTTGAG
Source organism: Streptomyces sp. NPDC058664 (assembly GCF_042716635.1). NCBI lineage: Bacteria > Bacillati > Actinomycetota > Actinomycetes > Kitasatosporales > Streptomycetaceae > Streptomyces > Streptomyces sp. NPDC058664. Next base: position 5,450 of record NZ_JBHXRW010000075.1, on the reverse strand, counting down.
GTTTCAAAGCGAGCAGATGCTACGGAAAGCGCCCACCCCAGGAGCAGAAGGTTCTGCTCCGTGCCGATACTGAATCTAATCCAGTGAGGCATTCCGATCGGCGCACAATCTTTGACTTCCACTCCGAGATCCCGGAGTACCATCGTCAAGCGACTACCATCCACGCCCTCACGACACTTGCCGATTACAAAACTAGTCTGCGTGGGCGGTACATCATCGAACAGTCCGCTATGCGCCACGCATGCCCGATAAATCGGCCTCATGCTCGCAATATGAGCCTGGCTCCGGGCAACATGTTCGAGATCCGAGAGAGTACCCTCCGCGGCATGCAATGCAATAGAATCGACCGAGTGAAATCGCTGATGCTCCCGCAGGGACGCAATGAGGTCAGATGACCCCACCAGCACCCCGAGCCTGATACCAGCAAGTCCATACACCTTTGAGAAGCTGCGAAATATCAGCAGATTGGCGTTGGCGTCGTCGGAAACAGACGGCATGAGGGAGTCGCGGTCTGAAAACTCAATGTAGGTCTCGTCCAGGAATATAAGTTCGGCCGATGTCGCCGCCGCAGCCATCCACGAAGATGAAAAGAAGTTTCCCGTTGGATTATGGGGCTGGGCAAGGAATACCACCCCGCCTGACGCCAGTTCCTGCGGTTCGCATGAGGGCTCGAAACGGTCATCCAGCGTAATGTAGCGCACCTTCTTTCCCAGGACTCCAGCCCGATGAGAGTACGCATCAAATCCAGGCTTCACCACCCACGCCGAATCGACGAGTCCCAGCGTGATGTCAATGGCCTCATCTACCCCGTTTACCAGAAGGATCTGGTCCGGTGAAACACCATAAAATCGAGCCAATAGCCCAGAAACACGGCTGGCGGCGTCACGCGGGTAGCGATGTAGATCCTGCGCGGCAGAAACCACAAAGGCGATGGCCTGCGGAGACGGACCCAACGGGTTTTCATTGAAGTCCAACTGCGCGCTAGATAGCCCGCATTCCTGAGCGCTTACTTCTTCATACATGGTTCACTGCTTCATTTCGATCGGGAATTTTTCGGCAATAAGTCCCGAAAATTACGCTACCCGAGTTACTCTGCTGGCAGATGGGTAATCAGTGCCCAACTTGCGCCAGGCGTGACTCCCGTAAAGTGTGCACAAATGCCATGATTAGGGCATCGGAGCAAGCGCCCTGAAGGCCTCGCCTCGAACAACGAGAAGCAGGCAGGCCGCTACCCATCGTCGCGGTGGTCGACTGACGGGGACTTGGGCATGACGCTGGAACAATGCCCGCACGGTGGGCCCCAGCCGCTGATGGCGCTCTTTGATTGTCCTCAGGTGCCGCTCTTCAGGTGGCCAAACCTGCTCAAGTGATCTCCCCACCCTTTGCGTGATCCTTGTCGGCGTGTCGAACTGGTGTCGGCGTGTCGTGGAGAGCCTGCGTGAGCACGGAGTTCGGCCTGTTTGAAGGGCCCTGGATGCTCACCTGGGAGGAAGACGTGGATGAGGCTGATCCTTTGGAGTGGACACCCTGACAATGGATCTTGATGGTCCAGGGAGGGATGTCCAGGTGGGTCGTAGGTCTCCGTATCCGGAGGAGTTCAGGAAGGACGCGGTCGCGCTCTACCGTGCCGCGGCCGGGAAGCGGACGTACGCGGCGGTGGCCGCAGAGCTCGGCATCACCGCGGAGTCGCTGCGGGCGTGGGTCCGCAAGGACGAAGCCCAGGCCGTGTCCGGACGCGACGCGGGCGGCAGCGAGGTGGAGGAGCTGGTCCGGCTGCGGGCGGAGAACGCCCGGCTGCTGAAGGCCGAGAAGGAATGGCACCTCGAGCGCGAGATCCTGCGCCGGGCTGCTACCTATTTCGCACGGGAGGTGAAGTGAGCCCCCACCGCTGGGACTTCATCTCCGCCAACCGCGCCGACTTCGGCGTCAAGCGGATCTGCCGCGTGCTCGAGGTGTCCCGCGCCGGCTACTACCGCCATCTGGCCACCGGGCAGGCCCGCGCCGAGCGCCAGGCCGAGGAGAAGCAGACCGTGGCCGATACCCGCGCTATCCACGCTGAGCACGACGGCGCCTATGGTGTCCCGCGCGTCCATGCTGAGCTGCGTGCGAGGGGACGGCGGATCAACCGCAAGCGCGTGACCCGGCTGATGCGGATCAACCACATCGTGGGCCGGCACTTGCGGAAGAAGAAGCGGACGACGGTCGCGGACCGGACCGCACCGCCCGTGCCGGACCTGGTGATGCGTGACTTCACCGCCGACAGGCTGAACACCAGGTGGTGCGGTGACGTCACCTATATAGCCGTCGGCGCGACGTGGCTCTACCTCGCCACGGTCATCGATATCTGCTCGAGGAGGGTGGTGGGCTGGTCGATCGCTGACCACATGCGCACCTCGCTGGTCACCGACGCGATCGAGATGGCTGTGGCTGCCCGCGGCGGCCATGTCCATGGCGTCGTTTTCCACAGCGGCAGGGGCGCCCAATACAGCGCGGCCGCCTTCGCCGAGGTGTGTCGCCGGCACGGGATCCGGCGCAGCATGGGCCGGGTCGGCTCGAGCTACGACAACGCCCTCGCCTAGTCGTTCTTCCAGGGCCTCAAACGCGAACTGCTTCACGCGAGGCGCTGGACCTCGAAGGCACAGACCCGGCTTGAGCTGTTCCGCTGGCTGTCGTACTACAACAGGCGCCGTCGGCATTCCGCCCTCGGCTACCTCACACCAGCCGAGTTCGAACAGCAACTGATCACGTCACGTACGCTGTCACTCGCCGCATGAAACCCGGTGTCCACTCCCAGAGATCAACCTCAGTCTGCCCATGCCTCCCGGCCCGGTGACACCACTTTTTCGACCATGATCGACAAGGGGCGCAAGTCATGCCGGGCCCGGAGACCGGGAACCCCATTGCGGGGCCACGAAGACGGTAACGGGGCGAACTTGCAGGTCCGAGCCCCGTGGACCGGGGCAAGCCGGGTTCCAAGATGCACGTCCTGTCGGACGCGACCGGCCTGCCCCTCGTCGTCGGCCTCTCGGCCGCCAACACCCATGACAGCCAGGCACTGAAGCCCATGATCACGGGTCACCAAACGAGACACGACCCCCATCGCAGCCGTCACTTCAAGCCCAGCGTCTGCACGCCGACAAGGCCTACGACATAACTGAACTGCGGAAATGGCTCCGCGGGAAACGCATCGGCGTCCGCATCGCCCGCAAGGGCATCGAATCGTCAGAACGGCTCGGACGCCGCAGGTGGGTGATCGAGCGCACGATGTCCTGGCTGACCGGCTACCGTCAGCTCAACCACCGCTACGAGCGACATCCCCGCAACTACCTGGCCTTTCTTGGACTCGCCGCAGCCATCTGCTGCTACAAACGGCTTCTTCGCCTCACCACATAGGACACGGTCTAAATCCAGGACGAGCGGTCTCGGGACTCTCAATCATGCGACCGACGAGCTTACCTGGACGATGAATCTCTACCTCTCCGCAGAACGCAGCAGCTAGTATTGCAGCATTCTATGCTTGACAATTATGCAGTTCTGATGGTGTGGAATATCCAGCCGCCAAAACGACCGCTTCGGCAAGGTCCACCAGCAAACGTGCTCTGGAGTGCCTGACCATCCCCGACTCGTTATTAGACACCACAAGCCAAGGGCTGCGAAACTGATATCCTCAAACAGAGGATAACTTCCTCCGAAGGCGAAAGAACCCCTCAACAAGGCCCATCACCTCAGCCCAGGAAGGAACTTTTGCGTTTCTGCCCAACCCTCAACTGCACTCCTAACCGGAAAGTACTAGGTTACGAACAGAAGAGTTGAATACTGGCCGCAATGCCGTAACTATTAGGGTTCTGGAAAATTATCCGAGACCCCGCCCCGTCGCGAATTTCTTCCCCTTCCAAAGACGGGTCGCCCGGAGCGGAATTCCAGCTCCAGGTCAACCATTTATAGCTCCATGGGGAAGGGCAGGAGATTGAAGCGACCTTCGTCTGTCCCGCAGGGACCACGATCACCTTCATAAAATACGGATCGAGCCGCTTGACCGGGTTCTTGGAGCATGACAATGAAATCTCCGCCCGTACAACTACCTCGGGCCGATCCTGGAACGATGTCGTATTATTTACGCTGACATAAACCCTTCCCGGATAATTTTGGGGCATCAGGCTGCCATCGCGGTACTTAAGCTTATCGAGCTTCGGGCCGTCGTTTGTATTCGCATGCATACCCCCCGAAGCCTGCCGAAGGAATGGATGCGTGGAGGGGCACTTAGCCGAGGCGGTGCTGGTGTTTGTCGGGCCCACATATCCGCCATAGTTGGTTACTTGGATTGTTTCGGGAATGGGAATATCCGCGGCATTCGCAGAAACCGGGATGAGTGAGGCCGCCGCGACCGCGACAGATACCGCTGCTAGCTTTTGCCGGCGGTTAAATACCTGCTTCATTGGGCCCTCCAAGAGCGTCTTCCTGGAGTGAGTGAAGCAGTCCGTCTGCCAGTTGCCATAGGTAGAACATGCTTAACTCCAATCTGATCTGAAAATTCCCAAACTGCTCAGGTAACGCAGTTTGGTGGGGCTGGAGAGACACGTTGTAACCCAGTTGCGTGAGCTGGCTGACAAGCCGACGGGTCTCCGAGGTCTTGGTAGAGGATGCCCCGGGTGAGGCTGTGCCAGACAGACACGAGGATCGAGTGTTCGACGGCGAGGGTCGACTTCTTTCCTCGATCACCGACGCGCCGCCGGAATTGCTCGAAGAGGTAGGTACTCTTCGAACGGACGGCTGCCGCGGCGGCGATGGCCAGGACTCCTTTGAGCCCGGCTTCGCCTGGCGGGTGCGGCTGCTGGTGACCTTGCTGGCGGGCTCGTGGCTGCCCGGGCAGACTCCCGCTCACGAGGCGAGCTGGCCTGCTGCGGGACTGCTGTATGGGCCTTGCCCCCGGATTCTGGACACGGGTTATGCGGCTTCGGTCAGCGTAGTGATGTTGTCGCGGACGCTGTCTCGTAAGCGATGGGGCTGCTCTGCCCAAGGCGAGAGTGGCGTCGGCGGGTGCTGTAGCGGTTGAGCCAGCGGAAGGCGTCGAAGCGGGCCACGCGTTCGCTGGACTAGTTCTTTCGGCCTTGGAGTGTTTCGGGTTTGAAGGTCGCGTTGAAAGACTCGGCGAGCACGGTGTCCGCGCTGGAGCCGATCTCGCTCACGGACTGGCGGACGCCGGCTTTCGCGCAGGCCGCGGCGGAGGTGTACTGGGTGGATTCAATCGGTCGTCGCAACGCCTTCGTGAGCTGGGGGTTTGTGATGGGTGTGGGGAATCGGCAGCGGGCGGTGCGGGAGTATCGCGGGCAGATGCCCTCGCCAGGGCGGCCGAGCGTTGCCTGGCGTGAGGACCGGGTCCAGTTCTGGCAGGCGATCGCGTGGGGGCTGAGTTCGGTGGACGCCGCAGCCGTCATCGAGGTCTCGCCGGC